>DWVZ01000183.1 GCA_019119975.1 Candidatus Blautia merdavium | reverse complement strand
ATCCGCGGAAGCAGAAACAGAATATTTGTCTATTCACAAAATGCTGCTTCAACCGATTGTAGAAAATGCAATTATACATGGTTTTTCTGATATAACGGCAGGCGGTATGATTGTTATTATAATAAAAAAAGAAGATAGGGGATTATATATAGAAATTTCAGACAATGGCTGTGGAATGGATCAACAGAAGATAGAAGAGCTGTATGAATGTGTACACCATCCAGAAAGATATAAAAAAACAAATATAGGATTTTTTAATGTTGCGAACCGATTAAAAGCATATTATGGCGATCAATATGAAATTACAATAGATTCTCATATTGGGAAGGGAACAAGAGTATCCATTGTGATCAAAAACGGAGGATACAGCCATGAAAATAGTTGTTATTGAAGATGAATATCGAATCAGACAGGGGCTGTGCCAGCTTATCCCGAAGCTCAGTCCAGAATTTGAATTAGTTGGCAGTGCAGAAAATGGATATGATGGAATGTATTTGGTCAAAGAACATCGACCGGATGTAGCCATATGCGACGTGAAAATGAAAATCATGAGTGGCTTAAGCATGATACGGCAGCTGAAAGAGTTGGACATACCGTGTACTTATCTCATACTTAGCGGTTACTCTGAATTTGAATATGCAAGAGAAGCGATTGAGCTGGGAGTTGCCGGTTATTTACTGAAACCGATAATACCCAGTGATCTGAAAGATGCGCTGATGAAAATTAATAAAAAGCTAAAAGACAATGTCACGCCAGAACAGAGTGATCAGAAGCAGCATTATTCCTATCTTGTAGAGATGGCAATGGAAGAAATTCAAGAAAGATATCAGTTGGGAATATCCTTAAATGAGGTGGCTGCCTCTCTGCGGATTTCTCCAGAATATTTAAGCACTGTTTTCGCAAAAGAGACAGGGGAAAATTTTAATGCTTATCTGAGAAGATACAGGGTAGAAAAAGCATGTGAATTAATTCAAAATACAAATAAGAAAATGTATGAGATAGCATTTTTAACCGGATTTGAAAATCCGCAATATTTTAGCAGTGTATTTAAAAGTGTTATGGGAATGACACCTAAAACTTATATGGCAAAACATAAGAAAAGCTGAATATTCTGCGTGGTAAATCTGTCCATCTTTTCATACAAAACCATAGATTTTGCAAAATGCAAAGAAACATATTTTTCAGGAAGAGACAAGGGGACAGCCGGTTCATGCCGATTTTGTCCCCTTAATGAGTCAAAAAGAGGCGATTCCGTAAAATCCAGGCTTTTATAGAGCCTCAGATTTTTAAGGAATCGTCTTTTTCATTTCATACAGTTATTTCATTTTATTTTCCCGGCTTTGTAGGATGTATATAATGTTTATGCGTGCCTTTTTATTTTTAAAATTGCAAGTTTACGTTTTCTACCCAAAACACTTATCATACAGCTGCAGTCAGAATCATCATCCCTCCAAGGCAGACAGCGCCGAATCCGTAGATGCCGTTGACTGCCGCGAAGACCTGCATCAGGCGGCTGCGGGAGAGCCCCCGGACATAGCAGAAGATGGAAAAAACAGCGCCCAGCAGCATAGCGACAAGATAAATACAGATAATAATCTGGGCAGCTGGCGTCTCAAGCGCCCAGGCATTGGTCCGGATGGGCAAAATGGTCCAGGGCAACAGAAGGAACAGGAAGCTGATAAAAGTAATACATTTTTCTTTCATAAACGGTTATCTCCTTTCCGATTTTCCAAACAGCAGGCAGGATAAGAGAATACAGATCACAGTAAAGCCTGCGGCAGCGGGAAGCCATGGGATCAGGTCCAGGGAAAGGAATTCTTTCTCGTCTGACAGGCTTCCCATTAGTTTCATAATGGTATAAAAGGGGTAGCACATGGGGTAAAGGAACCATGCCTTTGTATTCATGATCAGCACAGACGGCACCACAGAGGCAAGCCCGATTCCCATGGAAAAGACAGGGACCCGGACACAGACTGCAATGAGCCAGTAGAAGGCTGCCATGGGCACGGAGCACAGATAAATCAGCAGCGCCTCTTTCAGGACAAGGTCACCTGCTAAAAGAAGGTCGGCGCCAGCCCTCTGACCTGCCAAAGCAGCAGCTGGATAGTAGAAACTCAGCATCAAAAGCAGCAATACTGCGGCGAGCAGGAGCAGTATGAGAAATTTGGCAAGGCAGAGAAGCCCTGGATTTACCGGCAGAGACAGCATTTTCTGGAGCCCCCGGTTGGTCCGCTCAAGCTGGTTCAGCATGACTGTGAATACCACCAGAAGCGCGGGAAAGAGGATCCAGGCAAAGCCCATGAATCCCTGGATAAAAAAGTTATTTTCCGGTGAAAGCCCGGAAGCATTCTGAAAATTCTGGTCAACATTCAGGACTGCAGGCAGCCATAGAAGAAAGCAGGGAACCAGCATCAGCCAGAAGATGTGGGTACGCCGTATTTTCAGCAGTTCAGTTTTCAGCAGAGAAAAGAAGTTCATAAAGTATACCTCCTGGATTTTGTAAGGAAAAGTTTCAGTGCGCCAAAGAGCAGTGTTTCTGCCAGCGCCGCAGCTAAAAAGCAGACAGCATCCCCGGACAGTTCCCCGGAAGAAAGGAACTGATAAGGCAGTGCAAAAGGAAAATACACCAGCACCGTATCCGAAGAGATCAGCATCTGCGCCGTGAAAAGGAGCGTGACTCCGATGCCCAGGGATACCCACATATTTCGGCACAAAGATGCGGTCAGAAGCATCAAAAGGATTACAGGCAGCATCAGGATCAGGCTGTACCAGACATTTTGAATGGCAGCAGACAGGATCCCGGAAGGGTCTGGGAACCAGTACCAGGCACAGAAAAGAAGGAACAGGTTTTCCAGCAGGACCATGATTCCTGTGCCAAGAAAGAGCAGGAATCCTTTGCAGAAAAACATTTGGTTTCGGCTGACCGGAAGCTGGTGCATTTTCTCAATGCCCCGATCGGAAAATTCGGTATGGTACAGGATGCAGGCGCCGATGATCACAAGGAAGCTGTTCAGCATGGCACACATGGACCAGTTGGCGTTTAAAAGGACAGAAAAAGCAGGAAGTTCCTGATGGATAAAGCTGTCCGGGCGGGCTGCCGTATTGATCACGGGAAGCGCAGAAGCCGCCAGGGCGCCTGCAAAAAATGCAGGAAAAAATCCGGTTCGTTTGGTCTTTTTCAGTTCCAGTGCAAACATCATCTTCTGCCACCTCGCTTCAAATTATCTTCCTCAATCATTGCCAGAAAGGTGTCCTCCAGGTTGCTGACAGGATATCCCATTTTCACAGCGTAATCGGTCAGCTGGGGCATGGTGCCTTCAAAGAGCAGCCGCCCGTGGTTAAGGATTCCTACTGTGTCTGCCATCAGCTGGATTTCGGAAAGCAGATGGGAAGAGACCAGTACAGTGCAGTGATATTTCTCTGGAAGGGAGCGGATCAGGGTACGGATCTCGTGGATGCCTGCCGGATCTAAACCATTGGTCGGTTCGTCCAGAATCAGCAGAGGCGGACGTCCCAGAAGGGCTCCTGCCAGGCCAAGGCGCTGCTTCATTCCCAGAGAATATTTAGACGCCAGGCGTCTGCGGGCTTCATAAAGCCCGGTCAGCTCCAGGGCATCCCGGACGCTGCTTTTGGGAAGTCCCAGAAGCCTTCTTAAGATCTCCAGATTTTCCTCTCCTGTGAGATTTCCGTAGAAAGAAGGAGACTCGATAAAGGCTCCGGTCTTTCTTAAAATCTCCTGCCGGTCTTTGGGATAAGACATCTGGTGGATGGTAAAGGCGCCGGCAGTAGGTTTTGTAAGTCCCAGGAACATTTTCATAGTGGTAGACTTTCCGGCACCGTTAGGACCCAGAAAGCCGTATACCTGCCCTCTGGGAATGTGCAGGTTGATGTGAGATACAGCGGTAAAATCCTTGTAACGTTTTGTAAGGTTCTGTGTTTCAATCATATTCATATTTGGTGTTCTCCTTTCGTTTCACTGATCTCAGTATAAGAGAGCAACCTTACAGCAGGATTTCCTCTGCCTTACATTTACCTTACATTTTCCTTTTCACCGAGAAAAGACCATAGAATATGCTATAATTCATTAGGATGTATTTGAAAATTGCTTTTGGCAGGAAATGCGGATTGCGGGAATGAATTTTCAAACTCATTTCTAGAAAGAGAAAGAGAGAGGAGCTGATAAACGTGGATTACGATTATAGAAAAGAGAAAAAAATCCTGCTGGTAGATGACGAAAAAGAACTTTTAAATATGGTACAGGGGATTCTTTTGGGAAACGGATACACCCAGATCCGGACCGCAGGCACGGTCCGTCAGGCGCTGAAGATCTGTCGGGACTGGAAGCCGGATCTGGCTGTTTTGGATGTGATGATGCCGGATGGAAACGGATTTGATCTGCTGAAGGAGCTGCGGACTTTTTCGGATTTTCCGGTTCTTTTCCTTACAGCAAAAGGAGAGGATGAAGATAAATTTCAGGGGCTGGGACTGGGTGCAGATGATTATATGGTGAAGCCCTTTCTGCCAAGGGAGCTGACCTTAAGAATCGGCGCCATCCTGCGCAGATGTTATAAAGAAGAGAAATCATGTGTCCGCCTAGCTGCCTGCCAGATTGATTTTGAACGGGCAGAAGTGATCCGCAGGGAAGGAAAGCTTCCTCTGACTGCCAAGGAGTTTGCCCTGCTTCAGGCACTGTATCGAAACGCAGGGAAGATTGTTACCATTGATATGCTCTGCGAGGCGGTCTGGGGAGATAACCCCTTTGGATATGAAAATTCCCTGATGGCACATGTGCGCAGGATCCGGGAAAAAATCGAGGAAAATCCTTCTAAGCCCCAGTCCCTTTTAACGGTGAAAGGGCTTGGATATAAGCTGCTGGTGGAGGAGTGAGAGATGAAGAGCATAGGAAAATTGATCCGCAGATTCTGTCTGGTATTTCTGACGGCTGCGGTACTGGTGATCGTGCTGAATGTGGTGCTGTTTGTGACTCTTTCCTATACATTCAGTCAGAAAGAAAACAACGGGGGCTGGACCCGCGCGCAGAACATTGCGGATCAGTTTGCCCGGACACAGGAAGGGGGCTATGAGCTGTCAGAACAGGGACAGCAGCTTTTGAAAGAAAGCCGCGCATGGGCAGTGCTGGTTGAAAATGACACCGGAAATGTGATCTGGGAAAGCGGAAATCTGCCCCCCTCGGTTCCCAGACATTATACAACGGCAGAGCTTTCCCGGGCAGTCATGGGTTACATCGAGGATTACCCGGTTATCTGGGCTTCTCAGGGGGAGCATGTGCTGCTTTTAGGCTGCCCGAAAACAGCCTACTGGAAGCTGCTGCACAATACCTTTGATTATAAGCTGATTGCCAATGCGCCCAAAATCTTTCTGGCTTTTCTGGTCTGCAACCTGCTCTTTCTGACCCTGGTTTATATGGCGGCAGTGTCCGGGATCCTCCGTTCTGTGGGACCCATTGTAAAGGGGATCAAAAGTCTGGGAGAGAAGGAAGAAGTGTATGTCCGGGAGAAGGGGCTGCTTTCGGATATGGCAGTTTCCATCAACCGGACTTCTCAGAAGCTGAAGACCCAGGAGTATTCTCTGAAGAAAAAGGATACTGCCCGGGCAAACTGGATCGCAGGGGTTTCCCATGATATCCGGACGCCGCTTTCCATGGTGCTGGGCTATGCCAGCCAGTTGGAAGAAGACCCTGAACTTTCACAAGAAGCGAAAAGAAAGGCGGAAATTATCCGCAGGCAGAGTCTGCGCATGAAAAATCTCATCAATGATCTGAATCTGGCGTCCAAGCTGGAGTATCAGGTACAGCCGGTCAACAGCCGGAAGTTAAACGCCGTATCCATGGTCCGCAGGATTGCCGTGGACTTTCTCAATCTGGATCTTAAGGAGCAGTATCCGATAGAATGGATCACAGACGGCACGCCTGCTGTCTGCATGATACAGGGGGATGAAGGGCTTTTAAAGCGAGCAGTTTCCAATCTGCTCTTCAACTGCCAGGTGCATAATCCAGAAGGGTGCACTATACGCATCGATGTGCAAAAGGAGAGAGGAAACTGCTGCATTACCGTCTCGGATAACGGGGCAGGAGTTTCTGAGGAGAAGCTTGAGTCCATAAAAAATGCTCCCCATTATATGGTGTGCGACACCAATACAGGGGAGCAGAGACATGGCCTGGGGCTTTTGATCGTCCGCCAGATCATGCAGGCGCACCAGGGAGAAATGGAGCTTTCTCGTTCTTCGGAAGGAGGCTTTCAGGTGAAGCTTTCCCTCCCCCTAATAAAGGAAACAGATTCCTAATTCTCATAGATACCGTTTATGGTTACCTGGAATAAGGCGTCCTTGCCGTTCAGCTCTTCCTTTCCATAATCTTCCGGAAAGGTGACATTGACGTCCACCGTATCTCCGGGATGGGAGCCGATGAGCTGTTCCTCAAAATCATCGATGTAATAACCGGAACCAATGACCAGAGTGGTACCGGTTCCTCCGGTGCTTCCGCCTTCAAATTCCACACCGTCAATAGAGCCGACATAGTCGATATTGACGGAATCTCCGTCCTGTACGGTAAGAGTAGGATCTGTGGAGTAGCCGGAGCTTTCAGCTGTATTGGCAGTATCGGTATTCTGGGAAGCTGTGTCCTGGGTATCTGTACTGCCGTCAGCCGTGTCTCCAGCTGTGTCTTCAGCCGTGTCTTCGGCTGTGTCTGCGGCGCTGCCGTCGGCTCCATCTGAGGTGTCTGAAGCGGACTCCTGGGCAGAAGCCTCTGCCTCAACAGACTGCCGGACTCCGTCCCAGATGAGGACGCCGGCAAGGACCAGGATGCAGACAGAAGGCAGAAAATAGGTGAGGAATTTTTTGACCTTCCTTTGCTGCTCCATTTTTTTTCGTTCTTCGGCGCGGCGCTGCTGCGCCAGTCTGCGGTTTTCTTTTTTCATGAAAAAATCTCCTTGCTGTAAATGATTCAATAGGTCTATCTTACAGCACAAATGTGGCAGAAATGTGTTTTCTTATGAAAAATTTTTCTTTCTGTTTTCAAAGAAAGGAATCCGCTCAATGGGCTCCAGGATATCACGGAAATCTTCTTTGGGAGCAAGGCTGATGTAAGCTTTTAACAGTTCCTGCTCCTGCTTCTTATAGGGACCATAGAAAAGGTTAAAAAGATTGTGTCCCCGCACATAAATTTTGATTTCCTCCATATGTTCCCGCAGTTCTTCTTCTGTATCCAGATCTTTTCCAAGGTGTTTGATCAGCTGTCTGCTGCTGGGGAGACGGTGAAGATATTCCTTCCATTTTTCAAACAGAAGGCTGTAAAAAGCGTCTTCGGAAGCAACGATCCCCAGCTTTGCCATGACTGCCGGATTGAGAAAATAATTTTCAAAGGAATAGTATTTCAGCATCAGCACGTTCTTCTGTGTGACCCGGGGGAGGCGGTCTGCATCCTCCTGGTTTCTCTCCTCATAATATTTGCATAGGGAGCGCACCAGCTCCTGCCGGTCCCTGCCGTCCCCGTCCCGGATCATAAGGAAGTTTTCCTTCAGATAAATCTGATTCATATATTTCAGATTGGCATAGGTCTTGATATTGGTACAGCTGTTGGTGGTGAGGATGGAGATCCTGGACTGCTCTCCCTCAGAGGGACCGATCTCAGAAAAATACTTCTCCAGCAAAAGGGGCAGGCGGCTTTTGTCCTGCTTGCCCTCCACGATAAAGACAAATCCCACGTTTAAAAGATCCGCGGCAGAATAGCCCAGGGTATCCAGGACAGAGGAGAGTCTGGTCTGTGCCCTGACTGCCGGGAAGCCTTGGGGATCCAGGACCATCTGGCGGATCTGACGGCTGTTAAAGGGAAACAGCAGGTTGGGCGAGTGAGTGGAGAAGATCACCTGGCATTTCTTGGAAAGGTGATACAGGATCTCACTGGAAACCTTCTGAAGCTCCGGGTGGAGGAAGATCTCGGGATCCTCCATGAGAATCAGAGAGGGCATCCGGTCGGCGTCCTCCATGTAAGCCTCCAGCAGGGACAGCAGATAGATGCTTCGCATACCTTTGCCCAGCCTGGAGATGGGGGCAGGAAGGGACTGGGAAGGCTGCCGGAGCAAGCCCTGCACCTGAAAAATATCCCCTGTATGGCAGGTCAGATCATAGGAAATGCTGCCGTGAGAACGGCTGTTTCGGGAAAAATAGTGGTTTACCCGGGAGGAAAAATCCTTTAAATTCATGTGGTATAGTTTATATTCCAGAAGCTTCTGGACCTCGAAGGCATTCAGGGCTTCCGGGGTTTTCTTGTTGATAAGACCGATACAGGAAAAGCAGTGGGTGCATTGTTTGGCACGGTCAAAGAGACAGCAGCCGGTGCGCATCTGGTTCAGCAGATCATCTTCTAAAAAAGCCAGGAGATGGGTCTGTATGGTCTCCAGGTTCCTCTGGCTGTCCAGAAAATACACGGACGGAAGTACCTCCGCAAGATAGCGGTTATGCTTGTGGAAACCGTCCTGATAGCGGTTCCTGCCGTCACGGTTGGCAGTGAAGGTAAAGGTCAGGAGCTGGTTTTCGTAGGAAGGAAGCTTAGTGCAGAAGTCCCGGTACCAGGAGGAATAATGCTTGTAGGAACTGACTTTTTTATTCTTATAGAGCAGGTTGAGATCCTTTTGGGTAAGTGAAAGAGTCATGGAAATCTCAATGTTCTGTCCCTTTTCATTAAAATCAGCAGCAGTGACGGGGCAGGCACCCAGGGCTGCGGCGATGGCAGTCAGCACCGTGCTTTTTCCCACACTGTTTTTCCCTACCAGGATCACGGCGTTTTCCATATCCTTCAGTGTCAGTTCCCGGATGGATTTATAATTTTTGATCTGTAAATAAGATATCTGCATAGCGGCTCCTTATAAAGTGAGATAAAAGACTGCCAGCTGTGTCCGGTCGCGGAGCTTGAGCTTATCCAGGATGGTACTGAGATAATTGCGCACCGTGCCTTCGCTTAAATACAGCTGCTGGGCAATTTCCCGGTTGCTGAGCCCCTGGGAGACCAGGCGGATGATCTCCAGCTCCCTGGGACTGATTTCCTGTTCTTCCCAGAGGGAAGAGGCGTCCTTTTCCGGTCGGTGCGCTGCGTCCAGAAGGGAGGGGAGCTTTTGGGTAATTTCGCTTCCGTATACGGTCTGACCGGAATACACTGCCTTTAAAGCAGGGATGATGCTGTCATAATTTTGCTTCAGTATATAGCCCTTTGCTCCGATCTTCAATGCCTGGATGATGTATTCATCGTCCAAAAAGGTGGTCAGAAGCAGGATTTTAGCGGCAGGATCCCTGGCAAGGATCTTACTGGAAGCAGCAAGCCCGTCCAGTTCCTTCATGCGGATATCCATAAGAAGCACATCCGGGGTCAGGGATTCCCAGAGGGAGACGGCGTCTCTGCCGTCCAGACCAGTGCCGCAGACCGTGATCTCAGGATCTGTTTCCAGGATGGTTTTCAGCGCAGTGGTAATAAAAAAATCATCGTCTACAATCAATACATTCATAGTGGAAGCTCTCCTTTTCTGTCATCTGTTTTGGGGATTGTCAGAAAGATGCAGAAGCCTTTTTCTGTCTGGAAACGGATGGTTCCGCCCAAAAGAGACACCCGTTCTTTCATATTCAGCAGCCCGATGCCGTCCCCCGTTTCTTCCTTTCTCATGCCTTTTCCGTTATCTGAAAAGATCAGCTGATACAGGGCAGGATGCTCCCGCAAAGTGATGTGGGCAGCGGTTGCCTGGCTGTGTTTTGCCAGATTGGAAAGGGCTTCTTTTATCACAGCGAGAAAACAGTATTTTACAGAGGAAGGCAGGGGAAATCCCATGTCGTATTCCAGGGAGACAGGACAGTAGGTAAAATCTTTCAGCAGGCTGTCCACAGCCTCCTTTAAATTCAGCGATTCATCATGAAGGTCGTGAACGCTTTCCCGGATGTTGTTCATAGCGGTATTCAGCGTGTCATTGAGCTGGTCCAGAGGCAGGGAAAGGGCAGGCTCTTTGGATATGGCTTTGAGGGCTCCCACCATGAGAATGCTCCTGGAGAGCATATGTCCCACATGGTCGTGGATCTCTCTGGCAATCCGGTTTCGCTCTTTTAAGGTGGCGGCATAGATTTCATAATTCTGCTTTTCCAGAAGCGTCCGGTTTTTCTCCTGCAGCAATAGGTTTCGTTCCATGCTGTCATCCCGGACTTTGCGGTAGGTTTCCTGAAGCTTTAGAAGGTTATCTGTGCGCAGATAGAGCACAACGCACAATGCCGTGCCAAAGGCAAGATAATACAGGCAGCCTGCAAGAAAATCCTGTGCCAGGACACATGCCAGAATTCCCGGGGGAAGGAAGAGCCAAAGCCGCTCCCTTCTTCCTTTGAATAAGCACATGAGATCGTAGGTCAAAAGCGGAAAAAAGCAAAAACCTGTAGGAAAAAAGCCGGCAGCGCATCCATAAAGGAGCAGTGCCACGCCGCAGAATTTTTCACTGTGCAGGGTATAGTTAAAGGCAGAGATTCCGGCGGCAGCCAGAGAAAAAGCGGCATACACCGGATCCGGGGCAAAAAAGGCGCAGGCGCCCAGGCAGTACAGAAACAGCAGGATCTTATCAGTTAGGATAATCAAAAATCACACCCCCTTGCAGACATTGTATCATAAGTCCCCGCCTTTGGGATATGTGACTTTTGTCATAAAAACATCTGACACAAGGCACTACAACATCCGGAAAAAACCCGCTATGATAAGGATAACACTAAGACAGGGAGGAAACAGCAATGATCGAGATCACAAATCTGGTAAAACGATATAAAGACACTGTGGCTTTGGACCATTTAAATCTGCAGATCCAGGAGGGAGAAATCTTCGGTCTGTTAGGACCCAATGGATCCGGAAAAACCACTGCCATTAACTGTATGCTGGCGCTGCTGAAATACGACAAAGGAAGCGTCACCATACTGGGACAGGAGATGCGCCCGGACAGCTATGAGATCAAACGCCAGATGGGAGTCGTCATGCAGAATGTGGCTGTCTTTGACGAGCTGAGCGTATATGAAAACATCGATTATTTCTGCGGGCTGTATATCAATGACAAGAAGGAAAGAAAGCGGCTGGTAGAAGAAGCCATTGCCTTTGCAGGGCTTCAGGGCTATGAGAAGAAGCGCCCGAAAAAGCTGTCCGGAGGACTTTTAAGAAGGCTGAACATTGCCTGCGGCATTGCTCATAAGCCCAGGATCATTATCCTGGATGAGCCTACCGTTGCCGTGGATCCCCAGAGCAGAAATAAGATTCTGGAAGGGATCCGGGAATTAAACCGGCAGGGATCTACTATTATCTATACCTCTCACTATATGGAAGAGGTGGAGCAGATCTGTACCCGCATTGCCATTTTGGACCATGGCAGATGCCTGGCTCTGGGCACTAAAGAGGAACTGAAAAAGATGATCAAAACAGGAGAAAAGATCCATGTGGAAGCAGTGGCGCTGACGCAGGAGCAGCTGGAGGAGATCCGGAAGCTTCCCCATGTGTTTTCTGTGGTTTATGAGGAACAGAATCTGGCGCTGCGGTTTTCCGGAGAGAAAAACCACCTTCTTGCACTGCTGCATTATATGGAACAGGAGGGGATCACCTGCGGAAGGATTTTCTCAGAGCTTCCCACCTTAAACGACGTTTTCCTGGAGATTACAGGCAAAGAGCTGAGAGATTAGGAGGAGAAGCATGTTACGGATTTTAAAGACGCATCTTACAGTCAGTATCAGAGAAAAAACAGCCATGTTCTGGACTCTGGCTTTCCCTTTGCTGCTGGTGACTATGTACCATTTTGCCTTCGGAGGCATCTATGAGAGCGACAGGATGCACGGATTAAAAGCAGCGGTGGTACAGGACGGGGAGCAGCAGGAGGCATTTGCAGGTTATCTGGATTCCTTTGACGAGGAAAACCTAAAGGTGCTTTATCTGCAGGAAGAGGAAGCCAAAGAAGCCTTAAAAGACGGCAGTGTGGACGGGATCTTTTTCTGCGCAGATGAGATTTCCCTGACAGTGGAAGAGACGGGGATTTCCCAGAGCATCCTGCAGCAGATCCTGGACAGTTACTTAAAGAGCCAGTACATGGCAGGCGGCATTGCCGCGCATCATCCGGAGAATCTGGAGAAAGCCATGGAAACCATGGCAGGATATGAATCCGGGGTCAGACAGGTGACCATGGGAATGAAGGATCTGGATCAGACACAGTCTTATTTCTATGCAGCCATTGCCATGACCTGTATGTTCGGAAGCTTTTTGAGCATGTATGCTACCGTGGGCGTCCAGGCAAATACTTCCCCTTTGGGAGCCAGAATGGCATCCGGATGCATGAAGCGGTGGAAGGGGATTCTGGCAAGCCTGCTGACCGGATGGATCCTGGCATTTGGAGAGATCCTGATCCTGCTTTTTTACATTCAGATGGTTTTAAAGGATCTTGATTTTAGAGGAGCCTGGGGAAAGATCCTTCTGATCGGCGTGGTGGGAACCTTTGCTGCTTCCAGCCTGGGAATGGCGACAGGCACCATAGGAAAATTTTCTGAGAATACGAAAAACGGGATCCTGGTGTGCACAAGCCTTGTGCTTAGTTTCCTGGCGGATCTGATGAATACAGGAGTGAAATATTTCGTCGAACAGCGTCTGCCCTTTTTTAACCGGATCAATCCCGCGGCGCTGATCTCAGACGCCCTTTACAGTGTGCTGATTTATGAGGACGGGGAACGGTATCTGCGGTGCCTGCTGTGTCTTGCCGGAGTGGGAGCAGTGCTTCTGTGCGCTGCGGTTTTATCTATGAGGAGAATGCGCTATGACAGTATTTAAAGGTTATTTAAAATGTATGAAAGGCAATCTGCATACCGTGATCATGTACTGCGGCATCTTTATTACCGTTTCCATGGTCATGGCGATCGTGTCCGCGGACAAAGGAAACGGGGGAGATTATACGTCAGCCAGCCTTTCTATTGCAGTGGAAGACCAGGATCACAGCTTGTGGTCACAGACACTGGCAGAATATCTGAGCCAATATCATCAGGTGGAAGTGGCAAAACGGAGCAGAAAAGAGCTGGCAGACGCTCTTTATTATGACGAAGTCCAGTATCTGATCCTTCTTCCGGAGAACTTCAAAGAACTGTGCCTGACGGGGCGGGAAAAGCTGGAAACGGTCCCCAAACCGGGAAGCACGGACCAGTATTATGTGGATCTTTTTCTGAATCAGTTTATCAGCAGCGCAAGGGCGTATCTGGCAGCAGGATACTCTGATCAGGAGGCAGCGCAGGCTGTCTTAGACACCGGGAAAGTGCAGGGAAAGGTCACTTTAAATACCCGGCACAGCGCTCTGGATCTGTACAATGTTTTCCGCATCCTTCCTTATCTGTATCTGAGTATCCTCTGCTTTACTATGGGAATGATCCAGAGGGAATACCAGAAACCGGATATCAAAAGGAGACTGCTTGCTTCCTGCGTGCCTTTAAGGAAAAAGAACCTTCAGATCCTGGCTGCCTATCTGGCAGTGGGCACGGCTGTCTGGGCAGTGGGAGACCTGACCGCTATGGTTTTGTGCTGGGACAGTTTCTGGTCCTCTCCCAGCAAGGCGTATATTCTGGTGAACAGCTTTGCGGTTATGCTGGGGTCTCTTTCCACGGCATTTCTGCTGGGAAGCCTGGCAAAAACATACGCGGCAGTCAACGGGATGGCAAATGTCGCCAGCCTTGCCATGTGCTTTCTGGGCGGCGTCTTTGTGCCGGTGGAAATTCTGACGGAGGGAGTGAAAAAGGTGGGGCAGTTTTTCCCTACCTACTGGCATTCGCAGAATATTTCTCTCCTGAGCTTCCACGGCAGTCTGTCCCCGGCGCAGAAGGAGGAGTTCCTTGCAGGGTGTCTTCTCCAGGTGCTCTTTGCGGCTGCCTGTGTGGCAGTGGCGCTGGCAGTAAGCAGGGGAAAGCAGCAGGAGGAATGACCGGATTCTTACCTGCCGGAAAAGGTCTCACTGCACACCGTCAGGAACCGTTTCAGCACAGGATGATCGTTGTCCCGGTGGTAATAAATGCCGAAGGGCAGCCGGGGAAAATCGGTGACAGGGATATAGCAAAGACCAGGATCTCTCGCCATGGGCAGGTCCGGATACAGAGTATAGCCCAGCTGCGCTTTTGCCAGAGTAAAGACGCTTTCCAGCGTTTCTGTGACATAGTGTTCCTGAGGGGGAAGCTGTGAAAGAATCTGATTCTGGATAGCGAAAAGAGCCCCTGGAATCTGACGGGGTGAGGATACAATGATGCTGCCGGAAAGCTGATTCCGGGAAAGTGTTTCATATTGTGCCAACGGATGCTCCGGAGCACAGATGCATGCCACAGAGGCAGAACCGAGTTCTCTGAAACAAAGGGAGGACTTGGTCTGCCTTTCTTTTATTTGAAAAGACGCGGGGATTTTTTTGTGATCCAGCAGCCCCGGCAGAGAAGGGGAGGGCACTAAACGAACAGAGGGACGCAGCAGAGGAAATTCCCGAGCAAGTTGCTTAAAAACAGGCGGAAACAGGTTCAGCTCCGGGCAGCTGCAGCAGCCCACTTCAAAGGGAACAAAGTTTTCATGGACACCCAGACGTTTTTTTGCAGACATGGCAGTTTTTAAGATCAGCTCTGCATCCGGGTAGAACTGGATGCCTTCAGGGGTAAGGGAAACGCTTTTGCTGGTGCGTTTAAAAAGCTTTACGCCCAGTTCTTCTTCCAGAGTGCGGATCTGATGGCTGACGGCAGGCTGTGTGATCTTCAGGTCTTCGGATGCCCGGGAAAAGTTCAGATACTGGGCTACCACGACGAAACATTCCAGCTGAATGGTATTCATAGAAAGATGCCTCCTGTTTCTATAAAAGATTTTTATAGATTATAACATCTTTGAATTTCACATGCAAGGCAGCCCATGCTAGAATACTTTTCGGAGAGAGCAGTTAGGAAACGAACTGTTTTACTCTGGAAATGATAGGAAGAACAGGAGGCTACAGAAGTGAAATATGTTTTGGCACAACTAAAACAGTATAAAAAGGATACCGTGCTTACCATGGGATTTACCACTTTGGAAGTGATCATGGAAGTATTGCTGCCCTTTATCACAGCGATGATCATTGATGAAGGGCTGGAGAAGTCGGATATGCCTGCCATCTTCCGGCTGGGTATTCTGATGCTTGTCATGGCGGCGGTCAGTCTGTTTGCAGGGGCTATGGCAGGGAAATTCGCGGCAAGCGCTTCGTCAGGACTGGCGTGCAATCTGCGGGAGAGTATTTATATCCGCATACAGGATTTTTCCTTTTCCAACATAGACAGATTCAGTACAGCGGGATTGGTTACCAGAATGACAACAGATGTCACTAACGTGCAGAATGCCTTTCAGATGGTGATCCGGATTGCGGTGAGAGCGCCGCTGATGCTGGTAAGCAGCATGCTCATGTGCTTTTGGATCAACCGGAAGCTGAGCTTGGTATTTCTGGTAGCAATGTGTTTTCTTGCTCTGATCCTAGCTGGGATCATGAAAAAGACGTCCCCGGTTTTTAAGGAAACCTTTGACCGTTATGACGATCTCAATGCCAGCGTCCAGGAAAATGTAACCGCGATCCGGGTGGTGAAAGCCTATGTAAGAGAAGGCTATGAGAACCGGAAATTCCGCGCTGCGGCAGAAAATCTTTACCGGCTTTTTGTAAAAGCAGAGAGCCTGATCGCCGTAAATAACCCTGCCATGATGCTGGTGGTGTACGGATGTATTACGGCTGTTTCCTGGTTCGGCGCGCATTTTATTGTCAGCGGAAGCATGACCACGGGAGATATCACTTCCCTTTTCAGCTACATTACATCGGTTATGATGTCCCTGATGATGCTGTCTATGATTTTTGTCATGGTGACTATGAGTTCTGCCAGCATCCGCCGTATTTCGGATGTGTTCGAGGAGGAGCCGGAGCTTTACAGCCCCAAGCAGCCGGTCATGGAAGTGGCAGACGGAAGTGTTGATTTCGATCGTGTAAGTTTTGCGTATAAGCACGGCAGCGGAGAAGCTGCGCTGGAGGATATTGACCTGCACATTGCTTCCGGGGAAACCATAGGAATCATCGGCGGTACCGGATGCGGCAAGTCCAGCCTGGTGAACCTGATCAGCCGCCTTTACGACGCCACAGAGGGCAGTGTGAAGGTGGGAGGCACCGATGTCAGAGACTATGACATGGAGGTGCTCAGGGAGGAAGTCGCCGTGGTCCTGCAGAAAAACGTCCTTTTCTCAGGTACCATCCTGGACAACCTGCGCTGGGGAAAAGAGGATGCGTCTCTGGAAGAGTGCAGGGCAGTCTGTGAAGCGGCGTGTGCTTCGGAATTTATCGACCGGCTGCCGGAGGGGTATGATACCTGGATTGAGCGGGGAGGAAGCAATGTATCCGGCGGGCAGAAGCAGCGGCTGTGCATTGCCAGAGCCCTTCTGAAACAGCCGAAGATTTTGATTCTGGATGATTCCACCAGTGCGGTAGATACGGCTACGGATGCCAGGATCCGCAGAGCTTTTCAGATTTACATACCGGGAACCACCAAGATCATCATTGCCCAGAGAATATCCAGTGTGCAGGATGCGGACCGGATTCTGGTGCTGGAAGGCGGCAGGATCAACGGATTTGATACCCATGAAAACCTGCTGGAAACCAATGAGATCTATCGGGATATTTATGAATCACAGACAAAGGGCGGCGGTGATTTTGACCAAGCCGGATAAAGATGAGAAAGGAGAACACAGAAAATGAACGACAAAAAGAAGATTTCCTCCATGTATGTCCTGAAGCGTCTTCTGGTATACATGGTAAAGAACTATAAATTTTCTTTCTTCATGGTTGTGGTCTGCATCCTGGCGGGAGCTGTGGCAACCATGCAGGGAATGCTGTTTGTACAGTCTCTGGTAGACGATTATATCCTGCCGCTGCTGCATACGGAAAACCCGGATTTTATTCCGCTGGCACATGCCCTTGCCGGGATCGTGGTATTTTATGTCATCGGTGTGGCAGCCGCTTATGGATACAACAGGATCATGGTAAATGTCAGCCAGGGCACTATGAAAAAATTCCGCAATGAGCTTTTTGAAACCATGGAATCTCTGCCGATTCCATACTTTGACACCCATGCTCACGGAGATATCATGTCTGTCTATACCAACGATGTGGATACACTGCGGCAGTTGTTCAGCCAGAGCATTCCGCAGATCATCAATTCCGCAGCGACCCTGATCGCAACCCTGGTTTCCATGATTACCTTGAATATTCCGCTGACGGCAGTGACCCTTTTGATGGCGCTTGTGATGCTGAAAGTGACATCTGCGTTTACTAAGCTGTCCGGGCAGTATTTCCAGAGGCAGCAAAGAGACCTTGGGACCGTGGACGGATTCATCGAAGAGATGATGGAAGGACAGAAAGCCGTGAAGGTGTTCTGCCATGAGAAGCAGGCAGTCAGCGATTTTCAGAAGCTGAACAATGCTTTAAGGGACAGCGCGGATAAGGCGAACCGCTATTCTAACCTGCTCATGCCCATTAATGCCAATATCGGCAATTTAAGCTATGTACTCTGCGCTGTGGCAGGGGCGCTTCTGGCTCTGAACCATGTGTCAGGCATGACAGTGGGAACGGTGATCGCCTTTGTAGGGCTGAATAAAAACTTTACGCAGCCCATCACGCAGATCAGCCAGCAGATAAATTTTGTAGTCATGGGAGCGGCAGGCGCGGAGCGGGTGTTTGCCCTTTTGGATGAGAAGCCGGAGGAAGACCATGGTTATGTGGAACTGGTCAATGCCAAAGAAGAACCGGACGGAACCTTATCAGAGGCTGAGAGCAGAACCGGCGTCTGGGCATGGAAACATCCCCACAGAGCAGAGGGAACCGTTACCTACCAGAAGCTGGAAGGCGCCATTGTGTTTGATAGTGTGGACTTTGGCTATGAGGAGTGTAAGCCGGTGCTGCATGACATTAAAATGTATGCCGAACCGGGGCAGAAAATTGCCCTGGTAGGGTCTACCGGAGCAGGAAAGACTACCATCACAAACCTGATTAACCGGTTTTATGATATTCAGGATGGAAAGATCCGCTACGATGGGATCAATATCAATAAGATACGGAAAAAGGATCTGCGCCGGTCTCTGGGCATGGTACTTCAGGATACCCATCTGTTTACAGGAACGGTCCTGGAGAATATCCGTTACGGCAAGCTGGACGCTTCTGATGAGGAATGTATCGCGGCAGCAAAGCTTGCCAATGCGGACGGCTTTATCCGGCGTCTTCCAGAAGGGTATCAGACCATACTTACTGGCGATGGCAGCAATTTAAGCCAGGGGCAAAGACAGCTTTTAGCTATTGCCAGGGCAGCAGTAGCAGATCCGCCGGTACTGATCCTGGACGAAGCAACCTCTTCCATTGATACCCGTACAGAATGGCTTGTACAGGCGGGAATGGATGCTCTGATGAAGGGAAGGACCACCTTTGTCATTGCCCACAGGCTTTCCACTATCAAAAATTCGGACTGTATTATGGTTATGGAACAGGGACGGATTATCGAAAGAGGAAGCCATGAAGAGCTGATCGCAGCCAAAGGAAAGTATTACCAGCTTTATACGGGAAACTTTGCGGCATAGACAAAATATGCCGCAGGTTCAGACTTGCTTTTACTACAGGAGCGGTGTATGATTCCTGTAAAAGAAAAAGAGCAGGAGGACCGAGATGACTGTTTTGATCATAGAGGATGACAAGGGACTTCGGACAGGGATTTCCTTTTCTCTGTCCCAGGATGGATATGAGGTTGCCGAGGCAGGTACAGCGCGGGAAGGATATGCGGAATTTCTGAAGCACAGACCGGATCTGATCCTGCTGGATCTGAACCTGCCGGATCAGGACGGCGTACAGCTTTGCCGAAAGATCCGTAAGAAGGATCCGGTGCCGATCCTGATGCTGACAGCCAGGGATATGGAGACCGATGAGCTTCTGGGGCTGTCCAGCGGAGCGGATGATTATATGACAAAGCCATTTTCCATCGCTGTGCTGAAGCTGCGTATTGCCAAGCTGTTGGAGAGAAAAGAAAGGGCAGATGGAGCCGGGGAAACACAGATTCTGAGATCCGGTCCCATAAGCATCCATACCGGGCTTATCAAGGTGTGGGAAGGGGAAGAAGAACTGGAGTGCAGCGTTACAGAATATAAGCTCCTGAAGTTCTTCCTGGATCACCCGGGGCAGGTGCTGACACGAAATCAGATCCTGGACGCCGTGTGGGACAGCAGAGGGAAATATGTCAGTGAAAACACCCTTCAGGTAAATATCGGGCGGCTGAGAAAAAAGCTGGATAAAGAGAATCCGGACCGGTTTATCAAGACCATTCACGGGATCGGGTATCTGTGGGAGGAGGAAGGATGATGGCGCAGGTTCCCTGGCAGGTCTGGGCAGCCGGGATGGTCCTCTGCCTGCTGACCGTTGTCGGGACAGCTTTGTATTACCGCTGCCAGCTTCGGAAGTTCTGCCGGGTCATAGGGGAATTTGAAAGGGGAGGAACCCTGGAGGAAGGGTACGCCGATACCATGGAGTCCAAGCTGCTGAGCCAGTTAAAGAAGCTTCTGCAGCAGCAGGAATACGACCGCAGGAAAGCAGGAAAAGAGAAGGAAGAGATCGCCGTGCTTTTATCAGATCTTTCCCATCAGCTGAAAACACCCCTGTCCAATATCCTGCTGAACACAGATATTTTAAAGGGCGGACAGCTAAGTCCCCAGGAGCAAAAAGAGTTCCTTATGCGCAATGAGGAGCAGGCAAAGAAGATGCAGTGGCTGATGAAGACACTGGTCAAAGCCTCCAGGCTGGAGCAGGGGATCCTGGTGTTTGACAGTTTTCCTGCGCCTCTTACGGAGACCCTGGCAAGGAGTATCAGCGCCGTTTATTCCCTGGCAAAGGAGCGCAGGATCACCATAGAGACCGAAGATTTTCCCGAATGCAGGGTCTGGCACAATCCCAAATGGACTGCGGAAGCCATAGGAAATATCCTGGAAAACGCAGTGAAATACAGTCCCCCGGGAAGCTGCATCCGCATCGCTGTCCAGCCCCTGGAGATGTATGTAAAGGTAACCGTCACCGATCAGGGACCAGGTATCCGGGAGGAAGAATACAGCCAGATCTTCCGCCGCTTTTACCGGGGAACACAGACCGAACAGCAGGAAGGGACCGGGCTGGGGTTATATCTGGCGCAGCTGATCCTGCAAAGCGAGACCGGCTATATCACCGTTTCCTCCCAGCCGGGGCAGGGGAGCTGCTTTTCCGTATTTTTATTAAAAGAACAGTTTGCAAGGAAAGAGGATACCTGACAATTTTGTCAGGTATTTTTTCTGTCTGTGTCAGCAGATTGTCAGGTTTCTCAGCTATACTAGAAAGAGAGGGGAAGAAACCCTGCGAAAAGAAATCAGTTGTTCACCGCATACAGGAAAGGAGTCTGACAATGGAAATATTAAAAACAGAAAATTTAAAGAAATACTATGGGAAAGACGTCAGCCTGGTAAAGGCATTGGACGGAGTGGATCTGTCCATTGAGGAAGGGGAATTTGTAGCTGTGGCAGGCACCAGCGGTTCCGGAAAATCCACGCTGCTGCACATGCTGGGCGGTCTGGATTACCCCACCCAGGGCAGTGTCATGGTCAGGGGAGAGAAGATTTTTCAGCTGAATGAAACACAGCTTACCGTATTCCGCAGGAGAAATATCGGATTTGTATTCCAGAATTATAACCTGGTCCCGGTACTGAATGTCTATGAAAATATTGTCCTTCCCATTGAACTGGACGGGGAGGAGCCGGACCAGGAATACATCCGGGAAATCGTAGAGACACTGGGCATTCAGGAGAAACTGGACTGCCTGCCCAATCAGCTGTCCGGAGGGCAGCAGCAAAGAGCAGCCATTGCCAGGGCGCTGGCTTCAAAACCGGCGATCCTTCTGGCAGACGAGCCAACCGGGAACCTGGATTCCAGGACCTCCCAGGAGGTACTGGGGCTGTTGAAGCTGACCAATTCCAGGTTTTTCCAGACCATTGTCATGATCACCCATTCCGAAGAGCTCGCCCAGCTGTGCGACCGGATCATCCATATAGAAGACGGGAAAATCGTAAAGAGCGGAGGGACAGGAGATGAGGAATAATAATAAAAAAGCCGTTGGAAAATTATCGGCAGGAAGCATGAAGCAGAATAAACTGAGAAACCGGTTTGCCATTCTTGCCATCTGTCTGACCACTCTTTTGTTTACCGCTGTTTTCTCCATGGGATTCAGTATGCTCCAGATCTTTCAGGAGCAGACAATGCGGGAAGTAGGAGGCAGATTTCACGCGGGGCTGAAGCGTGTGACCCTGGAGCAGTACGAAAAGATCACGGACAATCCAAGGGTGGTCTCTTCCTCCTACAACATCTTCCTGGGCATGGCGGACAATGTGAAAAAGAGACAGGCGGAGATCCGCTGGGCAAACAGCCGGGAAGAGATTAAAAATGCCTTTGTGGAGCTGAAAGAAGGGACTTACCCTGAAAAAGAAGAGGATCTGATCGCGGATACCCTGGTCCTTCAGGAGCTTCAGATACCGGTGAAGCTGGGAGAGAAAGTACCTCTGGAATTTACCTTTATGGGACAAACCGTAAAGAAGGAATTTACCCTGTGCGGCTGGTATGAGGGAAGTCAGATCAGTCATGCCAGTGAGCTGTATGTCTCAAGCGCATATTGGGAGGAAATCAGCGCAGGCTATACAGAAGAAGATTTCCGTGAAAACTATCATAACACAGGAGAGGCAGAGGGGCTGATCAATGGGAACCTGTTTTTTAAAAACTCCAGAAACATAGAAGAAAACATCACTGCGGCAATCCAGGAAGCCGGCTATATACCGGCTGACGGAAGGAACATTGAAGAAGAGGACCTGGATAAGGCGGTGGAGTACGGCGTCAACTGGGCATACATGAACTCCAGGATGGAAGGTATGGATCTGGAAACCATGGTACTGCTGGCAGCCGCTTTTCTGATCATCCTGCTGACCGGATATCTGATCATCTATAATATTTTCCATCTTTCCATCCTGAAGGAAATCCGCTTTTACGGGCTTTTGAAAACCATCGGGACCACCAAAAGGCAGATCCGTTCCCTGGTTTACAGACAGGTCAGGAAGCTGTGCATCGCAGGCATTCCGGCAGGTCTGATCCTGGGCTATTTCGCGGGGCAGATCCTGGTGCCTATGGCGCTGCAGATGTCCAGCTATGAGGCGGATGGAAAGCTTCGCTTCAGCCCCTGGATCTTCCTTTTCGGGGCAGTATTTTCCCTGTTTACGGTGCTGATCAGCTGCAGGAAACCGGCAAAGCTGGCAGGAAATGTTTCCCCCATAGAGGCAGTGAAATACACCGAGGGAAATCTGAAAAGAAAGAGAAAAAAGAAATCCCGGGGCGGAGCAAAGATCCGCCGCATGGCGCTTTCTAATCTGGGAAGAAATAAGAAAAAGACGGCAGTTGTCATTTTCTCTGTTTCTCTCAGTGTGATCCTTTTGGAACTGATCGCCACAGCAGTGGGAAGCTTCCGGATCGAGGAGTATCTGGAGGACAGGATCAGCGGAGATTATATGATCGGAAATACCAACTGGACCAGGGCAGTTCCGGCAGAGATGGATTTCACCATTGACGAAGCATTTCTGGAGGGTGCAGACAGCCTGCCGGGAATCACGGGAAGCGGAGAGCTGTGGAAGTTTGCTTCGGAGCACCATTTATCCGAGAAAGGGCTGGAAAGGATGCAGGAGCTGTATCAGCAGGGAAAGCTGAATACGGATTACAGATTTTTTCCCAATGGGGAAGAGGGTGTCCAGGCGCTGCTGAACGGAGACAACCCCATTGAGGCAGATATTTATGGATATTCCGAGGCACTGCTGAAGAATCTGGAGGCGGTCAGAGGAGAACTGGACCTGGATCAATTCCGCACCGGAGACTATGTACTGCTGGTAGAGAACATCTTTACAGATGCTGCCCAGGAAGGAGACAGCTATTATGATCCCGGTGATACCATGACTCTGGAAATTCCTACAGAAGAGACAGAAACCGTCCTGGAATACGATGAAAACGGTCAGGTGACGGACAGCCATCTGAGCGGTCTGGAGAGCAGAGAATTTCAGGTCATGGCAGTGGTTTCCTCCCTTCCCAGCAGTATGGATATCCATGCGTATTCTATGAACGGGATCACCATAATCCTGCCGCTGGAAGAGATCAGACAGGTTCCCAACGCCTATCTCTTTGCCAAATCCTATACGGTGGAAGAACAGGAAAGGGAGGCTTTCCAGGACTATCTGAAATACTATACAGAACAGGTGGATTCTTCTATGGGCTATGTGTCCAAGGACACCCTGACCGAAGAATTCTCCGGTGTGGTCCAGGGGATTTCTGCGGTAGGATTTTCGCTGTGCGCTGTGGTTGCGGTAATCGGGATCCTGAACTTTGCCAATTCTGTTCTCACAGGAATTCTTTCCAGGAAGCAGGAGATCGCCGTGCTGCAGAGCATCGGTATGACCCGGGGACAGGTCAGAGAAATGCTTTTGTGGGAAAGCGGATATTATCTGCTGATCTCAGCAGTGATCAGTATCCTGGCAGGCAGCTTGGGCGCTTATGTGATCGTGGGAGCACTCAATCAGGTAGTTTTGTGCTTTGCCTACCGCTATACGCCGCTTCCCTTCTTGATCATGCTGCCGGTGTTTGCAGTCCTGGCGGCGGGAATCTCTCTGGCGGCTTACAGCCAGACGCAGAAGAAAAGCATGGTGGAGCGGCTGAGAGAAGATTAGTGTTTTCTTTATGAAAGAAGGCATGACATGATTTCAGAACTGGATCTAAAAATGGCTCTAAAATGTATTTTCATACAGGAAAAAACGTGTTACAATGTGCTCTGATATGCCTGAAAGGACAGGCAATGTTAAAAGAACAGGAGTACATGCAGTGGATAAGAAGTTTTATTTCGCTCCCATGGAGGGGATTACCGGATATGTATACAGAAGCGTGCATCACCGATTTTTCCCTGGCGTGGATAAATATTTTACCCCGTTTTTGTCCCCGGGACCAAAGAAGCTGATGACGCCCAGAGAGAAAAACGATATCCTTCCGGAGCATAATGAAGGAATCTTCCTGGTGCCGCAGATTTTAACCAATCAAGCAGATTCCTTCATAAAATGTGCGAAGGAACTGGAACAGTATGGATATAAAGAAGTAAACCTGAACTTGGGATGCCCCTCCGGCACTGTGGCGGCAAAGAAGAAAGGCTCTGGATTTTTGGAATTTCCGGAGGAGCTGGACCGCTTTCTGGATCAGATTTTTTCAGGACTTTCCATGGAGATTTCCATCAAGACCAGGATCGGAAAGGAAGACAAAGAGGAGTTTGACACACTGCTTCGCATCTATAATCAGTATCCGGCAAAGGAACTGATCATCCATCCCAGGCTGCAGACCGATTATTATAAAAATACGCCGGATCTGGAAACCTTCGGAAGGGCTTTCGCAGACAGCAGGAATCCGGTCTGCTACAATGGTGATTTATTCACAGAGAATCTGTGGATAAAGTTCTGCGAAAAATTCCCGGATGTGGATACGTTCATGCTGGGAAGAGGATTGATCCGCAAT
Organism: Candidatus Blautia merdavium; assembly: GCA_019119975.1. GTDB lineage: Bacteria > Bacillota > Clostridia > Lachnospirales > Lachnospiraceae > Blautia > Blautia merdavium. Next base: position 669 of record DWVZ01000183.1, on the reverse strand, counting down.
CCCGCTCTCGCAGACAGGATCCGTGAGAGAAAAGGATTGGAAAAAAGCCGTCTCAAAGAATTTCATGATGTCCTTTGCCAGGAATATGCTGGCGTTCTGTCAGGGGACCGGAATGTATTATTTAAGATGAAAGAATTGTGGTTCTATATGGGAAGCCTATTCCCGGAGAATCAGAAATATATGAAAAAGATCAAAAAGGCGCAGAAGCTTTCTGATTATCAGGATGCGGTAAACAGTCTGTTTCGGGACCGGGATCTTCTGGAAGAATAGGAGAGGCGGAGCAGAGGAAAGGACATCGCAGGGAAATAGAAGCAGGAAAAAAGCAGGAAATACAGGTGAAAAACCTGTGGTTTCCTGCTTCTTCTATATATATTAGGAAATAGAGCGGGGGCTGTAGCGGAAGCTTTCTCGCTGCTTCGTTTCAGCGAAAAAAAATCCCATGTGCCGGTCACAGAAAATTTCAGATGAATTTCACCGCAGTTCCGTATGCCATCAGTTCAGCCGCGCCCTGCGCCACAGAAGCGGAGGAGTATCTTGTGCAGACAATGGCGTCAGCGCCAAGAGCCTCTGCGCTTTCTACCATACGTTTTGTGGCGAGCGCCCTTGCTTTGCTCATCATTTCATTGTAGGATGTCAGTTCCCCGCCGACTAAAGTTTTGAAGCTGTTCA
>DWVZ01000182.1 GCA_019119975.1 Candidatus Blautia merdavium | reverse complement strand
CTACAGGTTATATCCTTTCTAACTATGTTTACATAGCTGACAAATTGTGCAAATTTATTTTGCAAATCGAAAGGTGGAACAATTACATCCAAACCGCTCAGTATTTTCAAATTTATATTTTTTTGAGCCACTTGTGGGGCTTGTTCCTCTAAGATCTTTTGGAAAAATCCAAACCAGTAATGCATGAAGATTGCGTTGGTTTCATTTCCAGGTATGAATCCTACAACGCTGTCAGGAAAACAAGAATCAAAGGTCAGTATAGAAGTCTGTGCAATGTTTGCGGCAATCGTAATGCATAGAGTACCTGCCTTCCAAAGCCGACTTTGAGCAAGGCCAAGTTCTGAATAGCTTGCAGAATGTTCTGTTATATACAATCCAGAATTGGACACATCGCCCGTTTGAATAAGTGGATAAGGCCCACCTAGTAGTGCAGGGTCATTCCGCGGTCTGTGCTTGGAAACGCCACGGTTTAGTTCTCCTAGCTGGGAAAGCTTTTTAGTTGCCCATTTTGTACTACATGCAGGGTCCCCGAACATCTCCACAAAGCGGGATTTGACCAGCAGGTCAAGCTTGTCCAGCTGGGCGCGGCGTTGGGCAATCAGGTCGGTGACTTTGTCCAAAACAGCAGCAATACGGCGCTGTTCATCCAACGGCGGCAACGGAACGATAATCTTGTTCAACTCTTTAGCTGACAAATGCTTGACAGTAACAAAAGGCGTTTTTTCTTCAATTCTTTTCAAAGCGCTGGGCATGAAATAGAACAAATAGTTTTTATCTATTTCTTCAGGAAAAGGAATCAATCTGCAAACTCGTTGGTTAAGAAGGGCAGGAGTTTTTCCCCACTTGGCAATATTAAATTCACCGTCCATACCAACCAACAGGTCGTTTTGATGAACGACATATTCCTCTTTGTATTTTTCAGTGCTAAAGGTTTCCGAATATCCTCGGACTACGTCCCGGATTCGTATCAAAGGCATTCCTTCATCCGTGGAAAACTGAGCGGAATCGAAAGGGAAACCATACTGAATCTTGCAGACTTCAGGCAAATATTTCTCAATCACAGCATCTCCTCCAGTTCCGCCAGGCCCTGGGTGATCTGCATTTCCAGCTCGTGCAGGTCGGCCATAATCTCGGTGGTGGACGGATACTCCACCGGCACATACTCCACCTGTTTGTACTTGTTGATGGAAAGGTCATACCCGTTTTCGGCAATCTCCTCCTTGGGCACCATAAAGGACTGCTCGGTGCGGGCGCGGTCTTTTTCCGCCGCCCGGTTGTGGAACCGGGCGATGATGTCGGGAATGTCGTTCTCCTTAATTTCGGTGCGCTTGTCGTCCAGGGAAAAACCGTCCGCCTTCATATCATAGAACCACACCTCGTCGGTGCCGCCGTGGCCGGTCTTGGTAAACACCAGCACCGCCGTGGACACCCCCGCGTAGGGCTTGAACACCCCGCTGGGCATGGAGATCACCGCCTCCAGACGGTGGTTCTCCACAATCTCCTTGCGGATCGCCTTGTGCGCCGTGCTGGACCCGAACAGCACCCCGTCCGGCACGATGCAGGCACACCGGCCGCCCACCTTCAGCATCCGCAGAAACAGGGCCAGAAACAAAAGCTCGGTCTTTTTGGTCTTGCACAGTTTGAGCAGGTCGGTGGAAACAATGTCGGCGTCCAGGCTGCCCTTGAAGGGCGGATTGGCCAGAATCAGGGAATAGGTCTCCCGGTCGGGGTTCTGGTCCGAAAGGCTGTCCCGGTACTCAATAGACGGGTTGTCGATGCCGTGGGTCATCATGTTCATGGCGCCGATGCGCAGCATGGTGCGGTCCATATCATAGCCGTGGAACATCCGGTTCATGTAATGGTCTTTTTTCTGCCGGTCAAAGAAGATCTCCTGTTTGTATTTCTCTTTCAGGTAGTGCCCGGCCTCCACCAGAAAGCCGCCGGTGCCGCAGGCCGGGTCGCAGATGACCTCGTCCGGCTGGGGGGCCATCATCTCCACCATCATCCGGATGATATGCCGCGGCGTGCGGAACTGGCCGTTCACCCCCGCGGTGGACAGCTTGGAAAGCAGGTATTCATAAATGTCGCCCCGCACATCCGGGCTGTTTGCCTGGCGGGACTGCTCGTAAATCGCATCCATCGCCGTGACGATCTTTTCCAGCATCAGCGGGGTGGGAATCTTGAAAATGGCATCCCCCATGTACTTGGCATAGGCGCTGTCCTTGTCGCCGTGCAGCCCCTTGATGAAGGGAAACACCCATTCCTGCATCACCCCATACATCTGCGCCGCCGGGAAGTCCCGGAACACCGACCATTTCAGCTGCTCGCCCGGAATGCTCCGCTCCCCTATGGTGATGTCGCCCGCAAAAATGCTCTTGTGGGGCAGGCCCAGCATGGCGCTCTCCTTGGCGCGCTGGTTGTCCGCGGCGTCCAGGTCGTGGATGAACATCAGATAGGTCATCTGCTCCACCACGTCCAGCGGATTGGTGATGCCCCCGGTCCAGAAAATCTCCCACAGGCTGTTGATTTTATTCTTCAGTTCGTTGTCCAGCATTGTTGACTCCTTGTTTGGGTCCCGGGCACGGTGCCCGCCGCGCAAAAGCACGGCAGAACGGCGGTTTTTGTCTGGTGCCCCGTTCCCGGCCCGGCCGCCGTCCCGCAGGACGGCTTTCCCGTTTCTTTTATATAAGTATAGTCTAACAAGCCCGGAATAGCCCGTCAAGGTGCTGCCTTTTGCCGCTTTGACGAAGGAAATACTACGGCACGGGGGACTTCCCGTCACAATCCCTCCACAAACTTCCCGATCAGCCCGTTCACCTCGTCCGGCGCATCGGTGTTGGCATTGTGTCCGGCTCCGGGGATCCACACCAGCGGGATACCGGTGTTTTTGTGCCAGGCTTTGTTGTACCGGATGCAGGAACCGGCATGATCCTTTTCTCCGCAGATCAGCAGCGCCGGACAGGGAATTCTGTAGGGAAGGTCGGCTTCCATAGCCTGGGCCAGCATCCGCATCCCATGGCCTGACAGCCGGGCGTATCGTTCCTGGTCGCCGTCGTAGGTCATCATCATCTCGTGCATCAGGGCCTGTCCATAGGCCGAGGTGGCCACCCCTTTCGACCCGGTTTTCAACAGGGACTTCCACGGGTAATGGCGATAGACCGGCTCCATCCGTTTCAGCAGCCACAGTTCGATGCCCGTCACATACTTTCGCTGCAGTGGGGCCGAATCCATGGCCACAAAGCCCTTTAGTTTTTGGGAAAACAATTCCGCATAGGCTTGTCCCACATAACCGCCCATAGACTGCCCCACGATCACCGGCTGGCACAGAGCTTCCCGGCAGAGAATCTCGTCCAGCCATCTTGCCTTGTCCATCAGGGAAAAGGTCAGTCGGAAGGGCCAGGAAGCGGCATGGCCGGGGGCGTCCCATACCAGCAGATTGTATTTCCCTTCGAAACAGGCAATCTGTTTGTCAAACAGCTGATGGTCAGCGGTCAGCCCCGGCAGAAAAACCAGGGTGATGGCTTCGGGGCCGCAGTCACAATTCACCCAGTAATGAATCTTGCCGCAAGGCGTTTCGTAGAGCTTTTCCTGCATGGCTGTCACCTCCTGCGATTTCTGCTTTACCTGACAAGATTTTTCGATTGGACTTACTCTGTGCGACTGCATAATTAAAGCTAAAGCAGCAATCCTCCAGTGGCGACGTTAAAGATAAAATGTCAAAAGAGCTTGGCTTGGATTTCGGTCAACTGTGTCTTCAACCCAAGCAACTCTTTGGACAGGGCATCGCTTTTTTGCCTGGCTTTAAGGCAATCATTTCTTTTGTTTGTAATCTGTTCTGCTGCATCCTTATAAAAGTCAAACACGGTAGAAAGGTTTTGCAGATATTGCTGTTCCAAATCGTCTGCTATGGAAACAAACTCTTGCCGGAACTGCATCTGTTGTGTAGCAATTCGTTCGTTCTGCGTTGCCTCGTCGATATTTTCCTTTACATCCATAGCAAATCCAGCAATGCTTACAAGAGGCCCCAAGACCTTGGCTACGTTTCCAATGTTTTTAGTTATCTTGACCGCTTGCCATGGCTTGAATTTGTATCCCAATGCGGCTCCTGCTCCCTTTACGAACTCGTGAATGGTGGAACCGGAAGATTCGGACGCTTTCAGAAAGAACTTTGCAGAACCGGCTCCATTTTGGGCCCAATTTACCGTCTGGCCGGTTATTTTTTTAAGGATATCGTTGATTGTTTCGAACTGGACTCTGTCGAATTTTGTCTGTTTGCTTTCGAAAAGGTGACGCTTTCCGGAAATGGTTCCCTCCACTCCCTTGAAGAAAACGTCAGCGGTATCGCTGTCGAGAACCTGTGCGATATCCTCTTCCAACATATGCATATTTTGTTCTACTAGTGCTGTTATCCGCGCATTGAGGGACTCGCAAACATCCTCAATCAAGGCATTCAGATCCGATTCATTAAAGGAGATGTCCTCGACTCCGACCGAGTTGGACAGCTCATATCCTTTATCAACAATCGGACGCACCCCCCGGTGAATATCTCTGTGAATATCGAGCGACACCTGATTCCGATACCAGTCCACTTTCTTTTCAAGACGGGAAAGCAGCGCAAGGAACGCTTTGTCTTTTTCCGAATCTGCACGGAAAGCAGAAACCTCATCGATAGAAGATTTCAGAATCTGGATCGGTGCATCTAGTTTACCAAGTTGCCCCTTTTGTAAAATGAAGCGATTTAACTGTCGGATAAAATCCGGGAAATGACTGATTTCTATAAGTTCCGGATCGTTCTCGGAAACACCGGTCCGGTAATCCTGTGCGTCCACAAACGCGTGCGGAAGTTCGTCCAAAGAATGTGGAGCCAAAGACCGATTCAAGGTGGTAGTATAGTTCCGAACCAGTGTGTTATAGTCCTCGGCCTCCTTGGACATTTTGTTGATCACAAGAAACATCTTGTTCTTATACCCTTTTTCAAAGGCCCACTGGATGAAATCGGCCTGTGTATACTGGTTGAACAAATCACTTGTGATGCAGTAAATCAGCAGATCGGACTCCCGGATGGCTTTCAAAGCTCTCTCGCTATGTTCTGTACGGTCAGTATATAAACCAGGCGTATCGGTCAGCAAAATTCCGTTTGACCAATTGTAATCGGTGGCAATATCCGTGGCGATATCAGAATCTATTCGAATATTTTGGTTGCCGGTAAGAGCAGAGATGATCGTGGATTTTCCAGAACTGTATTGACCGATAAATACCACCCGTATATATTGTTCTGGTGCAATATGCGCCAGACTCTCCTTTACCTTTGCTATCTGATCTGAAAAACCGTTCTGCTCATACAAAGCAAAGAGTTTGGCTTGGCAAGCATTGATTTTCCGGGCGCATTCTCCTGCTGTAAATTGTTCGTTATTCATGACACAGTCTCCGTTCCAACGATTTCAATTTGTTCCGAAATAACATCCTTTAAGGCATCCGGTGCAATGGTGATAGAAAGTGGTGTGTGAATACGGATCAAGCCTGGCAGACGTTCCACATCATGAACTACTGCGCCGATATCTGTATCGGCATACATTTCAACCTTCCCTTCCATAAAGGTCAGAATCCGCCATGCATATACCTGATTCAGGTGTTGCCTCTGTTCCGTGTAGATATTGGCCAGACCATCACAGGTATGGATGACATCGTTCAGCTCCTGCGTAGCGGAGGAAAACGCGCGGTCACTTTTTTGAATAAGCTCTTCTGTCTGCTTGTGAATCTGTTCAGTGATAGAATATCGCCAGCTGGGAATCTTTTCCTCAATTTGACTGCTAAGTTTCCCGTATAACGCGTCAATGGCTTGTTTCCTTTTTTCCGCCTGGCTTGTAAAAAGGCGAGAGAGTATGTGCAAAATAGCCCCTGGAATTGCAATTACCCATCCAAAAGGGATAAAAAAACTTGCTATAAGCCCACCTGCGTCCATAAGGGATGCCAAAATATTGGTAGCAAGCCGAAAGTTAAAAGAAAGTTTCTGCCCCCCGTCGAGAGAAAGATCAGAACTGAAAGCAAAATAAAAATCTTCCAGAAAATCCCGCACAGTATTATCCACTTTTGAAAGGAATTGATTCGTAAGTTCCTTGACATCTTCTTCCAAAGTTCGCTCAAAATGAATGGAGTCCAGATATTCGGTCCATTTGGAAGAAAGGTCATCCTTACAGTCAAAATATTGCGTGGCAAAATTGAGGGCCTCTTGCTTTTTCAGCCGGGAAAAACGTTCATCCAGAAGATCTTTCAGATGATCCATCAGAACTTGTTGTTCTTTTCGGATTGTGGTCACAGTAGCCGGCCAGCGTGTCTGCAGGGCTTGAATCTCTTGGTTGATGGGAAGCAGTTCCCGCTGAAGTTTTTCTTCTGTATGGGAAAAGTCCTGGATCGTACCGTCCAGCAAGGTTTGGGAACGCTTCAAAGGGCCAGAAAAAGTGATCCAGCTTTTTAGTTTTTCTATAAACGGTTCCAGGTTGGAACTCTCCCACAGAAGCTTACTGTACTTGGTATATTCAGGCTCCTGGGCCATTAAAGCCGCCAATAAAAATACTGGGTATACGGATATCAGATTTCCGAAACCGTTTTCTTGGGCAAAACGATAAATCCTGTTGGAATATCCTTGCAGATTGGCTTCGCCGGTTGTGGTAAGCCAGTCGGTCGGCTTTTGCAAAAAACGCTTGAAGTGCACGGAATCCCGGATGTTTTGTTTGTGATTCAGCAGAATAATGATGGGCTTATTGCGTTTGGAAGCACGTTGGATAAACTCCAGAATATCCTTTTGTATTCCTTCGTCAACCACAACAAAACAAATAATATCGGATTCATCTAAAACAGCGGCGGCAATCTCATCGTCAGAACGACCGGCAGCTTCGGCAGAGCCGAACCCTGGGGTATCAATCAGGCGCAGCAAATTCCACTGATAAACACGGTTGTAACGGGTTGTGCGCTGCAATCCGGAGCCGATCTTGTCACGACCTTCTCCTGTTAAAATAGCATGAAGCGTTGTTTTCCCAGCCTTGGTTCGGCCCAGTAGAGAAATTGTGAAGTCCGGTAGCGTCCGCTCTTTTTGAAGCAGTTCTGCCTCCGACTTTTGGGATTGGCTCAAAACCGAGTCGGACAAATTTTGGGCAAAGTCAGAAACAATCTCAGAAACGCTATCGGAAAGTTTGGAATGATATCGGTGGTGAGCCTGTTGTTCCTGTAAATTGTGGACAATGGAACTGCACTTTGAGATTACGGCTTCATAACAAGGCCGGACAACTGTGAAATCGTCCTTTGCAATTTCAGCGCATTTTTGAATGGCCGCTTTATAATCTTGGTCCTGCGATGCAGCATTTTCTACCGAAGTTTGCAGAGGAATCGAAAACAAGCGGCAAAAAAAGGCAATGATATAATCGATTAGCCGGCGGAACAAACTCTTTTTTTTAGGCGGGTCCG
>DWVZ01000181.1 GCA_019119975.1 Candidatus Blautia merdavium | reverse complement strand
TCCTGAGATACCACCTGCCATGCTGTCTCATTTCCTTCAAAAGGACTGAGAAGTCTGTAGAAATCGCCGTCTACCTGGATCATCTGGCGGTACTGCTTCATAAATGCAATCTGTCTCTTTACTTCTTCCATTTCTTCTTCCGAGAGAAGGTTTAAATCCAGCTCATAGCCAAAAGTACCGAAATAAGCCACTGCCGCTCTGGTCTCAATGGGCGTGGTGCGGAAAAGCTGGTGGTTCGGCACTGCGGACACATGGGAGCCCATGCTTACTACCGGATATACATAGGAAGTACCATACTGGATCTTAGTCCTTTCATTGGCATCGGTGTCATCACTGGTCCAGGTCTGCGGCGCGAAATACATCATACCCGGATCAAACCTTGCCCCGCCGCTGGCACAGGATTCAAATAAAATATCCGGGAATTCTGTGGTCAGCCTTGTATACAGATCATAAACGCCCAGGATATATTTATGCATTACCTTGCCCTGCTGGGACGCCTCTGTATTTCTGCTGTAAGGCTCTGTCATATAGCGATTCATATCCCATTTAATATAGGAAATGGAAGATTCCCGGATTACCTTGGAAATCATTTCGTAGATATAGTCTACCACTTCTTTTCTGGAGAAGTCCAGTACATGCTGATGTCTCGCATGGCTCTCAAATCTTTCCGGAACTCCGATCACCCAATCGGGATGCGCGCGGTACAGATCGCTGTCCTTATTCACCATTTCCAGCTCAACCCAAAGACCGAATTTCAGTCCCATCTCTTCTACCTTGCGGGACAGTCCGGAAATACCGCCCGGCAGTTTTTCCAGATTTACATACCAGTCGCCCAGTCCTCTGTAGTCATCGTTTCTGGCGCCGAACCAGCCGTCATCCAGAACGAACAGTTCTACACCGGCTTCCTTTGCCTTCTTTACAATATTCAGAATCTTTTCTTCATTAAAATCGAAATAAGTAGCTTCCCAGTTATTCAGCAGGATAGGACGCGCCTGATCTCTCCACTTGCCTCTCATGAGACGGTTTCTGTACAGTCTGTGGTAAACCTGGCTCATCTTATTTAATCCCTGGTCGCTGTATACCAGAATGGTCTCCGGTGTCTGGAAGGTCTCGCCCTTCTTTAATTCCCATCCGAAATCTTCCGGATTGATACCTGCCATAACTCTTGTCATATCAAAGGTGGAAACCTCTGTCTGCATCAGGAAGTTGCCGCTGTATACAAAGCTGAATCCGTAAACTTCTCCTGTACTTTCTGTCGCGTCCGGACGCTTCAGCGCCAGGAAAGGATTGTGCTCTGCGCCGCTGCAGGTGCCGTTGAGGCTCTGAATTGCCTGAATGCCCATTTCCAGCTTCCTGTTCTTGACATAGCGCTCTCTTGCCCAGCCGCCTGCCAGATGGACCATTTCAAACTCCATATCAGAGAATTCCACGCTGGCGCTCATAGCACGTTCCAGGACGATGTTTTCCTCTCCTTTGTGCTCAAAGCGGGCATTTCTGGCAATGACCGGATACGCTTCATAGATGGTATAGGACAGCACCAGATCGGTATCCATCACTTCATCGTGAAGAGTGATCTCCAGAGTCTGCGCTTCTGCATCGTCCTCTGTATACACTGCAGGAAGCGGCGCCAGAGACGGCTTTCCGCTGCTGATCTTATACCCTGCATAGACAAAATTCACGATCTTGCTTCCGTTTTCCTGACGGATGCACAGCGCCGGGCTTCTGTAGTCTCCGGTTCCGTATACAGGATACTCCTGTCTGGTATAATGCATGGATAAAATCCCCGGTTCCGGCACACATACAGACATCTGGGAGCGCATAGTCTCTTCATGGAAATGTCCGAAATCCTCTCTGTCCCGGATTGCCTTTCCATAATACAGGTTTTCCAGCTGCCCGTTTTCCATGACTCTTATGATGTAGCTGACTTCCCTGTTAAAAAGATGAAACTGTCTTGAACCCTCATGAAAAATAATTGCCATAATAGTTCCTCCTTGTATTTTATTTCTTTTTAATTTCCTTTGTTTTTCACTGCTCTGATTATAAAATCTGATCCAATAAAATGCTATTGCGTTTTGTAGTTTATAATTGTAAAAATGTTGCCAACAAAGTTCTTTTTGACGCCGGCGGCAGACCATGCGCCGGAAAGTCCTCACGCACAGAAATAAAAAAAGCCGATACAGGCATTTTGCTTGCACCGGCTTTTTCATACAGTTTAAAAAACAATCCACAAAAACTTATTATGTATTATAACTTACCACCGCTGGTAGCAATACCTTCAATGAACTGTTTCTGGAAAATCAGGTAAATTACGATCATAGGCAGACAAGCGATCAGGGAAGCTGCCATCAGCTCCGGATACTTGGATGCGTACTGTCCCTGCATAGATGCCAATGCGGAAGAAAGTACCAGCATACTCTTGTCTGTGTTAATGATCATAGGCCACATCAGATCCTTGAATCCGAATACGGCTGTGAAGATACCAAGGGCGATCATAGAAGATCTGGTCAGAGGAGCCATAATGAATAAGAAAGTCTGACCGATATTACATCCATCCAGACGCGCTGCTTCCTCCAGATCCTTCGGCAGTCCCATATACGCCTGTCTCAAAAGGAAGGTACCGAAAGCGGTAACGAGACCTGGGAATACCAGAGCGAAAATGGTGTTGGTCATGTTCATCTTTGTAATCATCAGGTACTGAGGAATGATGAAGATCTGACCGGGAACCATCATCTGGAACAATACCAGACCAAAAGCAAATCCTTTGCCCTTGAAGTTCAGTCTTCCTAAAGCATAACCTGCCATTGTGGCTGTGAGCACTGCCGCAACAATTCTGAAGAAGATCATCAGAAGTGTATTCTTATACAGCAGGAAGAAGTTCATATTGTTGACAACGGTGCTGAAGTTCTGCCACTGCCATTCTTTTGGGAAGATGACAAACGGATTAACCTGTGTGGATTCAGAAACTGTCTTGCAGGCAGTCAGGAACATCCACATAAATGGCACCAGCATGGTGATCGAAAAAACGATCAATATTACATGTATCAATACAGATACTAATTTTCTTTTCGCTTCCATGAAATCCCCTCCTTCTAGTTATAGTATACCCATTTCTTCTGCGCGATCATCTGGAATACTGTAATGATCATGATAACGATCAGAAGGAATACTACAAGCGTTGAACCGTTTCCCATATTCTTTTCTACGAAGGATGCCTCATAGAACAGATATACCAGGGACTGAGTCTTTTCCAGTGCAGGATTTCCACGCTCCATAACCATATAGATTAAGTCGAATACCTGAAGACCGCCGATCACTCTCGTAACTACTACGAAGAAGATGGTTGGGGAGATCAGAGGAATGGTAATGCTGAAAAACTGGCGTATGCCGCTGGCTCCGTCAATAGAAGCTGCTTCATAATAATCATGAGGCACTTCCTGAAGACCAGACAGGAACAGAACCATGTTGTAACCGATGATAGACCATACACCGATTACGGCAACTGCAAATACAGCAATCTTAGGATCAGAAATCCATTTTACGTTGGAATGGAAAACATGATTCAAAAGACCGAATTCTGAGTTGTACAGCCATCTCCATACCATTGCGATCGCTGCCGGAGCACAGACCATAGGCAGGAAAAAGATAGTTCTGTACGCAGAACGTCCTCTCATCTTTCTGTTCAGAAGAACAGCAAGAACCAGAGCGATAATGATAGAAAACGGCACTTCTACAATCGCGTATTTAAATGTGTTGATCAATGCCTGCCAGGTTTCCCCATCGCTAAGCATTTCTACATAGTTGTCCAGTCCTACGAATTTGTCGCCGATACCGAAGTCACCGGTCTTAAAAAAGCTCTGTCTGATCGTTTCAAAAATCGGATAAATGTTCAGCACGATCAAACCGATCATTGTAGGCAAAACAAATAACCAGCCCCACATAAACTCATTACGAGCCTGGGCTGTCTTCTTTACTTTATTCTTTCCAGCCATACACAGCCACCCCTTTTTCTTTTTGGAACAGCAGGCAGATCCATAAGAATCTGCCTGCCGAAAACTACTTATTCATTTTCTTCTGCCAGAGTTTCATTCATTACTTCTGCTGCTGCTTTGCAGGCTTCTTCCATGCTTACTTCCTGCATCCAAGCTTTCTTCAGCTCATCATTTACTGCGTTTTCCCAGGTAACTGTCTGTTTGGAGTATGGTCTGATTACCATATCGTCCATCATGTTCAGGTATGCCTGTAAGTTGAAGTCTGCACAGTTTACCCATGCGTCAGAAGTATCTTTGTATGCAGACATGGTAACACCAAGTTCTGCCTGTTTAAGCTGAGCGTCTTTTGATCCCAGATACTCGATCAGCTGCCATGCTCCGTCCGGATTGCCTGTCTTTGCAGATGCAGCCCATCCAAGACCGTTGTAAATGGATACTCTCTTGCCGCTTGCTGCGTCTTTCGGAAGCTCTACACAGTCACAGTTCTGAGCAATGTAGTCATTGTCTCTCATAGCTGCTACCATCCAGGATCCCATGGTTGTCATAGCAAGTGTTCCTGCGCCAAGCAGTACGTCCTCTGCTGATTCTGATAAAGTCTGCTGGCTCGGCATCAGACCTTCCTGAGTCATCTTCTCAAAGTACTGCATTGCTTTGATGGTATTCGGGTCATCCCATCCGGATTCTGTCTTATCATCGTTGATGATATATCCGCCCATATCATAGATCAGGTTGTAGTAACCTGCCTGGTTGTTTGTTGCGGAGCAGGCAAAACCGTAAACGCCGTCCTTAGTCAGGGCTTTGGCTGCTTCGTATAAATCATCCCATGTCCAGTCTGCGGTAGGATATTCAAGTCCTGCCTCATCAAACATAGTCTTATTGTACCACAGTGCAATGGTATCTACGTCCTTGGGAACTGCGTAATACTTGTCTTCATAGGAGTAAAGATTTACGATATCTTCTGGATAATTTGCCGGATCAATCGCATCGCTTTCTGCAATCTTATCGGTCAGGTCAAGAAGCATACCGTTGGACATGTATCTCTCAGCTTCATTGGAGTGCATCCAGAATACATCCGGCATGGAATCGCCCTGTGCGCCTGCGGAAAGCAGTGTCCAGTACTCGTCCCATTTTACCATCTGTACTTCTACATCGATGCCTGTCTCTTCTGTGAAGTCAGCGCAGATTTCTTCGATACCCGGCTGCTGGTTGGCATCCCAGAGCATAAGGGATAAGGAACCATCGCCGCTGCTGCTGCCGCCGCCTTCTCCACCGTCACCGCTGTCGCTGCCGCCACCGCCGCAGGCAGCCAGAGAGAAGGTCATCAATCCAGCCAATAAAATCGCTGTTACTTTCTTAAATTTCATGGTAACTCCTCCTTTAATCGTAGTTTTGTTAAAAACAACGGATTTCACATTTTTCTTCGTCATTTTAACTTATTAATACATCATTACGGCCGTTTCCATTATTATAATTGCATATAGAAAAATAGAAAATGGTATTCTGTCTTTTAAATATGGAAAAATGTTATTTATTATATAAATCGCACATTTTGCACGCATTTTTCCGCCTTCTTGTGATCAATTTAACATATATTTTCTTGCAGTATTATGTCAATTTCCCATTTTTCTGCGTTTTTCTTTCTACTTGTTGTATTCACTTTAGCACTTTCCAGTCCTTTTCTTCCATATTTACCTCACATTTTTCCTGTTTGTAAATTATTTTTCCTATATCTTTTTTTTTCGTTCAGTGTTACAATTTTAGATATCGCTGTATTGATACATAATTTATTCTACAGAAAGGAACTTGCCTATGAATCCATTAAATGAAAACAGTCTCTTTAATATTATTTTTAATAAACTGGGAGATATCATCATTGCAAATCTGCTTTTTATCCTGTGCAGCATCCCGCTGATCACCATAGGACCGGCGCTGACCGCCCTTTATCACTGTACGCTGCGCTCCATAAAGGGCAATAATCCCGGAACTGTGAAAACCTTTTTCCGAGCCTTTAAGGAAAGTTTTCGTCAGTCTGTCCTTGTGTGGATCCTGTTTCTTGTCATCCTTGCAGTGTTGGTGCTGAATATCCGGTTCCTTCTGTCCCAGGACAGCTCTGCCTCACAGATGCTCGTGTATCTGTCCATGGCAGTGACAGCCTTTGCAGTCATCGGCTTTTTGTATATTTTCCCTGTGATCGCTGCATTCTCCAATTCCCTGAAGAATCTGCTGCGCAACTCCTATATTTTTGCGTTTATGCATTTTCCTTCCACGATCTTGATCGCAGTTGTCACCATTTTGCCTATGTATATGACTTACCAGGACCTGGCCCTTCTGCCGCTGTACGCTTTTTGCTGGTTTTTCTTTGGCTTTGGTCTCACCGCAGAGATCAACTCCCGCCTCTTCTACCGTATGTTCAAACCTTATCTGGAAAAGGAAGAATCGGAAGAGCAGGAAGAAGCTGTCGGCATAGAAGAAAGTAGTTCAGAGAGCGATTCTGTTAAATCCTGATTCGGAAACTATGTAAAAAATCGAGAAGGACACGAAAAACCCTTCTCGATTTTTGTAAATATGTTAGACTACGCTTTTCTCTATCGTTCACTTATTTAACTATCTTTTTATTCATGCCAGATATCTGCATGGCTTTCTTATATCCAGCAGATCAAGAAATTCCTCTCTCTGCACCTCCCCTGGCAAGCCTATCTTATATGTACATTCTGAGAAATAATTCACATCCAAGTGATGCAGAGGATGTATCCTCTTATCCGCATGTTCCTCATCATAATCATAACGTATATATCCAGGTTCTGCAGCTATGATCCTTAACAGAGTTTCCCATGCCTTTTCTGCGATATCCTCCATCCCTTCCTCACATACATCCTCACAATAATTATCATACATTGTTTCTATATTTCCTGTCCTTTCATCGTACCTTCCGAGTATGAGGATCATTGCCGAAAGCATTCTGTTGTCAATTTCTATATCCGAAACCGGATCATAAATCCTGATTCCTTCCTCTGTCACCTCTGCGCTGAAAGGAAAATAAAAAGAAAAGAACTTATCTTTCATAAAATAATTGATTCTTCTCATTTTTTCTATTGTTATGATAACTTTTCCCTGTACCTCACAGGAAATCTCCTCTATATAGAATAGCTTCAGAGTTTCCAGCATCAAAAGGATGAGTTCTTTTTTCCTGCGCAATGGTTTCTTCGCCCTTTCACAAAAAGCAGCATTCATCTCACGTTCGATTCTTTTTCCCATAGCCTTCCTCCTATTCCATCAGGCTATAGTTCAGTCTGATAACTTCATACAGCTTTTCTCCGTTGGTCTCCTGAGGATACAGTACCCCTATCATCTTATGGATCTTTTCTCTGTCGCTTTTATTTACTATTTTAAGCTCATCCATAATTTCATCTGCTATTTCTCTCTGGGATTTGTAAATATTGGTTCTGTTAATGATGGCATTATTTAAGATCTGTTTCTCAGCTTCTGACGGTTCTTTTACATGGAGATAGCCTTTTTCACTGACCATCCTTATACCGTCCGCAATACCTTGTATCCTTCTGCCGTTGGCATCCGGGAGGAGAAAGTAGGAGGTGATAAAAGATCTTGTCAGCATCATGTAAATAGAATTTCGCGACTGCAGGTTATCATCCAGATCTCCCTGCATCAAACAGATGACAAAGGGAAACTCTAAACCTTTCACATTATTTTTGTTGCTTATAAACAAACTTCCTTTGCGCTTCTCTTTTGTCTCGTATCCAATATTGACATCCCACCGAAATCTGTCTTCAATT
>DWVZ01000180.1 GCA_019119975.1 Candidatus Blautia merdavium | reverse complement strand
TTCATACTTGAGGGCGGCAAGGTCGGCTATGGCGGCGCGTACCTCGCCGGACAGCGCATTGTAGGGTACGCCGTACTCGTTCAGATACCGGGCAATCTGGTTGAGGTTGCCGCCGATCCTGCCGTACTCGGCTGTGAGTTTCCCGACAGCGGAAAGCAGCTCGTCATTGACCGCCGACACATGGATAATTGGGCGTATGGCGGTGCGCCGTATCGCCTGCCGGAGAAATTCGGACTGGCTGATACCATAGGGCGCAAGCCGCGCTGTGAAGTCGGCGTATTCATCTTCGGACAGCCGGGTTTTCACAACGCGGCTGCGGTGGGGCGTGTTGTATCGCTTCGGCATGGGCTGTAAACCTCCTTTCACTTATCACAAAAAATAGGCTGGTCTGTTAGGTATTTCCGGGGCAGTTCTCGCAAAAAAACGGCCTGCCGATGGTAGCTACTCATAAAACAGCATCAACAATCAACTGAAACAGGGTAGCTGCCATACGGATTGCCACAAAAGCGGGTAAGAGGTCAAAGACTTCTTGCCCGCTTTTTCTGTGCCGCGTGGAACGATAGAAAGGCATTTTTGCGCTTTCAAGGGATACGATACTACTTGTTCTGTTTCCGTTCTCTGCAAGTCGCATAAATCAAGGCTTTTCGCCTGCCTAAATGTCCACGCTGGCATGGCAAAATGTTACGCAGTAGACCGCCATTTTTGAGGGTGGGGATATAAACACTCAACTCTTGTGTTTTCAAGTCTGCAAAACCGCGTTGTGTAAGGCGCTCTCGCTCTCTATTGCGTAACACATCATCATAGATTGAGGGCGCAAGCGGTCTATCCGTTTGCGCCCTCTTGATTACCCGACAGCAAAGACGGGCAAAGCCGTCAAGGACGCGAAGCGCGAAGTTTATCCTTGACGGCTTTTTCTGCCTTTGCTACTTGTCATCTGTCAAAGCGGAACTTGGGTAGTGCTTCCATTAAGGACGCTTTGAGATAATCTTGAATATCGTCGTTGATACTCCCTTGAAAGTAGGACAGATATTTGATGTAGCCGGTATAGGTTTGAATGACGGTGTTCACCGCTTCCGGCTCCCCGGCGGTTGCCTTTACAATCGTTTCATAGGGCAGCAAATTGTATTTCCTATTCTTCATCTTCTAACGCCTCCAGTTCTTTTCGTATGAAGCGCAATGACCTTTTTCGTCTACGAAAGATTGTGCTTCTGCAAACTCCGAATAGCCTTCCGATTTCCGTATCGCTGTAACCGAGGTAGTACCGCAAAAACAGCACTTCACGCCGCTTTTCCGGCAGACGCAAAAGCGCGGCCGCTAACTGCTCGCTTTCTACAATGACCGTTTCCCCACGAACGGTAAAAGTGGTAGGCATATCGTATTTCACAAAATACTCGTCTGTTGTGGCAATCGGCTCAAAATCAAACTCCCGAAGATAGTCGAGTGATACCTCAAACTGTTGCTTCCGCCGTATTTTCTTGTAAATACCCAGCGCCGCATGGTAAAGGACAATCTTGCAAAAGGCGTTGAAAGTGCGCTCGATATGTTCCCGATACTGCTCACTATTCATCATTTTTCTCACCCCCTTTCTTCCCAAGCAGGGGGCAAAATACCAAACGCCCACGCAGCATAAAACCGCATGGGCGTTTGGTACAGGAACTATAAGAGATAACTATATGACTTGTGTGTTCATACTCATAGGCGCAAAATCCCATGCAAGCGCAAGGGCTTTTTTTGACCGCAGGTTATGAGAAGAAAGATAATGAAATACAGACATATTGACACATCCCCAATACTGCTAAACGATAAACTTCTCTATGGCAGCAACGATTTTCTTGATTTCTGTATTGGTGGTGTTGATACATAAATCGTAGTTTGCTTTATTGCCCCAATCTTGTTCTGTATAAAATTGGTAGTAACGTGCTCTTTTCTTATCAATAGATATAATTTTTTGCTGCAATTCTTTATCCGTCATCGCCGCTGCGTCGGCTCCCTTTTCCCTGCAACGGGCAATTTTAGAACTTATATCCGCATATACAAACAAGCGAAAAGGGTTCAAATCTTGCAAAACATAGTCTGCACATCGTCCTACAATGATACAATCCGATTTCTCTGCCATTTCGCGGATTATTTCGCTTTCCTGCTTATAAATGGACAGACGATTTTCCAATGTATAGTTGGTAGGAATACCAAAAGTGCGAGCAGTTGTTATTGGTAACAGCGGCAGGGGCCTGCTTTCCTCCACTTGCAACACATAACTTTCCGCTAATTGAGTTCGTTTCATCAATTCATCAATAATCTCTCGGTCGTAATAGGCAATATTCAGTCTTTCGGCTAAACGCCTGCCAACTTCTCTTCCACCGCTTCCAAATTCACGGCCTATGGTAATGATCCGCTTCATATCATGTCCCTCCTTAAAATCCAACTTTCTGATTTTCTTTCTTGCGCTTTATGAAAACAATCAAAACAACTGCTATAATCGCCGTCATGATTTCACTGATAGAATGGCAAAGCCATACGGCTTCGCTGCCAAAAATCAGCGGAAGAACGGCAACCAAAATTGGCGGCCATATGACGCTACGGCATAGAGATACCGTAAGGGCGTTACTTGTGCGCCCATTTGCCTGCCAATAAGAAATCATTAAAATATTAAATCCTGCAAGGAAGAAACCGGAAAAGTAAGGTAGGCTTTTACTTTCCATAAAGTTGATTAGTTCAATATCTCCCGGATTGAAAATCGTGAAAAAGCCGCGAGAGAAGAACACGATCAAGACATAGCACAAAACGCCTATTGCTAAAAATGCTTTAATGGAAAAGCCAAGTAGAGATTTGCTCCGTTTTTCTTCCTCTGTCCCCATAAAATAACTAAATACGGGTTGCAAGCCCTGCGCCATACCAAGAAACAGTGTCAAAATAATCAACATTAAGTAGCCGATGACAAGGTAGGCTGCAAGTCCGATTTCCCCAAAGCCATAATGCACAATGGCAAAGTTATATACAAAGGTAATAATGCCAATAGTAAACTCCATGATAAAGGACGGGAAGCCAAGTACATAGACCGAGCAAATGCTCCGCCACTTCAGTTTGAATTTCGTTAAGTACAAATCCCCGCGCTTGAATATGAAATGGGGCAGCATAATTAAAACGCTGAAAATGGGGCCAAGTGCGGTAGCCAATGCTGCACCGGCAATCCCCATGTTCAATGGGTACATAAACACATAGTCCAAGACAATATTTGATACAGAGCCAAACATGAGGGCAAACATGGCAAGTTTTGGACGGTTATCATTACGCACCAGACCGCTTAACAAGAAACTGAAAAGCAGGAATGGGGAAAAGGTAATGATGTACCACATATAACTGATTGCTTCATCATGGATAACCGGAGTTGAGCCTAAAAGTTCAGCAAGCGGGTGAATAAAAATATTTCCCAATACGCTAATCAACAGCCCCATAACAGCCGTACATAGGGCGGCAAGGCTAAAAATGTGGCGTGCTTTTTCTTTCTCACCTTGACCGAGATGTGAGGAAATCAAAACGCCCGCGCCTGTGGCAACTGCCATAGACAATGCAATTAGTATCTCGACAAGCGGAACAGAAACGGCAGCGGCGGCCATAGCGTCGCGGCCAAGTCGATTGCCAATGAATACACCGTCAACAATCATATAGACCGAGTTAAACAGCAACCCTATCATTTGCGGTACGGCATATTTGGCAAATAAAGTGTGTGATTTGCCTTCATACATGATAATCAATCCTCCTAACAAATAAAAAAAAGCCAGCGTTTGTGTAACGCTGGCCTACTACACAATAAAATGAAACCCCGGCGGGCTGATTTTATTTACAGTCTATTTAATTTTTCCTTTTCTTTTACAAGTCCTATCGCCTCTTTTCCTGTTATGTGGTCGATTGTCATTTCCAACACACAAAGAGGCTTCCACCCACTGTTTATGGCATGATCGCGGCTTGCGGCAGTATCTTCCGGCGCATATTTGATTGCCAGTTTTTCCATCGCTGCTCTCTTTTCGAGATCACCTTCGATTATCCGTATTTGTCCAAAAGCAATTACACTTCTAAAATAAGTTGTGTACTCCTCCGGCACAACTAAATCTTTATCAATCACACAAAACGACGCTTTTTCAGTTCTTTGAATAGCGTCTATTTTATGACCGCTTTTTGCGCTGTGAAAATAGATTTTCCCGTCGTCATACACATAACTGATTGGAACGGCGTAGGGATAATCGTTGTCGCCCAAAAGGGCAAGCACACCAGATGTCCCCTTATGCAGAATATCCGCAATCTCTTGCCGCGATAGTTCCTGTTTTTTTTGCCTCATTTCTCGAAATATCATATTGACCTCCACAAAAAAATAGACGTTTTTTTTTACTCCTTCCATGGCCGACTGGAGTAAGAATAAGCGTTTCTCGGCAGAAACATATTTTTATTTAGAATATCACAAATTGCATGGTAAGTCAATATCATTTTCCGGATTTTCATTTTTATATAGTGAGGGGGAAAGTGCAACAAAAGCTGCCTTTCAAACGGGATATTGAGTGAGAGAAAGTAAAGGGTTTGGGATTTTCCCAACAAGCCAAAATCGCAAATGGGTACTCATTTGCTGTGCTTGCTCCCTACTCAAAACAAAGGAAAGGACGGGAAAGGAATGGAAAAGAAGCGAACAATCAAAGACGGGCAAATCGTTGTAAAAAATCCACTCTATCAAGAGTTGCCCACACACGAAGTTACAATTCAATCCGGCAGGACGTTCTATCGTTTTACGGGAAGCTACGACGGAAGCCGAAGCCTACCCCATAAAGTTTTACGGCTTATGGGGCACTCCCCTATTGATGAAAAAGACGAGGAGCGTTAAAATGAGTATAAGCAATCCTGTAATGGCAGACTGCCCGCCGATGAAAGGAGCAGAAACGATGTTAAGGCAGTCTGGCAAGATTACCGCCCTCTATTGCCGCCTATCCCGCGACGATGAACTAACGGGCGACAGCAACAGCATTGTAAATCAAAAGGCGATTTTAAGTAAGTACGCAAAGGAAAATCATTTTTCAAATCCATTGTTTTTCGTGGACGATGGATATTCCGGGACAAACTTCAACCGTCCAAGTTGGAGCGAACTTTTGGAAAAAATCGAAAACGGCGAAGTGTCCACCTTGATCGTCAAGGATATGTCGCGGCTTGGGCGTGATTATCTGAAAGTGGGATTTTATACCGAAGTCCTGTTCGTGGAAAAGGGCGTGCGTTTTATAGCTATTAACAACGGCATAGACAGCGCAAACCAGCAGGACAGCGACTTTACCCCCTTTCTCAATATCATCAACGAGTGGTATGCGAAAGACACCAGCAAGAAGATACGCGCGGTGATGAAGTCAAAAGGCGAAGCGGGGGAACACCTCTGCACCAACCCGCCATACGGCTACAGGAAAGACCCGGAAAACAAAAAGCGGTGGATTATCGACCCCGAAGCTGCCGAAGTTGTCAAGCGGATATTCGCCCTTTGTCTGGACGGTTACGGGCCGTCGCAGATTGCCCGTATTCTGAAAGATGATAAAGTCATAACGCCGACAATCCATTTTCAGCAGACAGGCAGGGCGACAAGGAACGCGCCGCCGGATAATCCCTTTAACTGGACGGGCGATACAATAGCCGACATTTTGGAGCGTCCGGAATATCAAGGGCATACAGTAAACTTCAAAACCTACAAGCAGTCCTACAAGAGCAAAAAGACCTGCAATAATCCCGAAGAAAAATGGCTTGTGTTTGAAAATACCCACGAAGCAATCATTGACGCTGACACATGGGCGCGGGTGCAGGAATTGCGGAAGAACAAACGCCGCCCGACGAGGACAGGAAAGACAAATATGTTTTCCGGCATTGTGCGCTGCGCCGATTGCGGTGAAAAGCTGTATTACTGCACAAGCAGGAACTTTGAAGCAAGGCAAGACCACTTTGTCTGCTCTACTTCAAGGCTCAAAGGGAAAGAGGTTTGCGCGACGCATTTTATCCGCGCCGTTGTCTTGGAACGGGGCGTACTCGCCCACATGAGAATGACGATTGCCTGTGTTGCGAACCATGAAGAACAATTCCGCAAGGCTATGGGTGCGAAGCAGAAAGCCGAAGCAAAAAGAGAACTCGCGGCGAAGCGTCGGCAACTGACGCAGGCAGAACGACGGATAGAAGAACTTGACCGACTATTCAAGCGTATTTATGAGGACAACGTAGGCGGAAAACTATCTGACAGCAGATTTCAAATGCTCTCTGACGACTACGAGCAGGAGCAGAAAGAACTGCGGGAAAAGCTGTTGCGGTTGAATGAAGAAATTACAGAACAAGAGGAACAGGCAGAGAATATCGACAGGTTTATCTGCAAGGTGCGGAAGTATCTCGACTTGAACGAGCTGACACCCACTATCCTAAACGACATGGTAAAGGCGGTATATGTTCACGCGCCGGACAAGTCGAAGGGTTATCGGGAACAACAGATTGACATTTCCTATGACCTTGTAGGAATACTCCCCGCGTCTTTACTGATTGACCTGCAAAACGGAGAAACGGCATAGCCGAAGCTACGCCGTTTCCTGAAAACATTCTTATGCTGTTTTATGCGTGCCGCCCCGAACGGAAATCTTTTTGCGGCGCAAGCCGCCATAGCAGGGTTTGGGGAAGGCACTCCCCAACAAGTTTCCCGCGAGGGACAAAACCGCAGAATTGCGGATTTTGGCACCGTGGTAGAAACTTGCTCTAAGACTGCCGCAGACTGCCCCTGTCTGGTTTTTCCGTACATAGAACGGACAGGACAGGGCTTGCGGCCCGCTGTGGGCGGCCTTTTTTCCTTTCGCCAATATGACGCCGGAACGGGGCTTTGCTGCCCGCTGGCTGCGGCTTTTTCCCTTTCCGCTAAAGATACATTTCAAAGGCCGCCAGCTACCCGCTGGACGGGGATTTTTCAAAATTTCTTTTGCCTTAGTAATCCGGGCAACAGGATTTTGGCAACCGGCGGGGCAGAGAATTTTTCCTTTCACTCCCCACACCACCGCTCTTAGAAATTTGCCAAACGGAGCAGGCAGTTTTTTCTGGCTTCACCTACCTACTACGGGTGATTTTCGATTTTGCCAAATGGACACAAAAAAAGCAGCAAATCTTTTTCAGACTTACTGCTTTCGCTGGCCGCTGGTGGGCGGCTGATATTCAGTTTTGAAAGTTCGGGTCAGGGTGCCCCGAAGATAAAAAAACAACAGTATTCAATTTATTAAATAATTTCCTGTCGATTCCCTTTAATCAATACAGTTTGACCGTCAGCCAATTCAATCAAATCGTTCTTCGATATATCTCCAAAAGGGCTCTCTTTTTCAGCGTGTGGTATCAACGGATTTGCTAAATATCCTAATCCATCGGAAAAATTTCCGGCAGCAATCATACTACCTGCGCTAATTCCCAGATACACCAATCCATTCTCTATTGCTTGCTTTAGGGGCTTCGAAAATCCTGTTCTGTTTATTTCGCTAAGAAGCGTATGGGCATTTCCTCCACAAAAAGCAATCATGTCATATTGAGTGAGTTCTTGAACACTCATTAAGCGAAACGGTACAGGTATGTCACTAATATAACTTGAATATGTTCTTTTATATCCATCGGAAAGTAAAAACGCAAGATTATATATAAGAATATTATTCATAGGTATTCCCATATTCATAAGGCGCTCCATACATACAATGATTCCTTCTCGCGCACCATCATTTCCAACTGC
>DWVZ01000179.1 GCA_019119975.1 Candidatus Blautia merdavium | reverse complement strand
TGTACTTTCCGTACTGTTCCAGATACTTTTCGTCGATGCCTGCCTTTTCCGCGATCTTGGTGATCGGCTCCATTGTACATTCCTGTGCGATTTCGATGTCTGATTTGAATCCCATAGTAACATCCTCCTTTAAAATAATTGTTTTCAAGCCCTTCCTTCAATCTCCTCCAGAGTTGAAAAAAGGGCAACATCTGCCTTTTGCAAATGTTGCCCAGACGGTCGGCTTCTGCTATAAGCTCTGATTCCCCTGTGGTTATCCACATTATCCGTCAGTAATCAGAACCCTTTCAGCAACAGCAAATATTGTTTTAATATATTCTCTTTTCGTCCTTATTTCCTGTCACTTACTCTGGTCTTAATCTACCACAAATTCACTTCTCTGTCAATCTGTCTGAATAAAGTTTGTGATGGTTTTACCAATTTTTTTATATTTTTCATACAAAATAACTAGGAGTATCTTTATCTGTTTTATACAAAAACACTACTTCCGGGAAGCGAGAAATGCCTCTACCTCTTCTTTTTCCGGCATAACTCTTAAAGCACCCTTTTTGGTGGTGATCAGAGAAGACGCACCGTTGGCGAACCGGAGCATTTCACTTAAATTCTCCTCTGTCAGACCGGTGATCCCATGCTCCAGCACATAGTTCAGCGCACAGGCTCCAAAGGTATCTCCTGCTCCTGTTGTCTCAATGGTATTCTCCTGGATAAAAGGCGCCTGGAAGACTTCTTTGCCTTCATGGAAAGCAATGCTTCCCTCTTTTCCCATGGTGACATTCATCAGCTTAATATTCGGATACTGTCCCAGCAGCTGATGCGCTCCCTCCTTTACATCGCTGGTTCCTGTCATGAACTCCAGCTCCTCCTCAGAAATTTTGAGAAGATCGCATTTAGAGAGACCATAGGCGATCTGGCTCTTTGCCTCTTCCATACTGCTCCACAGAGGCGGTCTTAAATTGGGGTCAAAGGAAATCAGAAGTCCCGCTTCCTTTGCCAGGTCAATGGCTTTATAGGTTGCCTTTCTTACGCCTTCATGGGTCATAGAAAGGGTTCCATAATGAAATGCCTTGGCAGAGCTGATATACGCTGGGTCTACCTGCTCCTGGGAAAGCATCATATCCGCTCCCGGATTCCTGTAGAAAGCGAAATCTCTGTCTCCGTCCTCAAAGGTATGTACAAATGCCAGTGTGGTGTGGACTTCCTGGTCTTCGTATAAGTGACCGGTATCGATCCCCAGCTCATTTAAGGTATTTCTTAAAGAGGTTCCAAACTGGTCTTTGCCCACTACCCCCAGAAAAGAGGTTTTCTTCCCCAGTTTATTCAGCATTGCCAGTACATTGCAGGGAGCCCCGCCCGGATTGGCTTCAAAGATGGGATTTCCCTGACCGCTGACTCCGTTTTCTGTAAAGTCGATTAATAATTCCCCCAGTGCGATCACATCAAATTCTTTATTCATTGCTTTTACTCCTTGTCCATAGTATTCTTACTGAGCATTATAGCCTTTTTTCCCTCTGTGCGCAAGAAGGGCTCCTTTATTTCTTTAATTTGTCCGGCAATTCCCGAAATTTTCCACCTTTGTTTCTCTCTGCTTCTTTTAAGGGAAACTTTAGAATTTCTTTCGTTTTCCATAGCTGGTTTCTTAAAAAAGGAATGTTTTAATTTTTTATAAAATATAGATAAACTTTTTCTCTGTGTTTCTTTACAGATTCCATCCTGAATCGGCAGAGAAATCTTTGGACTTATAGAAAAATCATGAAAGAACAAGATAAAACTGAGAGGGGATGAAACCAATGTCAGATCTGTTGTCGCTGCTTTCTGAACACGCTCTGCGCTGCCCTTGGCAGCCTGCCCTGATCTGCGGCACAGAGCAGATCACTTACGGGGAGCTGGAAGACTATTCCAGCCGTCTTGCCTTATATCTGGACGGGAAATGCCGGCACACGAAAAATCCGATTGTTGTATATGGACATAAGCACCCTTTTATGGCAGTCTGCTTTCTGGCGTGCGCCAAGGCAGGGCGTCCTTTCTGTCCGGTGGATACCTCGATCCCTGCCCCGCAGCTGCAGATGATCCTGGACAATACAGCGCCGCCTGTGGTCTTTGCCGTGGAAGCTCTCCCGGCATCCTGCCAATGCCATTTTGTCCTGCCCTTGGAGCAGATCCGCCTTTTGCTGAAAGAAACCAGGATTTCCTCCAGAGAAGTAAGTCTCCTTACTTCAGCCCTGAAACCCTCCAGGCAGGAAGATCTTTTTTACATTCTTTTTCAAGCGGAGGAAAACGGGATTCCCAGGGGAGTGGAAATCACTGCCGACTGTCTGGACCGGAGCCTGGATCCATTCGTCTATACGCAGCAGGAGACGGGTACAGAGCAGGAAGTCCTCTCCGGTTCCCGTTCCGCCGTGGTCTTAAATCAGACGCCTTTTTCTTTTCCGCTGTCGGCTGCTAATTTTTATGCTGCCCTCGCACGGTGCGACACCCTCTGGTGCCTGGACAGAAAGACGCAGACAGACCCCGAGCTCCTTGCCTGCTCTCTTAGATGCTCCCGGGCATCTGTCTTTGTGGGCACTCCTTCTTTTGCAGAAGCCTGCCTGGACCTTGCTGATTTTTGCCAGGAAACGCTTCCTGATTTAAAGCATTTTCATTTCTGCGGTGAGCTTCTGGAAAACAAAACGGTACAGAAACTTTATGCCCGTTTTCCTGCTGCCCGTATCTACAATACCTATGGTCATGGGGAGACTACTTCTGCTGTCACACAGATCTGTATCACTCCGGAGCTTGCCCGGACTGCCGGTCCTCTGCCCTGCGGCTCACCCAGGTCTGGCACATTTGCAGAGATCTGGGATTCCTCCGGCAATCCTGTAGAAGAAGGCAGGAAAGGCGAGATCGTGATCCTGGGAGATACGGTCAGCCCGGGCTATTATAAAAATTCTTTTCTTACAAAGGAATCTTTTTTCACCTGCATCCGAGACGGCAGAGAGATCAATGGATACCGCACAGGAGATCTGGGCTATCTGCTGGACGGGGTCCTGTTCTGCTGCGGACGCATCGATCTGCAGGTAAAACTCCACGGATACCAGGTAGAGCTGGAGGATATCGAGCGGAACCTTCTGAGGCTTCCGCAGATCTCCCGTGCCGCCGTGCTTCCAAAGGTGCGCAACCATAAGGTCAGCAATCTGTACGCCTGGGTCGTCTGTCCGGACAAGCACATTTCCGACAAGACCTATACATCCCGGCTGAAGGAAGACCTTTTAAGCTTCCTGCCGGAACATCTGATCCCTAAGAAATTTATTTTCGTCAAGCAGCTTCCGGTAAACGGCAGCGGCAGACTGGACCGGCAGGCGCTGGAACATATGGTTTCATGAAATACAAAAGGGCAAGAAAAGACGCCCGGGAAGCATTCTTTACAAACGTTTCCCGGGCGCTTCTGCATCCTGCCGCCTTTCAACTAAACCCCACCGGATTCTTATTCTATTTCTATGAGGTTCTCTCATCCCGATACAGCCATTTGATAAAATCATCGGCTGCCTCCTTCAGTCCATTGATCGGACCGTCAAAAATTCCCGCTTTATAAAAATTGATCACAATGGCGCCAATGGGAACTGCCAGGATCATTCCCAGTACTCCGCTGATGCGGTACCCTATATACATAAAAATCAGAGTCAGCAGAGGGTTTACGCCAATCGAATCTCCTACCAATTTCGGCTCTATGATCCTGCGCACCAACTGTGTGACCAGATACAGGATCACCAGTCCCACAGCAAGCCTTACATCTCCGGAGAAAAGCTGGAAGACTGCCCAGGGGATCAAAGCTGTCCCTGTGCCGAAAAACGGCAGCATATCAAGAAAGGCTATGAGGATTGCCACTACAATAGCGAATTTCACCCCAAGGATCAAAAAGCCCGCAAAAAGAATCAGAGCTATGACTCCCATAATCTTAAACTGCGCCTTAAAGTACCCTCCGAAGACGCCTTTTAAGCTGTCCGAAAACATCTTCCATTTCTCCTGTATGATCTGAGGTGTATTGGCGCGTCCGAATTCCAGGATCCTGTCCCGGTCTGCAATGAAAAAATACGCAGAGAGGACCGAAAAAATAATAGAGATCAGGATGTTCGGAAGGCTCTTGGCAATGTCTCCTGCCTGGTTTACCGTGATCTGGCTCAGTTTGCCCACAGCATCTCCGGTAAATTCTCCAATGCTCTTTTCAAAATCGTCCACGCTCTCCTGTACGCTCTGCGGAAGCTCGTCCAGAAGCTTATCCAGATTCTTTCCGGCGTTCTGGAAATCCTCCCGTACACTGCTGTAAATCTCAGGCGCCTGTTCAATGAGGATCCCCACCTCTTTTGCGGTCTTGCTTCCCACAAGATAGAAAGCGCCTACAAGAGCTGCCAGAACCCCTATGATCAGAAGCACGGATGTATGCTTCCTGGCTACCTTCAGCTTTCTCTCCAGAATACGCACCAGCGGATTGGCGATCAGAGCGATGAACCACCCGATCACAAACGGCATAAAAAACTTCAGGAACTGGATGCCCAGCACAATGCCAAGTATCACCAGCACTACCGTAATGAGAAAAGATAAGATTCCCTTTGCATATTTTTTCCACTTCATCAGACAATAACTCCCTCTGTTTTCTGCCTTATATGAAGGAAGGGAATACCGCATATGCAGCATTCCCTTCTGTTCATAGTCTGTCAGGTATCCTAATTGCATTTGCTCAATCATTATACCATATTTTTTCTCGTATAACCGCCAGTATACAAAATTTTTAGATTTCTTTCAGAAAATCAAAAGGATTCTCATCATGAAGAAAATGCATCAGCATATAGGCGCACATGATCGCCACATTTTCCTCTTTCAGGATCCGCTTCACTTCCTGCCGGTCAGCCAGGACCACCTCGATCTCCTCGGAATCTTCCATAAATTCTCCGGAAATCCTGCCCTCAGCTGTCCCGTAAACCGTGGCACAGGATTCATCGGTCATCCCGATCGTGGTGAACGCCGGCTTTTCATAAGCAGCATCCACAGACAGCGGCGCAAACGTAAGCCCTGTCTCTTCCTTCATTTCCCGGACTGCGGCTTCCCGAAAGTCCTCTCCCGGCTCTACAAGCCCTGCCGGAAATTCATAAATGTAATCATCAATGCTGTACCGATACTGGCGCACCAGCACTACCCTGTCCCTGGCTTCTCCATACAGGCTGTAAATGATCACCCCGTCCGGTGTGTTCTTTCTGGTCTTCAGCTTCAGCCCTTCCTGGTCCTTGGCTCTGGAAGCCACATAATAAGTCCCTTTCTGCCCTGTCTTAGTCTCTCTGTCCAGCTCATACATATTCAGAAACGGGTTCTTGGTGGTCTGTGTAATACCGGTGATCTTTGCCATATTTTTTTACTCTCCTTTTAACAATACGCGCAGTCTCTTATATAAAAGAAACGTAATCAGGGAAATCACAATTCCCTTCATCAGATTAAATGGTGCCATACACAGTATAATAAATGTGAACAAATTGTCAACTGCAGAATTGATGGCAGTACCCATGGCAACAAACTGCTCCATAGGGATTCCCATGACCGTGCTGTACAGAGGGAACATCACAAAAGCGTTGCTCAGGCAGCCCAGTGCAGCCATAAACACAGTACCGCATCCCATACCGATCAGAGCGCTTTTCTTTGTCTTATTTCTTCTGTAGATCAGTCCTGCGGGAACGACAAAGGCACATCCGATAACAAAATTAGACAGTTCTCCGATGCCCCCTGTGGTACTTCCATTCAGTACCAGATTCAGCAGGTTCTTAATCAGTTCAATAAACACCCCTGCCACAGGACCCATGGCGAAGGCTCCGATCAAGACCGGAAGCTCAGAAAAATCCATCTTTACAAATGGCGGAACCAGGAAAGGAACCGGAAATGACAGGAGCATCAGTACTGCTGACACTGCCCCCAACATCCCGATCTGTACCGTGGTCCTCAGTTTTGACCTGTTTTGTGTTCTTTCCAACCCTTTTGCTGCTGCTTCATTACTCATTGCTTCTATCTCCTTTTCATGTTTTTTCATAAAAGGAAATTCTTCACCTGCATTTTCGCAAATGCAAAAAGGGTGCCCCCTGCATCGGGGCACCCATAGGAAAGTCATACGGAAATACTGCTTCCATCTCATCCTTTCTTCTCTCATCCAGACTATACTGTCGGTACCGGAATTTCACCGGTTCAGCCGTATACACGGGTC
>DWVZ01000025.1 GCA_019119975.1 Candidatus Blautia merdavium | reverse complement strand
GCCCCTGTCCAACAAAGGGTTGGAAGGGACAGCTCTTTTTACGCAGGTTCTGTCAGGACAGACGCTACGTCAGATTCCCTGGAATCCGAATACAAAGTCCATTTCTTTTCCTGAGGGCAGCAGGTACTCTTCATGGGTTCTTGCGCCCCAGCTGTCGTCGCCGCCGACGCCCATCTGCTGTTTGGATACTCGTACAACTGTGTAGTGTACAGCAGGAAGTTCAAACTCATGCCGGGCGTTTTCCAGTTCATGAGGGGTGTAAGGCAGTGCGGAGAAGTTCATTCTGTCGCCTGTAAAGCGCATACCCCGACCTTTTTTATCGGTCACGCATGCCCAGCGTACGCCAATCTTATTGCCGCATTCCTGGGGATTTAAGTATTTCGCCATGTTATCCCTGACCTCATTGCGGTATATGCCAAGTTTAGCGCCCAGGCAGCGGTCTTCGTAGGTTTCTTCCGGTCCCATGCCGTACCAGGAAACCTGATCATAATCCGCGTCCAGCTTGAACATCACGCCGAATTCCGGCATATCGCCAAGTCCTTCCACCGGATCATAGTGAAGCTGTGTCTCAATGTAGCCGTCGCCGCAGACTTTATAGGAAAGCCTGCACTGGGAGGCTGGGGCGGTAGGCAGGTAATAGGTGAAAGAAATCTTTACATACTGGTCTGTGATCTCCTTTTCAATGGGAGAAGAACCAGGATAGGCACCCGCAGGTGTTTTGTGGGAGGCATACATACTGGCGATCTTCCACTGGGCATAGCGCATGGGCATCAGATTGCCGTCGTCGTTGTCCGTAGGCGCTCTCCAGAAGTTGGGTTTGGGGATCATCTTGATCATTTCAGTGCCTCCGAAACGGTAGGAGACCAGACCGCCGTTTAAGTAGGAGAACATCACTTCAAAGTTTTCTCCTTTCACGCCCAGATTGTGGATGCTGTCAATGACCTGAAGGGCGCCTTTGTGGGTTTCTTCTGTGCCGGATACCTGGTAGGTATATTCGCCGAAAGCCACTTCATGCCCCTTTGCTGCCCACAGGGTATCCTCTTTTAACTGGAAGGAGACAGTTACTGTGTATTCTCCCGGCAGGGTCTGCACCAGAATCGGAAGGTCATAGACATCCCGGCTAAGAGGCGCCGTATGGGTCTCCAGAGCTGCCTTTTTCACGAGCTTTCCGTTCTTTTTCAGAGTTACTACACAGTCAAAGGCATCGGTGTTTACAAAAAGATTTTTGTTGATGACGGTTACAAATTCTTCGGTCACTTCTGCGGAGATGTTCTGGTAATTGAATTTCACTTCCTGCATTTTGGGAGAAGGATCTCTGTGCTGTCCGTATACGATGCCGTTTCCGCTGAAATTATAATCGCAGGGATGGTCGTCAAAGTCGCCGCCGTATGCCTGGTAAGTGTTTCCATAGCGGTCTTTCTTGTCAATGGACTGGTCGATGTAATCCCAGATAAAGCCGCCCTGGTACAGGGGCTCTGTATCGGTCAGGTCCGTGTATTTATGCATGGCGCCGCAGGAATTTCCCATGGCGTGGGTGTATTCACAGCAGATAAAAGGCTTGCTGCGGTCTTTTTCCAGGAAGGCTTTGATGCTTTCCACGCTGGGGTACATCTGGCTTTCCATGTCGCTGGTATCGTTGTAGCGGCGGTCGTGGAAGAGCCCTTCATAGTGCACCAGCCTGGTGGGATCGTTGTCTTTATAGAACCGGGACATTTCATAGATGTCTTTTCCGCCGAAGGATTCATTTCCGCAGGACCAGATCAGGATCGCCGGATGGTTCTTGTCTCTTTGGTACATAGAATTGACACGATCCAGCATCATTGCCAGCCATTCCGGTTTGTCGCAGGGCACTACCCCGTCGTATTCGCCGGAGCCTTCCTTTACCGTATCCCAGGAACCATGGGATTCCAGGTTGTTCTCCGCGATCAGGTAAAGACCGTATTCGTCGCACAGGTCATAGATCATCACATCATCGGGATAATGGCAGGTGCGGATGGCGTTGATGTTGTTCTGCTTCATGGTGATAATATCTTTGATCACATCTTCCCTGTTTACCTGGCGTCCGGTGAGAGAGCTGAACTCGTGGCGGTTGACGCCCTTAAAGACAATGCGCTTTCCGTTGAGCATCATCAGGCTGTTCTTCATCTCAAAGCGGCGGAAACCGGTGTGCTGAGGGATTACTTCTGTGATTTCCCCGTTTTCATCGGATACTTCAATGAGGATCTGGTAGAGGTAGGGATCCTCGGCGCTCCACAGCTTTGGCTGCTCCACTTTCATCACGCAGACAGTCTCATCGCCATCCAGGTCGGCTTCGCAGGAAGCCACAGTCTCCTCCTGGTCAAACAGGGTGATCTTTGCTTTTCCTCTGCCTTCTGCCTTCAGTACCAGCTCCAGATCCGCATGGGTGAAGGTATCGTCCAGCAGGGTCCTTACCCGCAGATCCCAGACATGGACCTGGGGAACCGTATATAAATAAACGTCACGGTAGATGCCGGAGAAGCGGAAGAAGTCCTGGTCCTCACACCAGCTGCTGCTGGTCCATTTAAATACCTGGGCAGCCAGCTTGTTCTCTCCGGATTTTAAGTAAGGCGTCAGCTCAAACTCAGAGGGCGTAAAGCTGTCCTCGCTGTATCCTACAAAAGAGCCGTTTAACCACACTGCCAGTCCGCTTTCCGCTCCCTGGAAGGAGAGGAAGACTCTCTGGTCCTTCATGCTTTCCGGCACTTCAAAATATTTCACATAGCTTGCCACTGGGTTGAAGGCTTCCGGGATCTCGCCGGGCTGAATCTGCTCTTTGCCTTCCCAGGGATACTGGACATTGGCGTACTGGGGCGCATCCCAGCCTTCCATCTGGATATGGGCAGGAACCCGGATATCATCCCAGGATCTGCAGCAGTAATCCTCTTTTTCAAATCCGGGGATGGCGCTTTGATAGTTTTTGGCATAATGGAATTTCCAGATGCCGTTTAAGCTGTACCGGAAGTTTTCTTCCCCTGCTTCTGCCTGGGCAAGAGAACCGTAATAGCTGTGGCTGGAATGAGCGCTTACACAGCCGTCTTTAAAATATTCCGGATTTTTTACCATAGAATAATCAAATTCTCTCATTGTTTTCCTCCTGCATGTTTTTCTTTTGATCGGCGGCGGCAGAGATTGATCTGCCGGGCGTCTCGCTGCTTGCATCTATCTGTATTTTACCATTGAAAAAGGAAAGTTTGTATGATATGTTAGGCTAAATACTATAACATTTTGAAACAGGTGAACATCATGCCGATCTATTTTAGAAATACCCCCCTTACAGAGCCTTTTACCCTGGATTCCATCGGCGACTGCTGGCAGCAGATCCCGGTGTCCAGACCAAAAGGCTACCCCCATTACCATTATCTTCAGACCGAAGAAGGCATGGGAAAGATTTTCATACAGGGAAAGGAATATCCGCTGCATCCGGGAGAGGGCGTACTCATCGCGCCCTTTATCCGTCATGCCTACAGCGGGGACGAACAGTGGAGGACTGCCTTTTTCACCCTGACCGGGACCATCGAGAGCAGCATTGCCAGAATCCTGGACAACCGGCAGGTGATCTTTGTAGATAAGGACCAGGGAGCAAAGATCCGGGAGCTGATCGGGAAAATCGTGAAGAAATATGAGAATCCTCCGCTGGATGCCAAGGAGCTTTCCATTGACTGCTATACCCTGCTGATGCAGTTTGTCAATGGAGTCTACAGCCATTCCCTGGCAGAGGATCCCCTGTATAAGCGCTATGTGGAGCCGGTATTAAAAGAAATGGAACTTCACTATGCAGAGCAGATCTCCATACAGGAATTAAGTGAAAAGGTGTATGTAACGCCCCAGTACCTCTCCAGGCTGTTCCGCCGGTTTTTAGGCTGCTCCGCCTATGAATATCTGACTGTGTACCGGATCAATAAGGCAAAGGAATTCCTGCTGTGCGCCCCCAGGGTGGAGGTGCAGGAGATCTCAGCCCGGGTAGGCTTTCTGGATGCCAGCCATTTCACTGCAATGTTTAAAAAGATGGCAGGGGTGACGCCGCTGGAGTTCCGCAGGATGAATTAAGAAATCATTGACACTTTTTGTAAAGAGGAGTAGACTGTACAAGGAAGTGGGGAGCTGGAGAAAGTCCGGCTGAGAGTAAGACCAGATTCGTCTTAGACCCGTATACCTGATCTGGGTAATGCCAGCGGAGGAATATCAAGGCAAAAAACGCGGGAAGGATGAGGTGTAAGAAAGCTCATGGATCCCAGGAGAAAGATATTCCTGTCAGGTATACCCTGGCAGTTTTTTTATGTTCCCGCAAAGATTTTTTTCTCAGAAGAGCATCTGAAAGCAGCAGACGATGCGCCGCAGAAGCGCTGATTTTGCTGGAAGAGCTGCTGCGCAGGAAGAAATATGCCGGGAAGTGCCGCCTGAACGCAAGCACAAAACATAGAAAGAAAACACAAAGCAAAAAGAAAAGAAAGGAAGAACAAAGACATGAACGCAAGTGTAGCAATCCAGTCCTTACCGGCTGCGGAAAACAACGAGGAGCTGATCCGGATTGTAGACGAGGTCATCGCCTACATCAAAAGCACAGGTTACAATTACTATGTAGGACCTTTTGAGACCACCATTGAGGGAGATTACGACGAACTGATGGACATTGTAAAAGAATGCCAGCACATCGCTGTCCGGGCAGGCGCTCCTTCAGTTGCGGCTTATATCAAGGTCAGCTATAAACCAGAAGGAGATGTGCTTACCATTGAGAAAAAAGTTTCAAAGCATCACCAGTAAGCTGTGGGCTGCTGCCGCGCTGGGGGTGATCCTGATCCTCTGGCAGGCAGTCTCCATGGCAGGGCTGGTGCCCAACTATATGCTGCCTTCCCCGGTGGAGGTGGTACAGGCATTTCTAAGCGAACTGCCCTTATTGCTGGAGAATTCCAGGGTGACGCTTCTGGAGGCGGCGCTGGGGCTTATCAGCGGCGTCGCGGTAGGGTTTGTCATGGCAGTCCTCATGGACCGCTTTGACCGGCTTTACAAGGCGCTTTATCCCCTGATCGTGGTGACCCAGACCGTTCCCACTGTGGCGATCGCGCCCCTTCTGGTGCTGTGGTTCGGTTATGAGATGCTGCCCAAGGTGATCCTCATCGTCATTGTGACCTTTTTCCCGGTGACGGTAGGACTGCTGGACGGATTTAAATCCGCGGACAAAGACATGCTGAACCTGATGCGCTCTATGGGAGCTTCCAATTTACAGATCTTTCGCTGCATCAAGCTTCCCGGCGCTATGGGGCAGTTTTTTGCCAGCCTGAGGATTTCCGCTTCTTATTCTGTGGTGGGAGCGGTGATCTCCGAATGGCTGGGAGGCTTTCAGGGATTGGGCGTGTATATGACAAGAGTGAAGAAGGCGTTTGCCTTTGACAAAATGTTTGCAGTGATCTTTCTCATCTCCGTCATCAGTCTGCTGTTGATGAAGCTGGTAGATCTGCTGCAGAAAAAATGCATGCCCTGGGAAAACAAGAAATAGGAGAGGACAGACAGATGAAAAAGAAAATATTGGCAGTGCTTTTATGCGGGGCAATGGTATGCGCCATGACCGCATGTCAGGGAAATGATACAAAAGAAGCCGGCGGGGAGGAAGGAAAAGAGCTGGAGAAGCTGACCTTCGTCCTGGACTGGACCCCCAACACCAACCATACCGGACTGTATGTGGCACAGGAAAAGGGGTATTTTGAAGAGGAAGGTCTGGAGGTAGAGATCGTGCAGCCGCCGGAGGACGGAGCAGACGCTCTGGTGGCGTCCGGAAAGGCACAGGTCGGCGTCTCCTTCCAGGATACCATGGCGCCCGGCGTGACAGGGGAGAATGCCCTTCCCACCACTGCCATCGCAGCTGTGGTACAGCATAATACCTCCGGCATCATTTCCAGAAAAGGGGAAGGCATGGACCGCCCCAAGGGAATGGAAGGAAAGAAATACGCCACCTGGGACGCGCCTATTGAAAAAGCCATGGTGCAGAACGTAGTAGAAGAGGACGGCGGAGACTTCAGCAAGGTGGAGCTGATCCCCAGCACAGTTACCGACGAGGTATCTGCCCTGAAATCCCAGTCCGTAGACGCCATCTGGGTCTTTTATGCCTGGGCAGGGATTGCTACAGAAGTAGCAGGGCTGGAGACCGACTATTTTGCTTTTAAAGATATCAATCCGGCATTTGACTATTATACGCCGGTGATCATTGCCAACAATGAGTTTCTGGAAGAAGAGCCCGATACGGCGAAAGCCTTCTTAAGAGCTCTGGAAAAGGGCTATCAGGACGCCATCGAGGATCCGGACGGGGCTGCGCAGATCTTATGCCAGGCATCTCCGGAGCTGGATGAGGAACTGGTAAAGGCAAGCCAGGAGTATCTGGCAGACCAGTACCAGGCAGACGCAGAACGCTGGGGCTATATCGATCCGGAAAGGTGGAACGCCTTTTATTCCTGGCTCAATGAAAACGGGCTCTCTGAGACTGAGATCCCGCAGGACGCAGGGTTCTCCAATGATTATCTGCCGCAGTAAGGCAGGGAAAGGTTGGAAAGAATATGGCAGAACTGAGAGTGGAACAGGTATCCAAGGCTTTTGACGGGGTTCCTGTTCTGGAAAAGATTTCCCTGCAGCTTCACGAAAAGGAGCTGGTGGCACTGCTGGGTGTCAGCGGCGCAGGCAAGACCACGCTCTTTAATGTGATCTCCGGGCTGCTGCTGCCGGAAGAGGGCAGGGTGTACCTGGACGGAGAGGACATTACGGGGAAGCCGGGAAATGTCAGCTATATGCTCCAGAAGGACCTGCTGCTTCCCTACCGGACTATCGAGGACAATGTGGCTCTGCCCCTGATGATCCGGGGTGAGAAGAAAAAAGAAGCCAGGCAGAAGGTGCAGCCATATTTTCCGGAGTTCGGGCTGGAGGGTACCCAGAAGCAGTACCCGGCGCAGCTTTCCGGCGGGATGAGACAGCGGGCGGCTCTTCTTAGGACCTATATGTTCTCCCAGAAGATCGCCCTTTTGGACGAGCCCTTCTCTGCTCTGGATACTTTGACCAAGAGCGCCATGCACCGGTGGTATCTGAAGGTTATGGAGCAGATCCATCTGTCTACCATCTTTATCACCCACGATATTGATGAAGCCATACTTCTGGCAGACCGGATCTATCTGCTGACAGGAAAACCCGGCAGGATCACAGAGGAGATCGTCATTACAGAGCCGAAACCCAGGAGAGCGGATTTTAATCTGACAGAGGAGTTCCTGGCATACAAACGGCAGATCATAGAGAAAATCGGAGAAGTCAGGGAGAAAAGTTTATGAAAGACCAGAAAAGAGAGACAAAGGGCGGGAAGCTGAAGCGGGCGTTCCTCTGCGCGTTTCCCTTTACGATCCCCATCTTTGCAGGGTTTTGGTTTCTGGGGCTGACGTATGGGATTTATATGAATGTGTCCGGGTTCAGCTTCTGGTATCCCATGGTGATGAGCATGACTGTTTTTGCCGGATCTGTGGAGTTTGTGGCAGTCAGTATGCTGCTGGGAAGCTTTAATCCTATCCAGGCGCTGGTCATGACCATTATGGTAAATGCCAGACACCTGTTTTACGGGATCTCCATGCTGGACCGTTTCCGGGGCGTGGGAAAGAAGAAGCTGTATCTGATCTTCGGCATGTGCGACGAGACCTTTTCCATTAACTATACGGCAAAGATCCCGGAGGATGTGGACCGGGGCTGGTTCATGTTTTTTGTCACCCTTTTGAACCATATTTACTGGGTGTTCGGCGCTACTTTGGGAGGGATCTTCGGATCCTTTATTCAGTTTGACACAGAAGGGCTGGAATTTGTCATGACTGCCATGTTCGTGGTGATCTTTTTAGAGCAGTGGCTGAAGGAACAGAATCATATCAGTTCCCTTGCCGGGCTTGGGCTGTCCCTTTTGTGCCTGGCAGTCTTCGGCAGTGAGAACTTTATCATACCTGCCATGCTGCTGATCCTGGCTGCGCTGACCCTGCTTCGTCCCAGGCTGGAGGACGGGAAAGGAGAGAAACTATGACGCTGACACAGCAGATCATTACCATTGCCATGGTGGTGCTGGGAACCTTGCTGACCCGTTTCCTGCCTTTCCTGGTGTTCCCGCCGGGAAAGGAGACGCCGGGGTATATCCGGTATCTGGGAAAGGTGCTGCCTGCGGCAGTCTTCGGGATGCTGGTGATCTATTCTTTAAAAGATGTAAACGTCCTTGCCGGAAGCCATGGGATCCCGGAGCTGCTCGCCGTACTTCTGGTGATCGTCCTGCATAAATGGAAGCGGCAGATGCTGCTGTCCATTGCCGGGGGAACGGTGTTTTACATGCTCCTGGTGCAGCTGGTTTTCTGAGAAACTTAAGACATAAGAAAAGAGGAGGTCCTGACCGGCAGAAAAATTTGTCCGGCAGGACCTCCTCCGTTTTGATAAGGGGCAGAGATACGCATGGCATTCTGCCTGCAAAAAGAAAGTGCCAAGTCAGAGTGTGATTCCTGGCTGCCGCCTTAGGATTCCTGTCCGTTGTCAGGATCCGCTGCAGCTTCCTTCAGATCTTCTGCCGCATCTTCGGCTTTCTCCTTCAGGTCTTCTGCTGCCTCCTGGGCTTTCTCTTTTAAGTCGGAAGCCACAGATCTGGCTTTCTCGGCTGCGTCTTCGGCAGTTTTCTTCACATCTTCTGCCAGGTCGGAAAAATCATCGCCAAGGTCGGTATCTTCTTCCTCAAAGATATCCTCGTCCACGAAATCATCGGTGTGTTCTTTGACCTTAGATACAGCGTCGTCTACGGATTTTTCCACGGCTTCTTTTAATTTCACGGCTACATTGACTGCAGAAGCGGCAGTCTCTTTTACATTGTCCTGGAAATCTGCGAATTCTTCCTGCAGATCAGGATTTTCTTCTTTTTTCTTCTGGAAGTAGTAAACTGCCGCGCCGGCAGCTGCCCCCAGAATGCCAAAGCCAACCATTTTCTTACCAAAATTTCCCATATCCATATTCCTTTCATGCTCATGATTACGGATGTCCGCAGGCAGATCAGTCTGCTGGAAGGCACAAGTCCTTCCCTGCTGCCATTCTCTTATATTTTCTCCATTATAATCCAGTTTATAAGAAGAATAAAGAGATTCTTCATGAATTTTCTATGAATTTTTCAATGATCTCCCGGATCCCTCCGTGATTGTTGTCGCAAAGAGTGATGTAATCTGCCTGCTGCCTGACTTCCGCTGCGCCGTTTGCCATACAGACGCCCACATGGGCGGTGGCAAGCATGGTGATATCATTTTCTGCGTCTCCGGCAGCTACGGTATTTTCCACGGGAACACCCAGCTGTCTGCAGAGCCAGAGGATCGCTCCGCCTTTGGAGGTGCCTTCCGGAACGTGCTCTAAGTAGTGCTCATTGGAGAAGAATACGGAAACCTTTCCCTTTGCCCACTGGGTCAGGGAGCGGCGGTAGCGGTCGTGATGCTCCCGGTCAGAAAGGCAGGAGGTGAGGACCTTCACCGGCTCTTCCTTCAGATGCTCTAAGAGGAGTGGATCAATCTTTACCGGCATACAGGAGTGCTCCTGGTACTCCCGCAGCTCTGTACGGTCCCGGGGCGCAAGGACTGTGCCGTTTTCGTAAGTCTGGCAGTGGATATCAAATTTTTCTGCCTGTGCAAAGATATACTGTACATAGGGCAGGGGAATGGTCCTTTTATACAGGATCTCCTCCCTGGTGCAGTCATAGATCAGCCCGCCGTTGTAGGTAATGGCATAGCAGGGCTTCTGGATTTCTTTCAGCTGCCGGATATAGGGGAGGGCAGAGGAAAGAGAACGTCCGGTGG
Organism: Candidatus Blautia merdavium; assembly: GCA_019119975.1. Lineage (GTDB taxonomy): Bacteria > Bacillota > Clostridia > Lachnospirales > Lachnospiraceae > Blautia > Blautia merdavium. Next base: position 12,805 of record DWVZ01000025.1, on the reverse strand, counting down.
TGATGACGGTCAGGTTTCCTTTTTCGGCAGCACGCCGGATGGCAGAGAGGTTTTCCTGAGAAATGGATCCATCATCATTTAACAGGGTTCCGTCCAGATCAGTAAAAAGCAGTTTCATCCGTGTTCATCTCCTTTGGTGTTTTAAAAACACTCTAGCAGAAAAGCAGGAAGGGGTCAATCCGTCTGAAAAAGAAAAAATTTAAAAACCCTATTGACAAATGGAAAAAAATGAGTATGATAGTAGTTAGTTGGAACTAATAATCATGCTGATCCAAAGCAGGACGGCAAAGGTTCAGAAAAGAGATACCGGAAACAGCAGAAAATCGAAAGAATTCTGCCTTTTTTTAAAACATAGAGTTAGATATTACTAACTAGAAAGGGGATGAAATTATGAGTATTGTTATCATCGGAGGAAATGAGAGGATGGTTGCCAGATATGAAAATTTATGTGAGGACTATGGGTGCAAGGCAAAAGTCTTTGTAAAAGAACACGGATCTATCCGGAAGAAAATGGGATGTCCGGACCTGCTCCTTCTATTTACCAATACCGTATCCCATAAAATGGTCATGAACGCTTCCCAGGAAGCCAAAAGAAATAATATCCCCATCGTACGCATTCACAGAAGCAGTACGGCGGCTCTGCAGTCCGTTCTGGAGGAGATCAAAGGAGGACCCGCATATGCTTGAAGAATTTCTGATCCGGCACAGCGCGCCCACCTTGGCAGGGCTTAAGACAGGGAATCTTTTCTGGTATCCCTGGGAGGACAGGAAACAATTGGAAGGTATTTTAGCCATGTGGGAAGAAATACTGAGAGAAAAAGGTCTTAAAATCACTGTCATGAAGATCAACGGAAAGCGCGCCCTGCTGTATGTGTACAGGAAAAGCAGGCTGGAGGCAGACCTTCAGAGAAGGGAAACCAGACAGATGTTAAAGGAGGAAGGCTATACCTATACCGCTGCCCGGGAGGCAGTGGAGATCTTGAAGGAGAGGATCGGAACCTGCGGGGCATTTCCTCATGAGATTGGTCTTTTCCTAGGTTATCCGGAGGCAGATGTAAAAGGCTTTATAGAAAACGAAGGAAGGAACTGCAAATGCTGCGGATGCTGGAAGGTCTACTGCAATGAGTGCGACGCCCGCAAAACTTTCCGCAAATTTAAGAAATGTGAGGCAGTCTATGAGAAGTTGTTCTTGATGGGAAGACCTGTAAAGAAGCTGATCGTGGCGGCTTAACATAGAAAGTCAAACAAGAAAAGAGAGGTAAGAGATTATGAAAACAGCAGTGGTATACTGGAGCGGAACAGGCAATACAGAGATGATGGCGCAGGAAGTCCTGCAGGGTATGAAAGACCAGGGAGCAGAAGCGGAAATGATCGAGGTTTCCTCTTTCCAGGCAGAGCAGATGGGAGATTATGACGCCATTGCCTTTGGCTGCCCATCTATGGGAGATGAGGAGCTGGAGGATACTGAATTCGCACCGGTATTTGAAGCCTGCGAAAGCGCCCTTTCCGGAAAGAAGATCGGTCTGTTCGGCTCCTATGGCTGGGGCGACGGCGAATGGATGAGAAACTGGGAAGCCAAATGCCGGGAGGACGGCGCCAATCTGGTGCAGGACGGAGTCATCTGCAATGAAGAACCCGACGACGAGGCAAAGGAAGCCTGCCAGGAACTGGGCAGGGCGCTGGCTCAATAAAAATACAAAGATCATTGACTAAAAAACAGAACAGGCGGAGATGCTTAAGAAAAGCGCTCCGCCTGTAATTTTTGGTTGCAGGAACGGGGGAGAACGTCTATACTGAAAAGGAGAAAAGAGAAACATACAAAGGAGTTGTCATGAAGAACATTATACTTGCAAGCGCCTCACCCAGACGCAGGGACATTCTGACCCAGGCGGGAATCCCGTTTACTGTGTGCGTAAGCCAGGCGGAAGAAGTGATCGACACCCGGGATCCGGCAAAGGCTGTGAAAAAGCTGTCTGCCTTAAAGTGCAGGGAGGTTTTTGACCGGACACCCGGCGACGTGGCAGTCATCGGCGCCGATACCGTGGTGGTCTATGAAGGGGAAATTTACGGAAAACCCGGATCTCCTGAGGAAGCTGCCCGGATGCTTGAAAAATTCCAGGGAAACCGCCACCAGGTTTACACCGGAGTGACGGTCTGCATCCGAGAAAAGGAGGAGGAAAAGACACGCACGTTCCACGAAACCACAGAAGTCGTTTTCTATCCTATGACGAAAGAAGAGATCCAGAGCTACATTGCTACCGGGGAACCGGAGGATAAGGCAGGCGCATATGGCATCCAGGGAAAGGCAGTGGTGTTCATCAAGGAGATCCACGGGGATTACAGCAATATGGTAGGACTTCCTGCGGCAAGACTTTATCAGGAGCTGAAAGAGCTGGGAATCGATATCAGGGAGTGGCAGATATGAAATACAAAGCAGCGATTTTTGACTTAGACGGGACCATCGCCGATACGGTAGAGTCCATTGCCTATGTGGGCAACCGGACCCTTGCGCATTTCGGTCTGCCTGCCATTGCGGTGAAGGATTATAATTTCTATGCCGGAGACGGAGCGGACGAGCTGGTGAGACGTATGCTGGCGGCAGTGCCGGGAGGAGACAGGGCAGATTACGAGGCGGTGCGGGTCCTTTACCGCAAATGGTTTGAAGAGGATCCTTTTTACCATGTAAAGCCTTTTGACGGGATCCTGGATCTGCTGGAAGGACTGAAAAAAGAAGGACTGAAGATCGCGGTCTTTTCCAACAAACCCCACCGGGCGGCAGTGGAGGTGGTGGAGACTATTTTCGGCAAAGATCTCTTCCACAAGGTACAGGGGCAGACAGAGACCATTCCCAGAAAGCCGTCTCCCATCGGAGCCTTGGCGATTGCCCGGGAGTTTGGAGCAAAGCCTGAGGAGTGCCTGTATCTGGGCGATACCAATACCGACATGGAGACCGGGAAGGCAGCAGGCATGTTTACTATCGGCGTTACCTGGGGATTCCGTCCCCGCAGGGAACTGGAAGAGCACCAGGCAGCGAAGATCGTGGACAGACCCGAAGAGATCCTGGAATTTGTAAAGAATCGATAACAAAGCAGCAAGACAGATCCTTCCTTACTGGCTGTAAGAGAGAGGAACCATAAATAGATTGCAGCAGACAGGAGGGCAGAAACCCTCTTAGAAAAGAACATCACACAAGGAGGAAACTGGTATGAATGAATACAGTGAAGAGTGCATTTTAACTTTTTTAAAAGAACAGGGCAAGTTATTTTCAGAGCCTGTGGCAGAGACCGTGGAAGAAGCGGAAGCCTTTCTGGAGGACTGCATGGCAGTTGTGGTAGATTCTCTGAAGGAGGTACGGGATTATTTTGATGAGAACGGCATGGATGTGGACGGCATGACCCTTGAAGAGATCGCAGACGCAAGCGAGGTCTTCGCCCTGCCGGACGGCAGATATCTGATCGTAGAAGGATAAGCGGTACTGTCGGAGCGCAGAAGGAGCGGGAGACAGCAGGGACAGGAGGAGAGCAGCATGGAAAGAGCAGAGATCGAAAAGCTGGTGCAGAGCCAGAAGCGTTTTTTCACAACGGGCATTACCAAAAGAACAGAATTCCGAAAGCAGGCGCTCCAGCGGCTGCGCCGGGCAATCCTGGAATACCGGCAGGAGATCCAGGAAGCATTAAAGGCAGATCTGAAGAAATCCTCTTTTGAATCCTATATGTGCGAGATCGGCATGACACTGTCCGAGCTTTCCTATATCCAAAAGCATGTGGACCGCTGGAGCCGGGCAAGGAGAGTGCCCACGCCTCTGGCGCAGTTTCCGGCAGACAGTCTGGTGATCCCGGAGCCTTATGGCTGTGTACTGGTCATGGCTCCCTGGAATTACCCGTTCCTGCTCAGCATGGATCCGCTGATCGGCGCCATAGCGGCGGGAAACTGCTGTATCCTGAAGCCGTCCGCGTATGCGCCCCATGTGTCCGCAGTGATAAAGAAACTGATCGAATCAATCTTTCCCCCTCAGTTTGCGGCAGTGGCAGAAGGGGGAAGGGAAGAGAACGCCATCCTTCTGGAACAGCGGTTTGACTATATTTTCTTTACCGGAAGCGTATCGGTGGGAAAGCTGGTTATGGAAAAAGCGGCGAAGAATCTGACTCCGGTGACTCTGGAGCTGGGCGGCAAAAGTCCCTGCATTGTGGACGAGACCGCAGATCTTTCCCTGGCGGCAAAGCGCATCGTGTTCGGCAAATTTTTAAACAGCGGGCAGACCTGCGTGGCGCCGGATTATGTCCTGGTACACAAAAAGGTCCGCAAAGAGCTGATCCGTAAGCTGCAGTTCTGGACAGAAAAGTTCTGGGGAAAGGAGCCTCTGGCGCATCCCGATTATCCCAGGATGATCAATGAAAAACACTACCGCAGAGTCCTGGGGCTGATCCGGGGGGAACACGCTGTCCTGGGAGGGTACGGCTGCGCAGACAGCCTTCAGATCGCGCCTACCATTCTGACAGAGGTGACAGAGGATTCTCCGGTGATGCAGGAGGAGATCTTCGGTCCGGTGCTGCCGGTGCTGGAATTTACCAGCATCCAGGAAGCGGAAGCCTTTGTCAGAGAGAGGGAAAAGCCTTTGGCGCTGTACCTGTTTACCCGGGATGCCAGGACCGAGAAGCAGATCCTTAGGAACCTGTCCTTCGGAGGGGGCTGCGTCAATGACACCATTATCCACCTTGCCACCTCCCATATGGGATTCGGAGGCGTGGGACACAGCGGCATGGGAAGCTATCACGGCAGGAAGAGCTTTGAGACTTTCAGCCATGAAAAAGGGATTATGAAAAGGTACAGCCATCCGGATCTGCCCATCCGGTATCTGCCGTATAGCAGGACAAAGGAATGGCTGCTCAGGAGATTTTTGCACTAGGCTGCCCGGGCAGGAAGATATTTATGGGGAAAGAAGGGAAGCATATGGGAAAAAGAGAGGCAGGGCTTTCGGCTTTCTGGGATAAAAGAGCGGAAAGCTATGACGATGAAGTTTATCAGATTTACGAGCGTGCATATGAAAAGACCATGAAAAGGTCCAGACCGTTTTTGCAGGAAGAGGATACCGTGCTGGAGATTGGCTGCGGTACCGGGATCCTTACCCTGGCACTGGCAGACACGGTAAAGAAGGTCACAGCGGTGGACCCCTCTGCGCAGATGCTGGCAGCCGCCTGGGAAAAGGCAGAGGCAGAGGGAAAGGACAACATAGAATTCCGGCAGGGGACGTTTGACACGCTTCCGGCAGAGAAGGAAAGCTATGACGCGATAGCGGCATACAATGTGCTGCTCTACCTGAAAGACCGTGACAAAGCGCTGGATAAGATCTATGACCTTTTAAAACCCGGCGGCATCTTCCTGTCTGCCACAGACTGCCTGGGAAGAAACTTTTCCCAGGAAGCTATCGAGAAGTTTGTAAAGAGCAGGACAGGCAGGATTCCTTACGTGGCATTTGAGACGCCGGTGGGACTGATGCGCAGGATCCAGAGGCACGGATTCCTGGTTCTGGAGATTGTGAACCTGCATAGAAATCCTCCCAATATTTTCATTGCGGCACAGAAGATTGAGCGGAAATCTTAAAATGGGCAGCGGATCTTAAGGAAGTTTAGAAAAATTTTATAGGATTTATGATTTTATTAGCACTCATTTCAAATGAGTGCTAATTTTTTTCTTGACTTTTGGGAAAACGGGTATTATCATGTCTTGTAGACAAGGAAAACAAATTCCGTTTAGGATAGAAAAGGAGATGTATTTTATCATGGCGAATAAGCGTGGTACTTTATCAATTAACAGTGACAATATTTTTCCGATTATTAAAAAATGGCTGTATTCCGATCACGACATTTTCTTCCGTGAAATGATTTCCAACGGCTGCGACGCCATCACCAAGCTGAAGAAGCTGGAGGTAATGGGAGAGTACTCTTTCCCGGAAGGACACAAGAATAAAATCGAAGTCATTGTAAACCCGGAAGAGAAAACCCTGAAATTCATTGATACCGGTCTGGGTATGACAGAGGAAGAGGTAGAAGAGTACATTACACAGATCGCATTTTCCGGCGCTACTCAGTTTCTGGAAAAATACAAAGATAAGACCAATGAGGACCAGATCATCGGTCACTTCGGACTGGGCTTTTACTCTGCCTTCATGGTAGCGGACGAGGTTCAGATCGATACGCTGTCCTACAAAGAAGGGGCAAAGCCGGTTCACTGGGCATGCGACGGCGGTACAGAATATGAGATCGGGGAAGGAAACCGCACCCAGGTAGGTACGGAGATCACCCTGTTCTTAAACGAGGACAGCCTGGAATTTGCCAATGAATACAGGGCAAGAGAAGTCATTGAGAAATACTGCTCCTTTATGCCGGTGGAGATCTTCCTCTCCAAGGCAAACGCGCCCCAGGAATATGAGACCATCGAAGAGTCTGAGTTAAGAGAAGACGATGTGGTAGTAGAGCATATCCACGAAGAAGCAAAGACCGAAGAAAAGGAAAACGAGAACGGCGAAAAAGAAACCGTGGAGGTTTCCCCGGCAAGAGAAATGGTGAAGATCAACAAGCGTCCCGTTTCCTTAAGCGATACCCATCCTCTGTGGACCAAGCATCCCAACGAATGTACCGATGAGGATTACAAAGACTTCTACCGCAAGGTATTTATGGATTATAAGGAGCCTCTGTTCTGGATCCACCTGAATATGGATTATCCGTTTAACTTAAAGGGAATCCTTTACTTCCCCAAGATCAACATGGAATACGAATCCATTGAAGGCACCATCAAATTATACAACAACCAGGTATTTATCGCAGATAATATCAAAGAAGTGATCCCGGAATTCCTGATGCTGCTCAAAGGCGTCATCGACTGTCCGGACCTGCCGCTGAACGTATCCAGAAGCGCCCTGCAGAACGACGGCTTTGTCAAGAAGATCTCCGACTACATCAGCAAGAAAGTGGCAGACAAGCTGTCCGGCATGTGCAAGACCGACAGAGAGAATTATGAGAAATATTGGGACGACATCAGCCCCTTCATTAAATTCGGCTGCTTAAAAGACACCAAATTCTCTGAGAGAATGATGGATTACATCCTGTACAAGAACCTGGACGGCAAATATCTGACCCTGGAGGACTGCATCAAAGAAAACCAGCCGGAAAAGACAGAGGAAGAAATTCAGGAAGAGCAGGAGCAGGTAACCGAGGAGAACAAAGAACAGGCGGCAGAAGAAGCCAAAGAAGAGGCAAAGAAAGAACCGGAGAAGACTACGGTTTACTATGTGACAGACGAAGTACAGCAGAGCCAGTACATCAATATGTTTAAAGAACAGGGACAGGACGCCGTGATCCTGAAGCACAACATTGATTCCCCGTTCATCTCCCATGTGGAGCAGATCAAAGAGAATGTGAAATTCCTGCGCATTGACGCGGATGTGACAGAAGCTGTAAAAGAAGAGGGACACGACCTGGAAGAAGAGACCAAGACCCTTTCCGAACTGTTCAAAAAAGCCCTGAACAGGGAAAATCTTACCGTGAAAGTAGAAAGCCTGAAAAACGAGAAGGTATCCTCCATGATGACCATTTCCGAGGAAAGCCGCCGTATGCAGGAAATGATGAAGATGTACAATATGTACGGCATGGATCCGTCCATGTTCGGCGGTCAGGAGACCCTGATCTTAAATGCCAACAATAAGCTGGTACAGTACGTACTGGAAAATCAGGAAGCAGAGAATACCAAAGTCTTCTGCGAACAGCTCTATGATCTGGCGCTGATCAGCCACAGACAGCTGACACCGGAAGAAATGACAAAATTCGTGGCAAGAAGCAACGAGATCATGCTGCTGCTGGCAAAATAAAAATTTCAGAATAATAGAAAAAACGCCGCTTGACCTGCAGGATTTTTCAATCCCAGATCAAGCGGCATTTTTTTGGAGAAGCGGCATCAAAGGGCGCTGCTTTCTCTGCCAAAGAGAGGAAAAAACCTGGTGATTTAAAACAGCCCTTTCTTAAACTGGATCATCATCTCTCTGGTCAGACTTACATCATAATCGTCATAGGGAATGTCCTCCCGTTCAAACCACTCTGCCACTGACAGCTCGTCTTCGTCCAGCGTGATGGCGTCGCTTCCGTCCAGGTCGCAGTAAAAGCCCATGAGAAGGCTGCTGGAAAGGGACCAGGGCTGGCTTTTGTAATACTGGATGTTTTTCACTTTCAGCCCGACTTCCTCCATGACCTCTCTTTTTACCGTTTCCTCCAGGGTTTCTCCGATCTCGGCAAACCCTGCGATCAGGGCGTAACGCCGGGCTGTCCCTCCGGCATACTTGGACAGCAGCAGCTTATTGCCGTTTCGCACAGCTACGATCACAGCAGGGGAGATCTTGGGATATTCGGTATTTTTGCAGTGGGGGCAATACATCATCCGCTCCACCGCATCAGGGACCATGGGCTGCCCGCACCTGCCGCAGTATTTCCGGCTGCCGTACCACTGGAAAAGCTGATAGCCGGTGATCAGGGCAAAGCAGTTCTTCTGCGGACCTGAATTGCGGAAGAGGATGATATCTTCCATGGTGCAGCCCTCTGCCTGGGCAGGCGTTAAGGCAGGGGCAAAATAATAGCGGGTATCGTCGATGGAAAATAAGTATGTATAAGTATTGTAAAGACCGGGACAGTTTTTTTCTGCCTCCGCAAAGGCAGGAAAAGAGAAGCTGTCGCCGGTCAGCCGGACCAGAACCCGGCGGTCCTCAAAGTAAAGAATGCAGTCAGTTCCTTTTGGGGGAACGGGCTGGTATTCGTTGTGGTAACAATGGTTTTCAAGATCCTGTATCATTGCTGTAAAACCTCCATTTTCTGATATTCCTTTTTTGTGATCAAATCGCGGCGCGCAGTCGAAACCGGAGCACAGCCGAAACGGATGCGCGGTCAAAACCGGCGCGCAGTCTAAATTGGTTCGCAGGCGATCTGCTGCTGCCGGAAAAACTTCTGTATCATTTCATCCCAGACCCGGTCCAGGGATTTGTCCAGGGTAAAGGTTTTTAGGGAAGAGCCTGTGGTGCAGGTAAGATGGCTGCCGTCATACTGAAAATTGACGAACAGACCGAACACATCCTCACAGGTATAGGGGAGACGGCTGTTTGCCAGAAGCTTTTCGGTATTTTTTCTGGACAGCAGGAATACAATCTTAAAGTGAAGAGGTGTTTTTTTTCCTTTCATTATGGAAAAGCAGAAGGGCTTCATATCCCGCCAGAGGGCATAGCTGCGGTGTTCCCCTGCCAGAACCTCATTTTCTGTGGTATCGAAAAATTCCGGGTGCAGGCTGCCGTCTATGGTATAGGTGACGGAAGTGGTCACGGACGCTTCCGAAAGCCAGAAGGTGTCAAAGGAGGTTCCGATGAGAAGCTTTGACATAAAATCTTTGATATCCTGAATCTTCAGTGCGATCATAGTAAGAAGACCTCGTTTCTATAATAAATTCTCATGTACTTCTCAGTATAAACGAAATCGGAAAAAAATCCTAGCGTTTTCCAGGAAAAACCTTTTCAAACAGCAGGTTCTATGGTATGATAAGACATGGTATTAAAAACTACATAAAGAGGTTGTTGAGAATGAATTATAAAATTGTGATAGACAGCTGCGGCGAATTATTAGAAAGATGGAAAACCGACGAGCGGATTGAAAGAGCTTCCCTGATCCTGACGGTGGAAGGGGAAGATATCGTAGACGACGAGACCTTTGACCAGGCAGAATTTTTAAGAAAGGTAGCGGCAAGCCCCAACTGCCCCAAGTCTTCCTGCCCCTCTCCGGAGCGGTACATGGAGGCGTATGACTGCGAGGCAGAGCATGTGTATGCAGTGACCCTGTCCTCCAATCTCAGCGGCTCTTACAACAGCGCTGTGCTGGGCAGGAACCTGCTTCTGGAGAAGGAGCCGAACAAGCAGATCCATGTGTTTGATTCCTGCTCCGCTTCGGTGGGAGAGACCCTGATCGCTATGAAGATCGAAGAGTGTGAAGAGCAGGGAATGACTTTTGACCAGGTGGTGGAAACCGTGGAGGAATATATCCAGTCACAGAATACCTATTTTGTCCTGGAAAGCCTGGAGACCCTGCGAAAGAACGGACGGCTGAGCAACTTAAAGGCTTTCGTGGCAACCGCGCTGAAGATCAAACCGGTGATGGGAGCCACCCCGGAGGGAACCATTATCCAGCTGGATCAGGCAAGGGGCATCAACAAAGCCCTGGTAAAGATGGTGGATTATGTGGCAAAAGGAGCCAAAAACAGCAAGGATAAGATCCTGGGCATCAGTCACTGCAACTGCCCGGAGCGGGCGCAGATCGTGAAGGAGGCTATCCTGGAGCGGATCCCCGTAAAGGATGTGGTGGTGCTGGATACCGCAGGCGTCAGCAGTATGTATGCCAATGACGGCGGCGTGATCGTAGTGATTTAAAGGGAACGCAGTCATTGGAAGAAAGAGGAAAAAAAGACAGGCGGAAAAAGGATCCGTCTGTCTTTTTTTCAGGAAAGGAATTGACAAAACCAGAAAAATCCAGTATAGTTAAATAGCTATGGGATACAAAGTTCGACAGAGGTTCCATGCAAATATTTTTGACCACCCTTTGGGGTTAAGGCCATACGGACAGCCGGGTCAACTGCCGACGCAACCAACGAAGTTGCTTTATTGATTGAAAGAGAATTTTAAATTTTATAAGTTGGTAACTTTACAACCAGTGCGCAGGACGCACATCAACTTGTGAAACGGTCAATAAGAGTAGTAAAAGTGAGATATTTGCTATATAGACTCTGAACTTTTGGGATTCCGTATTTTTTATGCTTATTCTGCGGCATACACAGAAATATTTGAAAAACCACTGTGGGACAGCCGCATAATGGAAGAACGGACCATATAGAACAGGAAACACAAGGAATGTGCTGCTTTGCATTCTTTGTGTTTTTTTGTTCATGACAATAGATGGTTCGCATAGCGCGCGCCTATTGTTTAAAAATATGTTTTCAGGAGCCTGGGGATATGAGTGAAAAGTTAAAGTTATATGGATTTAATAATCTGACGAAAGCACTGAGCTTTAATATTTATGATGTCTGTTATGCAAAGACAGCAAGGGAGCAGAAGGATTATATTGCCTACATTGACGAGCAGTATAATTCCGAGCGTTTAAGAAATATCATGACAACACTGACGGACATGATCGGCGCCCATGTGCTGAACATTTCCCAGCAGGATTATGATCCCCAGGGAGCTTCCGTGACCCTGCTGATCGCGGAAGGCTCCATGGTCCCCATGGGGGATACCCAGGTGGCGCATCTGGATAAAAGCCATGTAACGGTGCATACTTATCCTGAGTACCATCCGGAGACCTGCCTTGCCACGTTCCGGGTCGATCTGGATGTAGCTACCTGCGGAGAGATCACGCCGTTGTCTACCCTGGACTATCTCATCGGCTCCTTTGAGTCCGATATTATCACCATGGATTACCGGGTGCGGGGATTTACCAGGAACATCGACGGGCAGAAGGTTTTCCTGGATCATAAGATCACTTCCATCCAGGACTACATTGCCGCGGAGACGCTGGAGCGCTACGACGCAGTGGACATCAATGTTTATGAGGCAAATCTTTTCCATACCAAGATGATGCTGAAGGAAGTGGATCTGCAGAATTATCTGTTCAATACAGACATTTACGAACTGCCTCCCAAAAGGAGACTGGACATTATGAACAGCATCCGCAGAGAGATGATTGAAATTTTCAGTGAGAGAAACGTGTTTTAGGGAAGGCTATCAGAACCTTCTGAATAAAAGGATCAAATAAAGGATCAAAGGCGCTCTGCCCAAGATCCCATACAGGAAACGAGGAGGTGAGGGCATGGAAGAAGTGACACAGAAAAATGCCCCGATATACGAAGCCCTGGAGCGGCTGAAAAAGAACCGGGTAGTCCCCTTTGACGTGCCGGGACATAAGAGAGGAAGAGGAAATCCGGAGTTGGCAAAGCTTCTGGGAGAACAGTGCATGAGCCTGGATGTGAATTCCATGAAACCGCTGGATAATCTGTGCCATCCGGTATCGGTGATCCGGCAGGCAGAGGAGCTGGCAGCAGAGGCGTTCGGCGCTGCCCATGCCTTTCTCATGGTAGGCGGCACCACCTCTGCAGTACAGAGCATGGTGCTCTCTGTGGTAAAACGGGGGGAGAAGATCATCCTTCCCAGAAACGTCCACAGAAGCGCTCTCTGCGCCCTGGTGCTGTGCGGAGCCGTGCCGGTGTATGTGGATCCCCAGTGCAGCGATGAGCTGGGAATCCCTCTGGGCATGAAGGTCAGCGATGTGGAGCAGGCAATCCGGGAAAATCCCGACGCAAAGGCGGTGCTGGTGAATAATCCCACCTATTACGGCATCTGCTCCAATCTGAAGGAAATTGTAAAGCTGGCGCATGACCATGGGATGTATTGCCTGGCAGATGAAGCGCACGGGACGCATTTTTATTTTTCGGACAAGCTTCCTGTGTCTGCCATGGAAGCAGGGGCAGACATGGCAGCGGTATCTATGCATAAGTCCGGGGGAAGTCTGACCCAGAGCTCCATTCTCCTTTTGGGAGAGGGGATGTCGGAGGGCTATGTGCGTCAGATCATTAATCTGACCCAGACCACCAGCGGTTCCTATCTGCTGCTTTCCAGCCTGGATATCTCCAGGAGAAATCTGGCGCTTCGGGGAAAAGAAACCTTTGAGAAGGTGATCCAGCTGGCAGAATATGCCAGAAGTGAGATCAATGAGCTGGAAGGCTACTATGCGTT
>DWVZ01000178.1 GCA_019119975.1 Candidatus Blautia merdavium | reverse complement strand
CTGATGGCGCACCACACCGATTCCGGTGCCGCCCAGCATGATATAATCCAGGTCATATTTTTTACAGACTGCGATAAAATCTTTCAGGATATCCAGCTGCACCAGCTGAAGCCTGCGCAGTACCTCAGGGTCATATTCCCTATAGCTTCCGTCTTCTTTCTTCATATCTTCTCTCTTTTCTTCCTCATCCTTTGTTCAGATCCTTCTTGATCTGTGTGGTGGAGATCTCAGGCGTTCTGGGCAGGTATACCACATCACAGTATTCCTTCAGAAAATCAAATTTTCCTTCCCAGTCGTCTCCCATAACAAAGGTATCAATGTGATATTCCTTCACATCGCTTTTTTTCTGTTCCCAGCTCTCCTCCGGGATCACCAGGTCTACGTATCGGATCGCCTCCAGCAGGCGCTTTCTCTCTTCATAAGTAAAATAGCATTTCTTCTGCTTTTCGTTCCAGTTGAACTCATCTGTAGACAGCGCTACGATCAGGTAATCCCCGTACTGCTTCGCTCTCTGCAGCAGATTGATATGTCCGTAATGAAGCAGGTCATAGGTTCCGTATGTTATGACTCTTTTCATGTCATTTCTCCGTTTCTCTCATCAGGATTGGCTTACTCTCCGGCAAACCGTATGGGATAATTTTATCACACTATCCTGCCACTGTCCATATGTCTATTTTTCCGCTTTTTCACACAAATTTTTCCTTCTTTTTACGTGCCGGAAAGGACCCGGTTGAGAATATCTGCCAGAGGCTCCATGGCGTTTTTTTCCTCCTGGAGGGTATTGGTCTGTGCTCCGCACTCTACCAGAAGGGTCTTGGGGCGCAGATGAAGGTTGTAGCGGTAGCCCCGCAGATAGATGGTCCTGCCAAAATCAGGATAATACTTCTTCGCTTCCAGCATCATCTGAAGGGAAAAGGCAAGATTGTCTTCAATGTAAGGGTTGGGGAGATATGAAATTTCTCCGTTCTGGGAAGTCCGGCTCAGACCGTTGAGGAACATGACCTTGGCGGTTTCCTTGCCATCGATATTGGTCACCAGACGTTTATCATCTGCGACTCCGTCCCGGTGCAGGTCAATGACCACCTCCACGCTGGGGTTTTCCTCAAGGATCTCGCTCACCCTTTCGCTGGCAAGGGTATACGCCTGGTTCCTGTCCAGCTTTCCGTCGATCACATCAAAAACATCGGTCACATGAATGACATTGTATCCATATGTATCTCTCAGGATCTGCGCCAGATATTCCCCGACTCCCACAATGGTCGTGGAGGGATCCCCCGGAACGGAATCAATAAACTCCTCCTGGGAATGGCTGTGATAGATCAGAATCTGAGGCTGGTCATTTTCTGTCTGCATGCGCAGGTCTTTCTGTATCAGGGCAGGCGCGTTTAACTGCTCACTGTTTATGGAGGTGGATTTATCCACTGTATAAAAATTGCTCAGTACATAGTTAAAATCCTGAAATCGTTCCAACGGGATATCGGTCACAGGCGCCCGCTCCTGACTGGCAGCCGAGGCAGACCTGGTCTCCTCCTGCTGCCCGGTATCCTTTGCCTCTTCCTCTTCTTCCTTTAACGTCTCTGCGCCCTGATTTTCCTCCAGCAGCTTTGCCTGGAGAAATTCCGAGTTTTCCGCTATGATCTGGCTGCTGGTCTCCCGGTCCTCTCCTGCCGCAGCCTCCTCCTCCGATGCCGAAAAAGGAAGCTGCTGTTCAATCTTTCCCAGAAGCCAGGAAGCTGCTGTATCCTCCCCGCTCTCATCCCGGAGCAGAACCCCGGGAAGATAGGTGCGGATCGCTTTCTGCTGTGCCGCAAGGAACATTTTTTCTACTGTACTCGCATCCAGGGAAAGTCCTTTGATCACAATGTCTGCTGCCAACAGAAGCATACAGATCCAGATAACAATAGAAACCTTTTTTCCGGCATCACTTTTCTTCACCCTATCACCTCATATCTATATATGAGACAATCCTTTTGATTTATGCCTCCCCTTTGGCAAATGCCAGGTTGAGCCCTTCGGATATGGTGTAGGAAAGCCGTTTCATGGTTTCGTCCACATCTTTGGGCGTGACAAACATACTGTACAGGGAGGGCGCGATCATTTCCTCCAAAAACTCCTTCTTTTCCGCTTCTTCCAGGGTATCCAGAAGGTGTGCCATAGAATCATGGACAATGGTGGCGGCATCCACCACGGTGGGAACGCCGATGCCGATCACTTTCACCCCCAGGGTGCCCTCATTGAGTCCGGTACGGTGGTTTCCTACCCCGGAGCCGGGATGGATCCCTGTATCGGTGATCTGTATGGTCCGGTTCAGCCTTTTAACACTTCTGGCAGCCAGAGCGTCAATGGCAATGATCACATCCGGTCTCACCTCCTCTGCCACGCCCCGCACAATTTCCATGGTCTCCATTCCTGTCTGCGCCATCACCCCGGGCACCAGGCTGCTGACGCTGTGGGCGCACTCCTCTCCCATGCCCTGTACCCCGTACTCCCGGATAATATGTCTGGTGATCCGCAGATTAGAAACCACCTCCGGTCCCAGTGCGTCAGGGGTGATCTCCCGGTTCCCCAGACCAATGACCAGCACGTTCATATCCTTTTTTATAGGAATCAGCTGCCTCATATGCTTTGCCAGCTCTTTGGAAATTTCCCGGTGATAGTCTTCATCCGGCACAGACAGATTGGGTGCTTCCAGAGTGATATAGACCCCCTGGGGTCTTCCCATGGCTTTTGCCCCGTTTTCTGTCTCGATTTTCACCACTGTGGTTCTGATATCCTTTGCTTCATTATAATCCTCCTGGATCACCACACCCCGGATCTCCACCTGGTCTTCTTCAAATTTCTCCTTTGCCTCCAAAGCCAGGTCCGTATGAATTCTTCCCATTGCCATCTCTCCTGTTTCCTTTCCTGATTTTCCTGTCTGTTTTCCATATTTTTTGCATTTTAGGGGATTTTATGTATTGACATTTCTTTTAGAATCAACTAGAATAAAAAAGCATGTTATATCGGAGTGTTCCGTGTCTTCTCCGATAAAGATAGAACTTTATGTTTAGAAATTATAAAAAATATTTTGGAGGTGTACGCTTTGGCTAACATTAAATCCGCAAAGAAAAGAGTTTTAGTAAACAGAACAAAAGCTGAAAGAAATAAATCTATCAAATCAGCAGTGAAAACTTCTATCAAGAAAGTAGAAGCAGCAATCGCAGCAAAGGACAAAGAAGCAGCTTCTGCAGCATTACTGAATGCGATTTCTACTATTGATAAGGCAGCTTCTAAAGGTGTTTACCACAAAAACACAGCTGCAAGAAAAGTTTCCCGTTTATCTAAAGCTGTAAACGCTATGGCATAAGATAAGCTGACCGATTTTACTATAGACATAAGAAAAGTATTTTCAATCCCCGGCTGCCCGTCATCAGCCGGGGATTTTTTCATTTATGTCAACTGCTGAATTTCACCAGCAGCAGCTCCACGCTCATGGCGTCGGTCATGTAACCGGTCTTTACCTTTTCTTCTGTTCTGACGCACTCTTCCACTGCGCTTCTCAGCGCTTCTGCGGAGTATTTCCTGGCATAAGCAGAATAATTGCGCACCACAAACGGCTGCAGCCCGGTCTGTTTGGCGATCCTGCTCTGATCGTACCCTGCCTGGCTCAGCTCCTTGACCTGCATGATGAGATTAAACTGTCTGGCAAGTAGAAACAGGATCCTCATAGGCGGTTCCTTCAAAGCCAGAAGATCGTAATAAAGATCCAGCGCTCGTTTCTGTTTCTTCTCTGTGACTGCCCGGATCATATCAAAAATATGATTGGAGATCTGCACTGTACACACAGCTTCAATATCCTCGGCAGTGATGACCTCTCTTCCCATGGTATAGCAGATCAGCTTTTCCAGTTCCTTTTCGATATTTCCCATATCGTTTCCTGTCTTTCCCAGAAACAGCTCCATCTCCCTGCGGGTAATCTTTTTTCCTTCTCTTCCCAGGATTCCCAGAACCCAGCGCATGATGGTCTCTGTATCCTGGACGGAAAAGTCCACGATCCTGCCGTATTTCTTTACTGCCTTGTACATGCGGCTGCGCTTGTCCACTTCCTTCTCCACAAAGACCATGCACAGATAATCCGGCAGCTCTGCCAGGTATTCCGGAAGATCCTGGCACTGATTTTTGAAAAATCCCGTATCCTCCAGAAAGATCACTCTACGGTCCGCGAAAAACGGCATGGTCTCTGCCAGCCCAATGACTTCCCTGGGTTCTGTCTTTTTTCCCTCAAAATAAGAATAATTCATATCCTCCTCTTCCGGCGCAAGGGCTTTTTTCAGTCTGCTTTTGTACTGCTGCTTCAGATACTCCTCTTCCCCGAAAAGAAGGTATACTCTTTTAAACTCCTGGTTTTTGATATCTTCCTGTAAGCTTTTCATGGCATTCTCCTTTACGGGTTTCATTCTAACATGATTTTTCCATAGTGAAAAGATACCTTCGTATTTTTTCCGTCCCAGTCTGCGGTTACTGCCCCTGTCTGCCAGACCTGGACTGCCAAAATTTCCAGGTCCTCCAAACGCTCCAGCAGTTCTGCGTGCGGATGCCCGTAGCGATTTTCTTTTGCGCAGGAGATGATTCCCAGCCGGGGATGGACCAGTTCTAAAAACTCCTGGGAGCTGGAATTTTTTGATCCATGGTGAGCGATTTTTAAAAGTTCCCAGCTTCTCTTGTCCTTTTCTAAAAGCTGCTCCACATCTTTTTCTCCCATCCCTTCCATATCTCCGGTAAACAGACTGTCAAAACCTCCCAGGGATACTCTCAGGACCTGTGATCCCTCATTGCTTCCCATCGTGCTGTCTTTCGGAGACAGGCAGGAAAAGACCAGATCTCCCTCCCGGATCTGCGTGCCTGTTTTTATAGATACGACCCGGCAGCCTGCCTGCTGTGCGCACTTTTTCAGACTTTCCGCTTTTTCCTGAGTTTCCCGGCAGGGAGAAAGAAAAAGATGGCGGATCCTGATTGCGGACTCTCCTGCGGCTGTCATTTCCAGAAGCTCCTGAATCCCGTTGACATGATCGTCGTCCATATGGGAGACAAATATGCCGTCCACCTTCCGGATTCCCTGGGATTTGAGAAAAGGCAGGATCCGGTATCTTCCCACGGACGATATACTGCTGCTTCCTCCGTCGATCAGATAGCAGCTGCCTTTGTCTGTCAGGATACAGGCACTGTCTCCCTGCCCCACATCCAGAAATACCGTCCGCAGGACAAAATCCGGGACATTCAGAGAAAGCAGCAAAATACCCATTCCCAAAACTCCCCAGCAAACACATCGGCTTTTCCCTCCAGCTTTCTGTCTTTTCTCCCGATACATAAGCACCAGAAGCGCCGCAAGGAGCAGCAGATAATAAGCTCCACATTTCCACAGCTTTGGCTGCCCGGTAATCCACATGGATACCGGAAGCTTTCTCACCAGTTCCCCTGCTTTCAGATACCCCTGCAGAAGAACGGTTCCCGGCACTGCTGCCGCCCTCCCCAGAAGGACCAATCCTCCCGGCAGCATTCCCAGCACGCAGCCCAGTACCCCGGAGATCAGAACGATATTCACGGTGGGCAGTACTGCCAGATTGATAAGGATCCCCCACACCGGCACCTCGAAGAAAAAGTACATCACCATGGGCAGGGTGGCAAGCCACACAGAAATTCCCGACTGAAGTCCTTCTTTCAGAGATTTGGTTATTTTTCCCTTTGCGCTGCGGTTTTTCTTTTCGTCCTTATGGGGAAAAAGCACCGGCTGGATAAGTCCAAGCCCTGCAATCGCTCCAAAGGATAAGAGAAAGCTGCTGTCATAGAGAAGAAGCGGACTTCCTGCCAGAAGCAGAATAGATGCCAGCGCCATGGCAGAGAGGAAATCATACGTTCGCTTAAATAGAACGGCGCCTATGCCGGCTGCAAACATAACTGCTGCCCGCATAGCGGAAGCGCTGCTCCCTGTCAGAATTCCGTAGAAGAAAATCCATCCGGAAGCCACAACCCCTGCCGCCCAAACGGGGATCCGCAGCCGGCGCAGTATTTTATAAAAGCCCCATCCCAGCACAGATAAATGCAATCCGGAAATTGCGAGAATATGCGATCCCCCAATAACGGTAAACAGGGATTTTTCCTCCTGTCCCAGTTGCCCTTTTTCCCCGGTGAGCATTGCCAGAAAGATTCCCTGCACACTTTGAGGGATGCTTCTGGAAATCCCCTGCCGCATCTTTTCCTTTACCTGCTCCTGCCAGAAAAGAAGCCGGTCTGCCTTCTCCCGCACCACTTGAAGGTCTGCGCCTTCCAAATACCATTTGACCTTTCTGGCATATTGATAATTCCTCTCATGAAACTGCCCGGGATTGGCTGGAAGGGGAATCTCTTCCAATACGCCCCTGATGAGGATCTCACTGCCCGGCTCTGCCAGCCGCTCTTCACTTTGTGTCTTGATT
>DWVZ01000024.1 GCA_019119975.1 Candidatus Blautia merdavium | reverse complement strand
CTGACCGGCATTATCCTTGGCTTGCTGAATTTAATCATGGGCAGCGGTGTGTTGGTTCTGATTTTTGGCATCATCTTTGGTATCCTTGGCGATGTAATTTTGCGGGCTGGAAAATATCAAAGCTGGAAGTGCACACTCCTTGGCAACGGAGTGTTTTCCCTTTGGATCATGGGCTATGTGAGCCGGATGTTTTTGACCCGTGATACCTTCTTCGCCTCACTTGTGAGCAGCTATGGGCAGGAATATGTAGACACACTCATGTCCTATACTCCTGGCTGGATGTACCCGGTTCTGTTTATTGTCACTTTTATCGGCGGCATTTTGGGGGCGCTTCTTGGTAAAGCTGTGTTGAAGAAGCATTTTGAAAAGGCAGGGATTGCCTGATGGATGCGGCGGTTACAACGCTAAAATTTGAAAGCAAAGCTGTTATTCCCACCGATCCGAGGACAAAACTGTTTTTGACTGTTACAGTCAGCACCATTATGATTACTGGCGGCACGGGCGGATTTATGAACCTGGTTCGCCCGTGCCTCATGGCGTGCCCGATTGTGTTCCTGCTCCTTTCAAGAAAATGGGTGGCCGCAGCCAGATTTGCAGTTACATACGCTATTTTGTTTGCGTTGGAATTAACGGTATTGCCGCTGCTCACTGGTACATGGAATTTTATCCTGGGAGCTGCGGTCGGGATTTATACACACATGCTTCCCGGATTTATCATGGGATACTATCTGGTGAGCACTACAACTGTCAGTGAATTTGTCGCAGCTATGGAACGGATGCATGTTCCCGAGAAAATAGTAATCCCTGTGTCCGTGGTGTTTCGCTTCTTCCCGACGGTAAAAGAGGAATATGCGGCTATACGGGACGCCATGAAGATGCGCGGCATCACTACTCTCCGCAGTCCCATGAAGATGCTGGAATACCGGGTGGTTCCTCTGATGATGTCGATTGCCAAAATCGGAGAAGAACTGTCTGCGGCGGCTCTCACGCGAGGGCTTGGAGCGCCGCAGAAACGGACAAATATTTGCAAAATTGGCTTTGGGCCTTTGGACATTTTCTTCTTCCTGCTGGCGATACCCTGTTGGGTCGGTTTCTTTATTTGTTAGGAGGAAGGAGTCTATGATTGAACTTCGCAATATCAATTTTCGATATGCCGGGGGAACGGATGCCGGTGGGCTTGTAAACATTGACTTAATCATCCCGGACGGGCAAGTTATCCTTTTGTGTGGGCAATCTGGCTGCGGAAAAACAACCCTGACTCGGTTGGTGAATGGGCTGATCCCGAATTATTATGAGGGCGAGTTAAGCGGCGAAGTCCTGCTGGATGGCAAGAACATCAGCAGACTTCCACTCTATGAAACAGCGAAATATGTGGGGAGCGTTTTTCAAAATCCCCGCACGCAGTTTTTTACGGTGGACTCCACCAGCGAACTGGCTTTTGGATGCGAAAATCAGGGCTTGCCTGAAGAAGAAATCATTCAGCGGGTGAAATCAACTGCGGAACAGTTTGATATGGACAATCTGCTGGGGAACAATATCTTTTCTCTTTCCGGCGGAGAAAAGCAGAAAATTGCTTGTGCCTCTGTGTCGGCCAGTAATCCGCCCATCATCGTTCTGGACGAACCATCTTCTAATCTGGATATGTCAGCCACAAAAGATCTGCGCCGGATGATCCAGATTTGGAAACAGCAAGGGAAAACAGTTATTATTGCGGAACATCGGCTCTATTATCTGAAAGAGTTGATAGACCGTGTTGTGTATCTAAAAGATGGGAGAATTGAAAAAGATTACTTGGCTCTGGATGCACTTAAACTGTCCGTGACGCAACAGGCAGAAATGGGGCTGCGGCCTTTTGACCTGGGCGCGTTCCCTGTGACAGCACATCCTGTTGCAAGCAGTGGTTCTATCGAATGTGAGAATTTTCGTTTTGCTTATACAAAGCAGAGGGATGCGCTGGATATTGACAGTCTTTCGCTGCCACAGGCGGGCGTGATTGCAGTAATCGGCCATAACGGAGCAGGAAAATCCACTCTGGCCCGCTGCCTCTGTGGTCTGGAGAAACACTGCAAGGGCATTGTGAAAGTGGACGGGAAGCCGTATAATAGAAAACAAAGGCTATCTCTGTGCTATATGGTCATGCAGGATGTCAACCATCAGCTGTTTACGGAAAGCACAGAGGAAGAAATGTTCATCAGTATGGCGGAGCCAGCTCCCGACAAGGCGGACGCGGTTCTTGACAGATTGGATTTGTTGCAGTTTAAGGAGAGACACCCGATGGCGCTCTCCGGCGGGCAGAAGCAGCGGGTGGCGATTGCCACCGCTCTTGTTTCTGAACGTAAGATTTTGGTGCTGGATGAACCTACCAGCGGTCTGGATTTACAGCACATGAAAGAAGTGGCTGATGAACTTGTGACGATACAGAAAATGGGAAAGACATCTCTTGTCATCACCCATGATTATGAGCTGATCGTCAGTTGCTGTACTCATGTTCTGCATTTGGAGCATGGTATGGTACAGGAACAATATGCACTGGATGCCGCAGGGCTCCAGCGCCTCCAAAATTTTTTTATAGAATCGAGGTGATTTCAGTTTGAACAGAAGCGACCTGTTTTTCTCGCAGCAAAATATGAATTTGCTCTGCCGGGATGAATCTTGCTCGGTCTACCAAATGAAAAATGAAACAGGAGACGGAACTGCAACCTATTATGAAGTATATCCCGGAATAGGTGTCATGTATAATGATTTCCATATGGCCAGCTGCCCGCCAAGGCGTTTTGACAACACTCACAATATCTCCATTCATCATTGCAGAGAGGGCCGCATTGAGTGGGAGGTCAGCAATGGTGCTTATCTTTATCTTGCGTCCGGGGATATTATGCTGGATAGTTCGGTTACTGAAAACAATCATTGCAGCTTTCCCGTAAGCCATTACCACGGGATCACAGTTACGATTTCTGTACCCGAAGCGGTAGAGGGGTTGGGTGATCTTCTGTCCCTGTTTTCCATTGACCTGGAGCAGATGGAGCAGCAATTTGCCTTGAAAACACGACCTTTTATCATGCATGGAAACTCTGTACCCGATCATGTGATTTCGGAGTTGTACCAGGTGCCGGATAATATCCGCCTCGAATATCTCAGGGTAAAGATCTTGGAATTGTTGGTCACGCTCAGGACGGTAGACCCTACAGTTTTAGGCGTGGAGCGTCCCTACTTTTATAAGACTCAGGTGGAGAAGGTCAAGGCTATCATGTCGTTTATGACAAATGAGCCGGAGTGCCATTTCACAATGGAGGAACTTTCTGAAAAGTTTGATATTTCTACTTCTGCGCTAAAGCAGTGCTTTAAGGGCGTGTATGGCACCGCCATTTATACTTATATGCGAAATTACCGCATGGACTTGGCAGCTTCACTTTTGACACAGACAGATGAGCCGATTACGGTGATTGCCGGAAAAGTTGGCTATACGAACACCAGCAAGTTTTCTGAAGCGTTCAAGAAGGTAAAGGGAAAAACGCCACTGGAATATCGAAAAATAAAAATCTAAACGGAGTAAAACCCGGCTGGGCAGAGTGGCGGACAACATGAATATCTGCAATACTTAGAGAGTATCAAGTCGATTGATACTCTCTATTATTTTACTTAAGGAGGAAAGGAAATGAAGCAGAAAAGCTGGATTTCTATTGTGTTTTCCTTTGCTTCACAGTGCCGGGGCAAGATTGCCCTGTCCGTCTTATGTGCGATCATCAGTGTGGTTGCCGGACTGATACCCTATTGGAGTGTTTACCAAATTATCACGCTCTTTATCGGCGGTTCACCTGTGATGGCAGAGGTTTGGAAATGGTGCTGGATTGGACTTGGCGCTTATGCGATACGCTTCTTGCTCTATGGTATTTCAACGAGCCTGTCCCATATATCCGCATACACCATTTTGGAGAATATTCGTTTGACCCTTGCCCAGCGGCTGATGAAAGCGCCGCTGGGGACAGTCATCGGAGAGTCTGTGGGGAAGTTGAAAAGTGTATTGGTAGACCGGGTGGAAACGATTGAGCTGCCACTGGCCCACATGATCCCGGAGTGTATCTCCAACCTGCTGCTCCCCGTGGCAGTCTTTGTTTATCTGGTCTGCATTGACTGGCGTATGGCTCTGGCTATGCTGGTGACTGTGCCTCTCGCTTTTATCGCCTTTGCCATGATGATGAAGAATTTTAATAAGCTCTATGCCGATTATATGGAGTCCAACAACTATGTGAACGGCGTGATTGTAGAGTATGTGGAGGG
>DWVZ01000177.1 GCA_019119975.1 Candidatus Blautia merdavium | reverse complement strand
TTGAGACAGAGGAGGAAGCAGTGAACTTCACTCCCCCTTCCTGGTTCGGCGAAGATGTCACGTTTTCCTCCCGCTATCACAACAGTGTGCTGTCTGATCCCGCGTCCCTGAGTTCCCGCTGATACACCGCTGCATGGATCCGTCTGCGTCCGGAATGCTTTCCGGCACACTGGCTTTCTTTCTGCACATGCTTCTGCATCGGTTCAGCTGTGCCTGAAGTCTTTCCTTTGCCTCAGGCGCAGCTTTTTCTTTTTTATCTGTTTTCCGCTGCTTTCTCCGCATATTCTGTGGTCACCAGCTCCTCATAGGGAACCCGCTCCTTCAGCTGTCCTGCGCTCTCCAGGATCTCTTCTAACAGTTCAAAGCTTTCTTCCTCAAAGACCAGATTTTCTTTCCAGGTATCCTGTTCCTGGTAGCGCCTTACAATGGTGGTAATGGTCTCCAGATCGCTCTCCTCAAACTGAGGACGGATGATCCTGGCGATTTCTTCCGGCGTATGGCTGTTTACATAGTCCATGCCTTTCTGCAGCGCATTGGTGAATCCCTGGATCACTTCCGGATATTCCTCCAGAAAGCTTTCCTTGGCACTGTACGCTGTGTATGGCACATAACCGGAATCCACGCCGCAGGAAGCCACCACATAGCCGGTTCCCTCCTGCTCCAGCGCAGTAGCGGACGGCTCGAATTCCACGCTGAACTCTCCCTGTCCTCCGGAAAAGGCTGCCGCCGTGGAGCCAAAATCAATGCTTCGGTCAATGTTCATATCTTTCTCCGGATCCAGTCCGTTCTGTTTCAGAATGTATTCAAATACCATTTCCGGCATGCCGCTTGCCCTGCCGCCCAGGATATCTTTTCCTTTCAGGTCACTCCACTGAAAGTCCGGCATCTCCTCCCTGGCAACCACGAAGTTTCCTGCCCGCTGGGTCAGCTGGGCGAAATTCACTACCAGATCGTTCGCGCCTTCCTGGTATGCGTATATAGTGGATTCCGAGCCCATAAAGCCGATATCTGCCTCTCCGGCGAGGACTGCCGCCATGACTTTATCCGCGCCGAAACCATTGACCACTTCCAGCCGGATCCCTTCCTCTATGAAATAGCCTTCTTCAATCGCCACATACTGGGGCGCGTAAAAAATAGAATGGGCGACTTCATTTAAGGTCACATCTACCAGCTCTTCTGTTTCCTCTGTCTTCACTGCCGTATTTACTTCCGTCTCTTTCCCCGCATCCTTGCTGTCTGCTTTCCCTGAGCAGCCGGAGAACAAGAATACGGCACTCAGTACGCCTGCCAGAAGCGCTGCCTTTCTTTTTTTCTTTTTCATAACTCCCTCCTGAAAATAAAAAATCCCGCCGGCGTACTTCCACACCAGCGGGGTACATAATACTTTATGTAGTTTTTTCTCTTTTGGTTACTGTCTACAGCCTGGGAGCCGGATTCTCCTTTTCCTTCAGATACTGCTTCACACCTTCCACATCTGTATAAGCAAAATGGCGCAGTTCATTTTCCGTCATATGCCCCAGTTCTTCCAGATCTGAGCTTCCTGTCACAGAGCAGATCGGTCTTAACTCTTCCTCTGTAAATCCAAGCTCCTCCATCTCTTCTTTTGTAATATACTGTGTCACCTCGATTTTATTGCAGGATTTGCAGTGGTACACAGAAAATAATTCTTTGCTCATGATTCTTGCTCCTTTTCACACTGCAGGCTAA
The DNA here is from genome assembly GCA_019119975.1 of Candidatus Blautia merdavium. GTDB lineage: Bacteria > Bacillota > Clostridia > Lachnospirales > Lachnospiraceae > Blautia > Blautia merdavium. The sequence goes on along the minus strand of DWVZ01000177.1, from coordinate 24,181 downwards.
GCGCCCGCTTCATTCCTGTTGTTTATCTTAATACAAATCCCGGGGCTTGTACAGCTGATTTTGGGGAAATTTTCACTTGAAAAACAGAAAAGAAAAACGCATAATGGAAAAAAACAGCCACACGAGGAGGAAAATTATGAAATCAGGATTTATCGGCTGCGGAAATATGGCGTCTGCCATTATCGGCGGCATGTTAAAAAAAGGGATCGACACTCCCGAAAATATCTTAGGCTCTGTCAAATCAGAAGCCTCTGCGAAAAAAGTCAGAGAAACCCTTGGCATTCACTGCACTACAGACAATCTGGAGGTGGTACGCCACGCAGACTATCTGTTCCTTGTCGTAAAGCCCCAGTTCATCGCCCAGGTAGCCGAGGAGATCCGCCCGGCATTGAGAAAGGACCAGGTCATCGTCTCTGTCATTGCCGGGAAAAGCCTTGCCTGGCTGAAGGAACATCTGGGAAAAGACCAGAAGATCATCCGTCTCATGCCCAACACCCCTGCTCTGGTGGGCGAAGGACTCACCGCGGTCTGCACGGATGACCTGGTATCCGAAGAAGAAACTGCCCAGGTACTCTCCATCCTGGATTCCTTTGGCAGGGCGTCTGTGGTAACAGAACCGATCCTGGACATTACAGGTGCCGTAGCAGGAAGCTCCCCTGCCTTTGTCTTCATGTTCATCGAAGCCCTGGCGGACGGCGCCCTGGCAGAAGGCATGCCCCGAAAGCAGGCGTATGAATTTGCCGCCCAGGCGGTCCTGGGAAGTGCCAAAATGGTCCTGGAGACAGGGAAACACCCCGGAGAATTAAAGGACATGGTATGCTCCCCTGCCGGAACCACCATCGAAGGAGTAAACGTGCTGGAAAAGGAAGGGATGCGCAGCGCTGTCATGGACGCTGTAAGAGCCTGCATAGCAAAAACCAGAAAGCTGTAAGCTTCCGTTCTCTGCAAACGGTATTGTTCAAAATGCCCCGCTGTCCGGGGCATTTTTGCTGCCGGGAAACCACAGAAAACTGCGGCTGCCCTGTCTGCTCACTGCAAAAAGACGATGCAGAAATCTGCATCGTCTTTTTAGTAGCGAGAGGGGGATTCGAACCCTCGACACTACGGGTATGAACCGTATGCTCTAGCCAACTGAGCTATCTCGCCGTCTTTCTTCTGTTTTTGGGCAAAAGAATGGGACCTATAGGGCTCGAACCTATGACCCTCTGCTTGTAAGGCAGATGCTCTCCCAGCTGAGCTAAGATCCCATTATCATTTGATGTCTTTCGACAAGTAGCGAGAGGGGGATTCGAACCCTCGACACTACGGGTATGAACCGTATGCTCTAGCCAACTGAGCTATCTCGCCATCTTTCTTCTGCTTTTGGCAAAAGAATGGGACCTATAGGGCTCGAACCTATGACCCTCTGCTTGTAAGGCAGATGCTCTCCCAGCTGAGCTAAGATCCCATATCTCTTATCAGCAACTTGTTATCGCTGACTGCTTTGCTATTATATAATCATTTGGCGTAAATTGTCAATACCTTTTTTTCAAATTTTTCAAAAAGTTTTGTCAAGGGCTAAAACTTTATTAAATTTTCGCCTCCACCGTATATTGCCGTCCTCTGGTGAGAATCATTTTTAGTGTAAAACATTAGACTTTTGGAGGATTCTTGCTATGGCACTTAACAAGGTGGAAATCTGCGGCGTGAACACCTCACGTCTGCCCGTTCTTACAAATGAAGAAAAAGACCTGCTGTTTGCACGGATTAAGAAAGGTGACATGGAAGCGAGAGAACAATACATTAAGGGGAACCTGCGGTTGGTCTTAAGTGTGATCAAACGCTTTTCCAGCAGCAGCGAAAATGCGGACGATCTTTTCCAGATCGGCTGCGTGGGACTGATGAAAGCCATTGATAATTTTGATACAACTTTAAATGTGAAATTTTCTACTTACGCCGTCCCCATGATCATCGGGGAGATCCGGCGCTATCTGCGGGACAACAATTCCATACGTGTCAGCCGCTCCCTGCGGGACACTGCTTATAAGGCGATCTATGCCAAGGAAAATTATATGAAGCAGAATCTCAGGGAACCCACCATCCAGGAGATTGCCGCTGAAATCGGCATTGATAAAGAAGAGATCGTCTATGCCCTGGACGCCATCCAAAGCCCGGTCAGCCTCTACGAGCCCGTCTACACCGAAGGGGGCGACACCCTTTACGTCATGGATCAGATCAGTGATAAGAAAAACCGGGAAGAAAACTGGATCGAGGACCTTTCCCTGAAAGAGGCTCTCAAACGGCTGGACGACCGGGAGCGTCACATCATCGAGATGCGTTTTTATCAGGGCAAGACCCAGATGGAAGTCGCCGACGAGATCGGTATTTCCCAGGCGCAGGTCAGCCGCCTGGAGAAACATGCGCTGAAAACGATGCGCAATTATCTGCGCGCCTGATTTTCTTTTTCCTCTTGTCCCTTTTCCAAAAAGATTTTATAATGGTGACAGTATAGAATGGAAAGCCGGCGATGCCGTTTTCCATTCTCCTGTACAGCAAGCAGACATCAACCGAAAGACGAGGAATGATTTATGAGCAGTCAGCGCTACTCCATGGAATACCAGAATGTTTCCCGTCCTGCCGCGCAGCTTCTCTATGTGACCTGTGCCACCTCGGACCAGGACTGGCACAGCATGGAGCACTCCCATTATTTTTCTGAGCTTTTCTTTGTCACGAAGGGAACGGGATATTTCCAGATCGAAGGAGAGAAAATTTCTGTAGAAAAAAACGATATGATCCTCATCAACCCCAACATCCCCCATACAGAGCTTGGCAACCGGGCAAATCCCTGGGAGTACATTGCCCTGGGCATTGAAGGTGTCCAGTTCTGTTCCCTGGACACCAGCAGCGTCTATGATTACAGCATCCACAAAATCCAGGGGGAGCATAAGGAAATTTTCACCTACCTGGACTTTCTCACAAAAGAGGCAAAAGAAAAGAAAAGCAGCTACCAGTCTGTGTGCCAGAATCTGATGGAGCTGCTGCTCCTGTGCGTAGCCAGGGCTGCCCGCCAGGACTTTCTCTCTGCCCCCAGACAGAAGACCTCCCGGGAATGCCGCCTGGTGGAGCAGTATATCAATGACCACTATGCCCAGGATATTACCCTGGAGACCTTAAGCTCCCTGGTACATATCAACAAATATTATCTGGTGCATGCGTTTAAAAGCTACAAAGGGATCTCCCCCATTAATTATCTCCTCCAGAAACGAGTGGAGGAAGCCCGGCACCTTCTGGACACTACCAATTATCCGGTGACAAAGATCGCCCAGATCGCCGGCTTTTCTTCCCAGTCCTATTTTTCCCAGGCGTTTAAGCGGATGACCGGCATCTCTCCCAATGCTTACCGAAAATTACAGAAAACGGAAAGAAACTGAGCTTTTCGCCAGTTCCTTTCCGTTTTTCTTATTTCAGATCTTCTCTTTTTCCAATCTTCTCTTTTTCAGATCTTACCTTTTTGCCTGTATCTTCTCAGATCGATCCTCAGATTTCATACCACTTGATCTCATTGGCTTCCAGATGCAGATCAAAGCTGCTCTTGTCCCCTTTGTAAACGGTAGTATCCTGTGGTTCGTAAGTATTGTTTACCACACAGTATTTGCCGTTCTTTACATAGGCATGGACTTCCACATTGTAGTTGCTGGAGAACCATTGATGCAGATTCTCTTCATCGTGGGATGCCCAGAGGATGGAGCGGTAAAGCACGCGGCTGTTTTCAAAGCTGTAGGGAAGACCACTGATGTAGACGCTTCTTCCTTTGCCGAATTCATGGACTGCCATCTGTACCTCTTTGTCTGTCTGCTTGATGATGGTGGTATCTGGAAGGGCATACACTGCCTTCTGTCCTTCTCCAAAGTCCACTTCGCCTTTGCAGTCCTCTGTGATGAAATGTTCATGCTCATCCCAGTTGTATTTATCCACATTCAGCGTAAATCCGGTCTCTTTTTCCACTCCCATGACGCCTGCCAGCTGGAAGTAGCGTCCTTCATGCTGGTACGCAGTGGGTTCGCCCACGCCGATGAATCCGCCGCCGTTGTAGATGAACCGCTTCACTGCAGTGACGATCTTCTCATCTGCCCAGTTCTCTCCGCCGGTATAAGCGGTGTAGGCGCCGCCCACATTCAGGATCACATCGATATCATCCAGGATCTCCGGTGTGGTGCGGATATCGTCAAAGCTGATAAACTTCACATCAAAGGGAGCTCCGCTCAGCGCCTCGATAATTCCCGCATAGGAATAATTTTCCTTATAGTAGATGGCATGATGGACCATATGGTTGCCCCACGCACGCATCCTGCCCCAGCTGTTGAGGACAGCTACTTTCTTGATGCAGTAGGGTGTGGTTCCTTTGATATTTTCATAAAGAGTCCTGAACTCCTTGCATACGCTTTCCACATAATCGATGAAATCTGGGAATTCCATTGCCAGCTTTAAGTATCCGCCGTAGCCGATCCGGTCAATGGGACTTCTTAAGATAGCGCGTCTGGCAGTTACCCAGTTTACCTTTGCTTCCTTTACCGGATCGCCGCCTTCGTGGAAGGTATCCGGGAAGAAGTAGGGCAGGAAACGTCCTTCCGTATATTTGACACCCTTGATGTCACTGATCAGACGGAGGGTGGAGCCATTTCCTACACTTCCTACCACAGCGTCCAGACCGATGCTCTTGAATTCATCCATGAAAGGCTCCATGCCGATCCAGTGATCGCCTAAGAACATCATGGCTTCTTTTCCCATCTCATGGGTAATGTCCACCATTTCTTTTGCCAGCTTCGCCACTTCTCTTCTCTGGAATGCCTGGAAGTCCTGGAATTCTTTGGATGGGATACGGTAGGTATTGTTCATATAACCCTGGTCGATGATGAACTCCGGACGGAATTTATAGCCCGCTTCCTGTTCAAACTGTTCCAGGATGTAGGGGCTGACCGATGCAGAATAACCGTACCAGTCTACATATTTTTCTCTTGCCAGCTCATCAAAGATCAGCGTGAACTGGTGGAAAAATGTGGTGTAGCGGATCACATCAATATGGGGATTGTCCTCAATAAATTTCCGCAGCCTCTTCATGGAAAACTCTTTTGTCTTAGGCTGGCGCACGTCAAAGGTGATCTGCTTTTCAAAGTTTGTCCATCCGTTCGTCACGGCATTGTACATATGTACCGGATCCCACATGATGTATGCCAGGAAGCTGACCGTATAGTCGTGGAATTCTTTTGCTCCATGAATAGTCACATTTCCGGTCTGTTCGCTGTAATCCCACTGGTCTGCCGGCACCACTTCTCCGGTGGTACGGTCAATGACTTCCCACCAGCGAGTGATGTCGTCATGGGAATTTACCTTCAGCATATCCGGATATAAATGATCCATCAGGTGAATGGAAAGCTCCGGCTCTACCGCGGTATAAAACGGGGTCATGATATACATCTGCTGGATCTCATCTGGATTTGCCTTTGCCCATGCGTTATCTTTTCTTGTTGTATAGTAAGTGGAGTATACTTTGGCGTCTACATGCTTCAGTTCCTCCGGATAATCGGTACCGTCACAGTCACGGATAGCATCTGCCCCCCACCTTTTCACCAATTCCAGAGTCTCTGGTACAACGTCTACATCTGTGGGGATCGTAACACGTCCCTTAAAATTTGTTTCGCTCATTTTCTTCTCCTTTCGTGGGTTTGACTCATCAGTTCATAGTTTAAGGATAAACAAAAACAGCGAAAAAAACTAGGTGCATCTTGCTGAAATTATTATAGATATTGCTTTTATCAAAACTGACTGTGCAAAATTTTAAAATAATCCAGCATCCTTATTTTGCTTCGGCATAAAACAGCCTGAGCACTGCCAGAACTGCCAGCATCAGAAGAATCCCTACAGGAAGGGCGATCCACGCTGTCTTTACAAATCCTGCCAAAATATAAGTCAAAAAGCTTACGGCAGCTACCACGATTGCATAAGGCAGCTGGGTGGAAACATGGTTCACATGGTTGCACTGGGCTCCGGCAGACGCCATAATGGTCGTATCCGAAATAGGCGAGCAGTGGTCTCCGCAGACCGCTCCTGCCATGCAGGCAGAAATGGAAATGATCATCAGCCGGGGATCCGATGTTTCAAATACCCCTACCACAATGGGGATCAAAATTCCGAAGGTTCCCCAGGAGGTTCCTGTGGCAAACGCCAGGAAACAGCCCACCAGGAAGATAATGGCAGGAAGCAGGTTCATCAATCCGTCCGAGGCAGATTTCATTGCAGTCTCTACGAACACAGAAGCGCCCAGGCTGTCTGTCATAGCCTTTAAAGTCCATGCAAAGGTCAGGATCAGGATTGCCGGAACCATGGCTTTAAAGCCCTCCGGGATACATTCCATAGATTTTCTGAAAGGCAGAACCTTTCTCACCGCATAAAATACCACCGCGATCACCAGGGCAATAAAGCTTCCCAGAGAAAGCGCCAGCGAAGCGTCACTCTGAGAGAAGGCTGTGACAAAATCTGTTCCGCTGAAAAATCCGCCGGTATAGATCATGGCAATGATACAGCAGATTACCAGCACGACTACCGGGAACACCAGGTCGCAGACTTTTCCTTTTTTCATCTGCGCTGTGCCTTTGTCATTCTCTTCGCCTTCCGGACGTTCTGTGGTAAACAGGTCGCCTCTCATGGCGTTCTTCTCATGAAGCGCCATGGGACCAAAGTCCATTTTCATAAGCGCCAGGGCAAACATGGTTACAATGGTAAGCAAAGCGTAAAAATTGTAGGGAATGGCACGGATAAAAATGGAAAGTCCGTCCTCTCCCTCCACAAATCCGCTGACTGCTGCTGCCCAGGATGAAATGGGAGCAATAATGCAGACAGGAGCGGCTGTGGCGTCGATCAGATACGCCAGCTTCGCTCTGGATACCTTGTGGCTGTCTGTGATGGGACGCATGACACTTCCCACAGTAAGGCAGTTAAAGTAATCATCTACAAAAATCAGGATTCCAAGAAGGATGGTAGTGATCTGCGCCCCGGTCCTGGTCTTGATATGTTTTCCTGCCCAGCGTCCGAACGCCGCAGAACCTCCGGCCTCATTCATCATACATACGATGGCTCCCAGGATCACCAGGAAGATCAGGATTCCCACATTATAGGCATCCGAAAGCACCGAAATGAATCCCTCCTGCAGCATATGGTTTAAAGTTCCCTCAAAGCTAAAGCCGGAATAAAACAGAGCGCCTACCAGAATTCCGATGAACAGGGAACTGTAGACCTCCTTAGTAATAAGTGCCAGGACAATAGCAACTACCGGCGGCACTAAAGCCCAGAATGTGGCGTACATTGCCGGCTGGGGTGCCTCTGCTGTCTCTGCCGCAAAGACGTTCACTGCCATCACAGCAATGAGCAGCACTGCTGTAATGGCAGCAGCCGTAATCTTTCTTTTTCTCTTCTGCATGTTTCTTCTCCTTTTCTTTTAGTCTTTACACAAAGAAAACCATGAACGACAGTCCCTGGAGCGTACCGGACAAATCCTGTCCCTGCGGTACGCTCTGAATAGAACGCGTTCATGGTTAAAGTTCTGTAAAAATCTCTGTGCTGTTCTTTTCCCAGTAATGATAGCGCTCCACCATCCAGTGACAGTGTGCGGCATCTTCTCCCGCACCCCAGAGATCCTGACTTGGGCTGACAGAAATCCCTTCGGCAGATTCCCCTTTCAGGTCCTGCGGCTGCCCTGCCTTTCTGCAGCACCCTACTCTTGAAATCTGCACCTCTATCATATTCATATCTTTGTATTTCGTCTATCATACCACTTCCACTGCGGTATGCCAATAGTTTTCAAAGATTTTCCCTGGAAATTTCGCCTCTGTCTTTTACTGTGGAAGCTGTTCTCCGTTCTGAACCATCTGCATCAGGCTCTTGATGTTATCCACAGATGCCTGATCCGGATTCATAACATACAGCAGGCTTCCCGGCATAGAATAACAATAATTATTATCCCCGCTTCCTTCTGCCGCCACAGATTTGATGGTCCAGCTTCCGCCGTTGTTCAGCTGATCCTGCACCAGCTTCTGGATCTGATCCATAGATACGTTGGTATCGATGCTGTCGCTGACCGAGCCGATCAGAGACGGCGCCTGGATCAGCATTTCCGGCGACATCATTTTCTGGATCATCGCCTCGATCACTGCCATCTGGTCCTTGCCTCTCTGGTTGTCGCCACCCGGTACATTGTACCGCTCTCTGGCGAAGGAAAGCGCCTGCTGACCGTCGAAATGATTGACGCCCTGCTGCACATCCATCACTTGACCGCCGTTTCCGCTGGTCGTAAACGCATATTCGGAGTATACATCTACCCCGCCCATCATATCAACGATCTGGATCAGCGAAGTAAAGTTGACTCTCACATAGAAAGGAATGTCGATTCCGTAAAGGTTGGCTAAGGTTGCCATGGAGCGGTCTACACCATAAATGCCCGCATGGGTCAGCTTATCTCTCTGGTCTCCGCTGATATCCGGAATCGTCACATAATAATCCCTGGGGGTACTGGTCAGAAGCACCTGTTTTGTCTGGGGATTGACGGTTGCGATAATATTTACATCGCTGCGGCTGTTGGTGGCAATGGGTCCGTATACGTCAATACCGCTGATATATACGCTGAAGGTCTCATTCTGCACATTGACCTGTGCAGCTTTTCCCTGGATTTCCTTTACCGCCGCGCTGTCGTTCTCAATGCTGTACTGCCCGATCACCCTTACCTTGCTGTCGTATTCCGGATAGACCTCGCCCAGCATTCCGCCGTAGCCCTCATTGTAAATGATCGCCTGGACGCTTCCATCCAGAAGGGCGCCTGCCTCTGCGTTTAAGGAGTCATAGGACGACGTCTGCACCTGAGTGCCGGTCTCTTCATTGACATGGGCAAGTGTCTCTGCCATGCCGTTATTTTCTCCGCTTTGGATCCCATAGAGGTACCCTGCGGTATCTGCCACGGACTGAGCCGCATCATCGGCTCTGACTACTACGATCATACTGTCCACCTGGACACTGCTGCTGTCTCCGAAAATATCAAATACTGCACTGTGGGTCCTGTAAAGATACATAGAACCAAACAAAAGCACGCCGGTCATACAGAGGCTGACCACCTTGCTGATAATGGCTTTTCCCCTGGAAACCACCTGTATGATCAGCAGAATCAGTGCGAACATCAGAAGGATTCCGGTGCCGACAGCAAGATATTTCACAGGAATCATTCCCAGTCTCCATGTAAAGAGCAGGAAAACCAAAGTTGCCAGAATCTGAATGCCTACCAGCATCTCTCCCACCGTCTTAAAGGCTTTCTGGATCCGGTTCTTACGCCTTTTCGCCGGGCTCATCTTTTTTCCCTGATTTGTATACTCCATTCTGTCTTCTCCTCACTACATACTAAAATAAAACATCCGTACACGGACATCTCTCATAAGAGCATTACAGAAACTAATATAATATAAAACCCTAGAAAAAGCAACCTTCTGCCTCAGATTCCGCCTATCTTCCGAAATTTTTTCGTTTTTTCTGCGGATAATTTTCTGATTCTCTTTCGGCATTTATAGAAATTTCAGAACATTTATGTTATAATAAACACAACAAACAATGGTTCGGTAATTTAACCCAAAAGGAGGTATCTCTATGGAACATCGCATTCTTACAATCAACCGTATGTACGGAAGCGGAGGAAGGCTTCTTGGAAAAGCTCTTTCCGAAAGACTGGGGATTCATTTCTACGACAAGGAACTGATCCAGCTTGCCAGCGAAGACAATCAGATCCCTTATGAGGAACTGATAAAGGTAGACGAGAAAAAAGCCAGCCAGTGGCGCCTGCCGATCAAAGAACAGATGCAGATGCAGCCTCAGTATCACTTCCATCCCATGAACGATGTGCTCTTTGAAACCCAGAGCAAGATCATCCAGGATCTGGCAAAAAAGGAAGACTGCATCATTGTCGGAAGATGCGCCAACAAAATCTTGGAAGATAAGTGTCTCAGCATCTTTGTCTACGCGCCTTTTGAATACCGGGTACAGACCATTATGCAGAGGCTGGGAAGAGAAGAAAAAAGCGCCAGAAGCCTGGTGAAGAAAATGGATAAGACCAGGAAAGCCTATTACGAATTTTTCACAGATGAAAAGTGGAACGATCTGAATCAGTACCAGCTGTGCATCGACACCAGCCGGTTCTCCCAGGAATTTCTTCTGGATATGCTGGAGAACGTATACAAGACCCTGTAAAATCCCAGGCACAGAAAAATCTGCTGAATCTGTAAAGCACCCTGAAAAAAGGCTGCCCGTCGGTCAGATATCCGGTTTCCTGCCGGATCCTGACCGCCCGGGCAGCCTTTTTTTGCTGCGCTTTTGTACGCTTTCCTTTTCCTCTGCTTAAGACAGCCTCTGGTTTTCCATCTCACAGATCCGGTCCGCGATCTTCATGGTGGACTGTCTGTGGGAGACCAGGACTACGGTTTTGTCCCGGCACTCTTCTTTCAGCGCTTTTAAAATAATGCCTTCATTTAAGGAGTCCAGATTGCTGGTAGGCTCATCCAAAAGGAGCAGGGGCGCGTTGTGAAGGAACGCCCTGGCAATACCGATCCTCTGGCGCTCTCCCCCGGAAAGGGTGTCTCCCAGCTCTCCTACCGGCGTATCATAGCCTTTCGGCAGACTTTGGATAAAAAGATGTATGGATGCCTTTTTGGCAGCTTCCACGATCTCCTGACGGGATGCCTGGGGTTTTGCTATGCGGATATTATTCTCTATGGAATCATGGAACAGGTAGGTTTCCTGGGTCACATAGGCTTCCATATCTCTTAAGTTTCCGGTATTGATCTGCCGGACATCCTCCCCGGAAATCTTTACCTTTCCCTCCTGTACGTCCCAGAACCGCATCAGAAGCTTCAGCAGTGTGGATTTGCCGGAGCCGCTCTTTCCATGGATGCCTGTAATTTTCCCTTTCTCCAGGACTATGCTGTAATCTTTCAGGATGGTTTCCTCTTCATAGGAGAAGGTCACCTTTTCACAGGCAGCATTCTCAAAGACTGTGTCTTTCCCCTGGGAAACCTCCTCTACCTGAGGCTTTTCTTCCAGGATCGCCAGCACACGCTCCCCGCTTGCCAGGGTCTGGTTCAGATTATTAGAAAGGTTTGCCAGTGCCACTACCGGTCCGAAGGATCCCATCATGGCAATGGTGCAGATCAGCACTGCCTCCAGATCCATCTGCCCCTGTTCAAAAAGCAGCACCGAAAAAAACAGCATGCCGAAAGAACTGATGAGGATCACCAGGTTGGTGACGGCTCTGGTATTTCCTTCCCCGCGGCTCAGTTCTGCCTGGAGCCTGGCAAGATTTGCGGATTTCTCCGACATTCCTGTTTTCCTTGCCTGCTGTCCCCCGTACTGGATGGTCTCCTCCAGCCCTCTTAAGGAATCCAGCACATAGGCGTTCAGTTCCCCCATGCCGTTTCTGAATTCCATGCCGGTCTGCGCGCCTTTTCTTCCGTTGCGCAGAGGAATCACCGCCCCTACGATCAGATAGGATACCAGCGCCCAGATGCCTGCGTATCTATGATAATGCCCTATAAAAAATACCATGATCAGAGAGGTAAGGACCCCGATGGCAATGGGCGATACTGTATGGGCATAGAAGACCTCCAAAAGCTCAATGTCGCTGGTGATCAGGGCAATGAGGTTTCCTTTGTCTCTGCCCTCCAGTTTGGCAGGACAGAGCCTGCGAAGGGCGGCAAATACTTTATGGCGGATGATCGCCAGCAGTTTAAAGGCAATATAATGGTTGCACGCCTGCTCCCCATAATGGAGGATCCCCCGTGCGCACGCAAGGATCACTAACAGCAGGAAAATCTGCTCCGGCGAAAGACCTGCCGGTGTTTTCCCCTGCAGTCCGTACACCAGCCCTCCGCCTGCAAGTATGGTAAGAAAAATGGCACATAAAAATCCGATCACCCCCAGGCAGATGGCTACCGCCATGATATGGAGCAGAGGAAAGACCAGACCGATCAGCTGTCCCATGACTTTGATGCCGCTTCTTCTTTTCATGCTGTTTCCCTCCTTTTCTCTGCTTTCAGCCCATATTCTTCCAGGGCTTTCTGTGCCTTGTACATCTTTGCATAGATTCCGTTTTTCTCAAGGAGTTCTCTGTGATCCCCCTGCTCTGCGATCCGCCCCTGGTCCAGTACATAAATTCTGTCTGCCTTCTCCCCATTGGCAAGTCTGTGGGAGATCAGAAGCACGGTTTTCGTCCGGGCAAGTCCCCGGATGACTTCCATGATGATCTCTTCACTTTCCACATCAATGTTGGAAGCAGCTTCATCAAAGATATACACCGGCGTATCATGAAGCAGCGCTCTGGCAATGCAGAGCCGCTGGCACTGTCCTCCCGAAAAATTGCTGCCCTTTTCTGCCAGTTTTGTTTTCAGTCCCTGCTGGCTGCACAGAAAATCCCAGAGATTTACCTTTTTCAGCGCATCGATCAGCTCCTCTTCTCCTGCCTGGGGTTTTCCCATACGCAGGTTTTCTTCTACTGTCCCTTTGAACAGATAGCTGTTGTGTTTTACCAGGGTGATATGCTCCATCAGGGACGCCTCGCTGACCTTTGCCAGATCCTTTCCTCCGATGAAGATCTTCCCCTGATACCCTCTGTTTCGCCCCATGAGCAGCGACGCTATGGTGCTTTTTCCGCATCCGGATTCCCCTGCCAGACATACAAAGCTTCCGCTGGGAACTGCAAAAGAGATTTCTCTTAAAATTTTCCGGTCCTTCTCGTAGGAAAATCCCACTTGTTCCAAGGAAAGATCCAGCTGCTGTCCCTCCAGCTTCTCTGTCCCTGCCTCTCTCTCCGGCATATCCAGAAGCCGGAAGATCTTATCACTTGCTGCCATACCGTTCATGGCAATGTGGAAAAAGGAGCCCAGAAGCCTTAAAGGAATAAAAAATTCCGCTGCCAGAAGCAGAATAGCAAAGGCGCCTGCCAGCCCCAGATCTCCTGCCAGATATTCCCTGAGCGCCACGATCATGCCTGCTGCCGCACCGCCGTAAGCCACCACATCCATGACGCTGATGGAGTTCAGCTGCATGGTCAGTACCTTCATGGTAATCTTGCGGAAATGTTCTGCCTCCTCGTCCATCTCACAGGCTTTCTGCTGGTCGGACTGGTAGATCTTTAAGGTGGTCAGACCCTGCAGATTCTCCAGAAAGCTGTCCCCCAGTTCCGTGTAGCTCCCCCAGTATTTGCTTAAAAGCCGCTTTGCAAATTTCTGTACTGCCACAATGGAGACAGGAATCAGCGGGACGCATACCAGAAGGACTGCGCTTGCCCGAAGGCTTACAAAAGAGAGTACGCAAAACAGCGTAACCGGAGCCAGCAGGCTGTAGAAAAACTGGGGCAGATACCGCCCGAAATAGGTCTCCAGCTGCTCCACTCCTTCCGCGGCAAGCTGTACCACTTCGGAAGTGGCTGTCTGCTCTTTATAAGAAGCTCCAAGCCTTACCAGCTTCTCATAGATCTTCTCCCTGAGGATCCGCTTGACATCCGCGCTTGCCAGGAAAGCTGCCTTTGCCGACTGTTTCTCACAAAAAAAACGGACTGCCGCAGAGCAGACAGCCGTCCCGGCAGAAAGGAGAAGGATCTCACTTGAAAGTGTCCCTTCTGCCAGATGCTCCAGCAGAAGTCCTGCCGCGCCGATGGCAGCAATCTGGAACAGCAGCCCCAGCCACTGCCAGAAAACATTTTGTACAATATATTTTTTAGAATCGTCCAGAAGCCGGATCAGTCTTTTTTTGATCATTTTTCATTTTCCTCTTTTCTTTTATCGAACAGACCACATGCCAGACTGCCATTGCCGGGTGGTACAAAAGCATCCTGGGACCGGAAAAGCGCATCACTTCCCGGATCTTTTCCCGCATTTCGGGCTTGTAGCAGTGTACCCTGCAGTTGCTGCAAAAGGTTTTTTCTTCCATAAAAGGACAGTTCTGGCTCCTTGTGTAGGCATATTCCAGAAGCTCCCTGCAGGAAGGGCAAAGATTGGCGGATCCATGCTGTTTCCTGCAATACAGAGCGATCATTTCTTTTACCACCGCCTGCTCCTTTGCCCTCTTTTTCTCAATTTCTTTTTTCATCACGCCTACCTCTTTTTGCACCTGCTGCTGTGGGCAGGTCTGTGTTCTATGTCTGTGTTCTAATTGTAGAATGTTATTCCAGTTCCAGCTCCTGTTCAGGTATTGTCCTGACTTTCCTGGTAAAATAGATCATGTGACCCAGCCACACAGCTGCCAGCACTGCACGACCTATGGGAACAGCGCCCATAAACCAGAAGCCAATTCCCATAAAAATCGTCATGGAAAGCATGATGGTGATTTTGGTCTTTCGGGTCATCACTTTGCGCTCCAGAAAGGGTTCCAGGTGTTTTCTATGCAGCTTCGTGCTCCGGAACCAGTCCTCCAGCTTTTTCGAGCTTTTGGCAAAGCTGATCAGAGTCAGCAGCAAAAAAGGAAAAGAGGGAAGCAGCGGCAGCACAACGCCCACGGCTCCCACTCCCAGGCTGATAAATCCCAGCATGATCCACAGAATTTTCTTTGTTTTTCTCATACATCCTCCTACTTCTTCTGTCTCGTCCGCATCCTTTTAATTAATTATACCTAACTTGAGTTAGTTTCGTCTACCTGTATTTTATATCATATCTATTCTTTCTTTGTCAACTCAAAGAAAAAACGTGTATTATGAACTTCTGCTGTTTCCACTCTCTTCTCCCGGCAGACCATCTGCTGCCAGTCAGGCATTATTCCCGAACCGTCAGGAATTCCATAGGAGGAGCATTTAGATTCTTTTCCAGGAAGCTCCAGGATAAATCTGCCATCAATAGCACCAGGAAAACCGGAACCGCTGTCATGGAAAAAACAGGATAGGATATCGGCGTATTTTCTTCTGTCTGCAGTTCCTCTTCGCCGGTTTCTTCGGCACTCCAGGTACTGTACTTCCGGCTGAATTCCTGGCTGTTCTCTTTCTGAAGGCTTTCTTTCGTCTGTGTATAAATACTTCCGCTCAGCAGGCTTCCTCCCACCGCTGCTGCGAAAGTAAACAATACGATACCGTACAGCAGAGATCCGCGGCATTGTTTTTTGCTCATCCCCAGAGACCTTTCTATGGCAGTTCTCCGTTTCTGCTTGATAACGAAAAAATAGACCAGCAGAAAAACGACCGCCCCCGAAGCCAGCAGCCCTGTGCTGCATAAAAGCAGGGCTGTTTGTCTTACTTTCTTCAACTCTTTTCTCACCTGCTCATACCCGTTGTCATCAAACTGGATTTCCAGAAAGTTTGCATATTCTGTTTTCTGAAATGCCTCCTGAAACTCTGCAATGGTCCCATTGAGGATCTGAAAGGAAGTGGTTCCCCGGAGCATAGGTCCGTACTGGAGGATATTCTTTTCATCAGAAGCTCTTACTGATCCTGCCGGTATGAGGATAATGTCCTTGGAAAGATCCTTGGCACTGTCTTCCTTCTCCATAAACGGAGTATATTGATAAATCCCCACAATGCGGTACTCTGCTTCCCAAAAGGTTTGGTAAACCTCTCCTTGGGCATTTAAAAGCCCCAACAACTGTCCTGAAGCTCCCGGTGCGTTTCCATAATCCGCGAAATAAAGGGGAAGGGAAATCCTGTCTCCCACACGAAGCCCGTTTCTCTGGGCAAATTCCTGGGGTATCATACACACCTCATCTCCTGCATCAAATTCTTCCTGGGAAATAGGGTTTCCTTCTGTTACCACAGCTTCTTTTTCATGAAAGCTGGGAAGCAGTTCCAGACAGGAAGCAGGCAGTACATGTACTGTTTTATCATATTTCTTTTTCGCCTCAATGTAGTTTTGCCAGTAAACGCCTCTCCCGGAAGTATAAAAGTCCTCCGTAACTTCTTCTAACATTTCTTCGTACCACAGCTGTTCCGGCTTCTCTGAATCAGCAAAGCTTCCCCGGACCTTATTTCCCTGCCGGTCGCACTGGGTGCTGCCAAAGGAGGTGATCTGCGGCACGCACTCTATGATCACTTCTCCGCGGTCTGTATGATTGCTGCTCTTAGGGTGCAGATAAGCAAGATACGTCTTTCCCTTTTCCATAGGACGGGGATTGGGATTGTTATGGTCGCAGAACCAGCACTTGGAACTCCCATCAGCATCTCCATATAACACTCTGTCTATCTTTACCTGGACGGGTTCTGACGGTACACAGTCTTCTACAGGTGAGATTTCCGCAAGGAATTCCCCCGTCAGCTGGGTCTGCACATCTTTTTCCAGGGCAAAGTCCGGCAGATAAGCGCCATAAAAGGGACGCTTTTCCGGTCCTGCCAGGTATTGCGCCCCTTCAAAATCCAGGATACTTTCCTCCAAGATCTGGTCATAGACGGAACTGTTCCCATAACTGTATATGCCAAGCCCTGCATCCCAAAACTTACTGATCTTCGCAGCATCTTCTCTCTGCTGCACCATGCCAATGGTGGTAAAGGTTTCTTCTGCCTGCCGAAGCTGCTTCCCAGTCTCCAGCCACAGCCTCGTGCCAAGAGACAGGAGGAGGGCACAGCCTGCTGTGAGCAGGATCAGAAGCAGCAATTTAAAAGGAGTCCTGCACATCTGCCGAATACTGTTTCTCATACTGTCTCACCTCTTTCCTCCCACAGCTTTCCGTCCTTCATCCGGTAGAGTACGTCCGCCCGGGCGGCAATTTCCAGGTCATGGGTAACGATCACGACACAATAGTTCTCCTTCTCTACCAGTTCTTCCAGTATCCCAAGGATCTTCTTTCCATTTTCCGAATCCAGATTTCCTGTTGGCTCATCTGCAAGGATGGTTTTCGCCGAAGACGCCAGCGCCCGGGCAATGGCGGTCCGCTGCTGTTCCCCTCCGCTGAGCATAGCAGGGAATTTCCGATACAGCTCTTCTGAAAGTCCCACCTTTGCTAAAAGCTCCCTCGCCTTTCTCTCTGCTTCCTTTCTCTTTCTGCCGCTGATCTCCATGGGATACATCACATTTTCCAGAACCGTCAGTGCCGGAAAGAGACAAAATGCCTGATAAATCACAGAAACCATTTCTCTTCTGTAGCGGTCATAGCCGATTTCCGCAAGATCCTGCCCATCTGCCAGGATCTGTCCCCTCCCGGGTCTGCCAAGTCCTGCCAGCAAAGACAGCAGCGTTGATTTTCCAGACCCGGAGTGACCGATCACGCAGTAAAGCTTCCCTGTCTCAAAAGTGCAGGTCACCTCTTTTAGCGCCTCTACTTTTTGATATTTTCCCTGATAGGTAAACGTCACATGTTCTGCTGATAAAGTTTTCATACCTGCTGCCCTCCTAATCCATCTTTACTAAAAGTTCCATCACATCGAAATGCAGAAAGAATCCCAGCGCTGTACAGGTTCCAAGAGAAAAACAGCCGATAAAGATTCCTAAAATGCTCAGAAGATCTCCCGCAGGAATCTGAAATATGCAGATCAAAAGAACGAACATCGGCACACAGCCTGTAATCCCTAAAAGCAGATTTTCCGCAAACAGCTCCAGTCCGGTAAGGAACCTGGAACGTCCCAGAGACAATGCAATGGCAGCTTCCTTTTTTCTGTTTCTCAAAAGCAGCAGCGGAAGCAGTACGCTTACTCCATAGATCAGCAGAAAAAACGGTGCCTGGAATCTTCGGTACAATTCCAGATTGCCCTGTATCTTTTCTGCTGTTTCAATAAAAATCTGATCCTGGACACTGAGGGCAGAGCCCCTTTTTCCCCCTATCACGTCCCGGTCCACTTCTGAGAAGAAACTTCTGTCCATGCTTTCCTTGAATGCGTTAAGCGTAAAGCCATCTTCCAGCACCGCCCGCGCAGAATCATAGTAAAAATTTTTTCCCTGCTCTTGTGTGTAGGCTCTCAGCCAGGATACAGGAACAAGCACATCCTGCATCTCTCCCTCCTTTTTATCATAGGTTCCGATCACTTTAAGAGAAGTCCTTCCTGTAAAAAGGAATTGAAATGAGCCGCTGTCTCCGGTGTACCGCATCTGGTAAACAGATAACTCCAGGGTATCCCCTGCCAAGATCCCATAAAGTCTGCCATAGGACGCAGAGATGGTACAGTAAGGCTCCTTTCCTGAAAGATAACCGCTGTCATAGCCCTGCTGGAAATCGAACTCCCTTTCCTCAAGCCCCGCAAACGCTTCCAGAGAATTAGCAGCGCGGACAGAAGTATCGCATTCATAAATGCGGGCTTCATCTAAACTCGGATCCCGGTTTGCCCCTGCCTGTGCCGTACAGACCAGATCTTTGACACCTCCTTCTGCCAGAGCATCCATGTGAGCGGCAGATATCTCCAGACCGATATCTTCCGACCCGTTGGCATTGGTAATCTTGACCGGTATCGGAATGGTCCTCCCCAATTTTTCCAGTGTCTGCTGGTTATCCTTAAAATTTCCCATATAGAAGCCCAGAAATCCAAATAAGAGACCGGATGCGGCTATGGTCAGAGCACAAAATCCTTTTCTGCGCCCCAAACTGCAAAAAACTTCCCGTATAAAAAACATATTCCGAATCTCCCCCTTTTCTAAGCGATTCTTTTTTGTTTTCTATACAGAAAGTTTATCATTTTTGTCTGAAGTTTCTCTGGACTCTGTCTGAAGTTTTTCTGAAGTTTGTGTTTTTTTCAGCCAAAGGCTGATCTGAAAGCCCTCTTGTGTATTCTGCGCCTCATAGGAAATATGCTGGAGCTCCAGAGCTTTCTTTACAAGATACAGTCCCAGCCCGGCGCCTCCTGTTTCTTTGCTCCTGGATTCTTCCTGGCGGTAAAATGCCTGAAACAGACAGGGAATCTTATCCGTAGGGATATGGACACCTGTATTTTCTATCTGAAGACAGTTTTTCTCCCTGGAATCTTTTATTGATATTCGGATTTCTCCACCTTGGGGAGAATATTTGACAGCGTTTTCCACAAGATTTTCCAAAGCTTCCCTGAAAAACCCCCGGTCCGCCTGTATCTGTAAAGTTCTGGGCACTGTGACCTGGCAGAAGATTTCTTTTTGTTCCATCAATTCTTCATAGCCTTCCAAAACCTTTTCCATCAGTTCCCGCAGCCTGATCTGCTCCGGTTTTGCTGTTATCTCAGTAGATTCCAGACGAGAAATCTCCAGGATTTTTAAGATACGGCGTTCCATTTCCTCCACTGTTTTAAGAGATTTTCGCAGGTATCGCTCCCGGTCCCGATAAATCCCCACTTGATAAAGCATCCCGGTCAGCTGTCCTTTCAGCACCGTCACCGGTGTTTTCAGCTCATGGGATGCTGCGGCAAAGAATTCCCTCTGTTTCTGGTCCAGCCTTTTTTGCTTTTCCAGTTCTCTCAGGAGCTCTTCATTTGCCTGGTCTCTCTGCAAAAGAGCCTGCTCCAGATTTCCAGCAGTGATATCCATACTGTCAGCCAATACTCCGATCTCATCCTTTCGTTTCATCTGCAGCCTGGAATGCTTCCAATCCATCTCGGACAGCGCCCTGGCTGCCCGGCTGATCTTCAGTACCGGAGCTGCAATCCATCTGGTCAGGACAGCGGCTGCCCCAAATGCTAAGATCAGCACTGCAGACAACAGAAACGGCAGCATTGCCTTTAGGTCAGAGAGGAAGAGATCCACTCTGTCTTCCTCTGGTGTATAGACAAGAAATTCGTACGGCTCTGTATCTTCAAAAGAAAGAAACAGCGAAAACGCGCCAATCCTGCCGCTTTCTCCATCCAAAGTCTGATATTCCTTCCCATCGTCTGTTTTTGCAACATAAACTTTCGTGCTACTGCTGCCTGCAGAACTCTCCGTCTCCTGTCCTTCTTCCAGAGGCTGTGACTGAAACCCCGGAAGATCCACTGCCTGTCCACGGGCTGTATTCCGGATACAGATGTTTACCTCATATTCCCGGCAGACTTGCTGCAGATACCTTCCCGCATCCTCCATCTTCCTTTTCCCAATCCCGTTCTGCAGTTCTTCCATACACGCCTCTGCCCTGGCATTGTAACGGATGGTATAAATCTGCGGCATCCGCGCATACAGAATCCCGATCAGAAGAAGATTTGCACAGATCAGCAGAGCTGACGCCGCAAAAAATACTTTTAAAGAAAAACTTTTTCGTATCTTCTCAAACAAGCTTGTACCCCACCCCCCGCAGTGTTTTAATCCAGTCAACTCCCAGCTTCTTCCGGATGTTTTTTATATGGGTATAGATCACGCCATCCTCACAGTTATATTCGTACTTCCAAAGCTTTTCCAGAATGTAATCTTTTGTCATGATCCTGTGAGGATCGGATAAAAACAATTCCAGGATCTCGAATTCCTTCCCGGTCAGATAAATCTCCCTTTCTCCTGACATAACCGTATGGGCAGCCTGGTCCAGACGCACCTCCCGGTATGCAAGGACATTTCCCCTGGGGTTTTTGTGTCTCCGCAGCACTGCCTCTACCTTTTTCAGAAAAACGCCTATGGAAAAAGGCTTGGTAACATACTCGTCAATCATCAGGTCATAGCCCTTGAGCTGGCTCTCCTCATCGGAAAGAGCAGTCAGCATGATCACGGGTACATCTGATTTCTGACGGAGAGCACGGCATACGGAAAAGCCGTCCAGCTTCGGCAGCAGCACGTCCAGGACCACCAGATCCGGATGTTCTTTTTCATACAGCCGGATTCCCTCCAGTCCGTCATAAGCCTGCGCCACCCGATATCCCGCCTGTTCCAGAAACACGCCTATAAGTTCCGCGATTTCTTTTTCATCTTCTATTACAAGTATGGTATCCATGTTCTCCTGCCTTTTCCCTTTCTTTCAGCACTCCTTCCCCTTCGCCTACTTTACCGCCTTTTCGCAGATATTCTTTCATATTGCGCTGAAGGGAAGTGTCTTCCGGCAGGCTTTCCAACGGGATGTCGCTTCTTTTATAAACCCACGAAAGGAACTCCTCTGACTCCCGATGCCACTGGGAAACCGCGAACAGTTCCTGAAATCTCCGAATCCTGGATTCCTCCGGCAAAAGCTCCGCAAGCGCCGGGCTTAAAAGCCAGGACGTACAGGTATAGGGTGCCTCCCCATAGGCAGGGTCATAGGCTGCGAAAAAACATTTTGCTTCCTCTATGGAGCTTCGGCACTTTTCAGGACTCAGATCTGCGTCAGAAGGAATGTGTATTGAAATTTCTCCCTTGTCTGTTTTCTCGTATTCCAGTTCTCCTATCCTGAAAAGCAAAAGCGAAAGCTGCCGTCCGGTCCAGAAATCCCGGTCAAAGCCGTAGGTCCCAAAGCTGTCCATGTGCTCTGTCACAAATCTGGTAAAGCATTTCATGGTATCTGTAAAGATCTTCTCCTCGATTCCCGCCTTTTGGTATTTCTCCAGGGACTTTTCGGCTGCTTTCAGCATACAGAGCAGCATTTTCATCCCTCGTTCATCCGGGCAAAGCCGTTCCTTTAATTCCCTGCGCGCCTGCTCCCACTGCTTGGGAACTGTCAGCTTTTCGATCAGCAATTCCAGTTCTTTCTCTGTCTGCCGGAACATCTGCTTTTCCAGCGCCTCCAGTTCTTTTCGTACCGGCTCAGGCATGGAAATCCTGCCGCAGATTTCTGCTGCTGTGTTCCTTGTCATACTTCGCTTTCCCTCCATTCCTCTTCCAAAATTGCCATTAAGATTACATCTGCATATTTATCTCCGTCTTTTACCCCATCCCGCAGCACGCCTTCCCGGCGAAATCCTGCTTTTTCATAAGCCCGGATGGCTCGCGGATTAAAAGAGAATACCTCCAAGGACAGCCGGTGCAGCCTCAGTTCTTCAAAGGCAAACCGGACCGTCTGCCGGACTGCCCAGGACCCGATCCCTTTTCCTCTCGCGTCCCGATGAAAAATAGCGATCCGGAAATTTGCGCTTCTTAGTTCCTCATGGATCTCATTGATCACGCTTTCACCTATCACATGTCCCTCCGGAGAGAGAAGCAGGAAATCATAACGGTCTTCTGCCTCCACGCATTGCAGGAAAAAGTCGATGACTTCCTTTCGTTCAAATTCCGGTTTGCATCCGGTGAACCTGGCAATTTCCCCATCCAATGGATGAAAATTATGTTCGTAGCATTCCTGTGCATCCTCTTTTCTTGCCAATCTCAATACAAAGCCGTCTTTTGTCCAGCTTTTTCCGGCTGCACGTTCTTTCATAAGCGCTCTTCTCCTTTTCTCCTTTTTTTATAAAAGCTGCTCTTAACAGGTAGAAAAATAGACGGCACGCCTGTACGAACCGCCTATCTCGCTCCATTCTTATCCGGCTGCTATGCCCCAAAGCAGATCTCAGCCTGCTTTCTCTCTGTCTGCCTGTTCTCTTTCTTCTTCCATTCTGCGCAGCTTTTTCTCTGTGTCTACCATGATCTGTTCGTAATGCTCGATCTTGCCGTTTAACCGGTCTAGGGACGCCTGCATCTGTTCCATGCGCAGCTTCAGCTGTTCCCTCTGGTCGATCAGAATCGCTTTGCGGGCTTCCAGGGTCTCGTCACCCTGCTGAAACAGCGCAACGTATTCGATGAGGGCTTCGATCTGCACCCCTGCGCTGCGCATACATTTCATCATCTCAATCCAGCCGCAGGACACCTCATCATAGTCCCGGATCCCGCCTTTGGTCCTGGGCACAGCCGGGATCAGACCGATCCGCTCATAATATCTCAGGGTATCCTGGGAAATGTCGTATTTTTTACTTACTTCTGCAATGGTCATTTTTTCCGCCTCTCAATCCTTCTCCTGAATCACTGGTTTCCGTGCCCTCATTCTACCATGGACACTAACCTCATGCCGTGCCCTTGGCTTGCATTCGCTAATTGTCCAGGTATATGTTCTCACTAAATCCGTACGCGCCTTCGGCTTGTGCCCATTAAGTGTTCAAATTATATCACACTCAGGCGCAGGATTCCACTTCTTTCCTCTCGGTTTGTTCCCTGTACAAAGCAGTTTTTTCCAAAATACTATATCCCTGTGTTCTTTACAGCACTTCTACTTTGCAGGAATGCGTTTTCTCTTCTTTTCCATAACTGATCCCCACAGCAAGGATCCTGCCTGTATATTTGGGTTTTTCCCCTATTCTTCCCCGGAAACGGAGCGCATAGTTCTTCTCTTTTATCTGCCGGATTGCTTCATCCGGAGTACGGTCTACCTTTAATTCCAGAATAATAGCATCTGCGCTTTTATCTGTTTCCGGATAAAAGATAAAATCTACATATCCCTTTCCTGCCTTATCCTCTCTTTCTACCCGATAAGTGTCCCGAGCTGCCAGGTAGATCAGATTTACCACTGCCGCCAGCTCTGTCTCATGATTATAACGAAGGATCGGAATTTCGGTATCATGCACGAATTCCAGGATTTCCTCCATCGTTTCTGTATCGCTGGCGAGGGTTGCCTTCAGCATACGTTCTGATTCTTTTGCCAGACGATAGACATATCCCAGGGAAGGCTCCCTTTGAAGCATTTCTGCAAATTGATCTCCAAGTTCCTTATTGGGAATGGATACTTTCCCGTTTTCATAGCTCAAAAATCCATAGACAACCATTGCTGAAAAAATTTCTTCCTTTGTTTTCAGTTCCTGTGAAGTGGCAGCATATTCCCGGATTTTTGCCTGCACCGGATAACCGGATACCATCCGTGCCAGGTCATCCCGCACAGCATCTACATTCTGCTCTATATAATAAAATAACTCATCGTAAGGTCCTGAACTGGTCCAATAATTCCCCAGGTTATTATTTGTTAAAGACATGACTACAGAACGTGGATTATACAGCCGTTCTCCTGCTTTCGTATGGTAACCGTCATACCATTCCTTTAATCCGGCGCGGGTCACCTGTTTCTTTTTTTCCTCCCGTTCCTGATACCGGCGGTACAGAAGATCCACTTCCTCTTCGGTAAATCCGAAATATTCTGAAAATCTTTCCTCTGACGCCATTGTAAATTCGCTGAACATATTCAGCTCCGATCCGCTTGAATATTTGGCGATAGGAAGAATGCCCGTCATATAAGCCAGGCGCACATAAGGTCTGTCTTTTAAAAGATTCCGCAGGAAGGTCAGATAATCCCTTTTATCCTTCTCTTTTATAAAGCTTTGATGAAATATAAAATCCCATTCATCCAGGACAAAAACAAACCGGGCTGT
>DWVZ01000176.1 GCA_019119975.1 Candidatus Blautia merdavium | reverse complement strand
AACCCCAGTGGAAAACTCCGGAAAATTATTGATGACAATAGCTTTCAGACAGAAACCTTTATTGCTCATCAGCTGCCGGATCTGGTAGGAGCGCAGGTAACAATGATTGTAAGTCTGATTCTGATGCTGGTTTTTGACTGGCGTGTGGGCGTGCCATTGCTTCTTCTTTTCGGAATTGGATTCTTTTTGCAGGGATCATTAATGGGAAAGGACAGTATGAAATTCATGCAGACGTACCAGGATTCTCTGGAAACGATGAACCATGAAGCTGTGGAATATATCCGGGGCATTTCAGTTGTTAAGGTATTTGGACAGACTGTACAATCTATAACAAAATTCAATAATGCAATCAAATCTTATCGTAAATTTGCTCTTGCCTATACAATGTCCTGTAAAAAAGGAATGGTTGCGTTTAACTCAGTCATTAACTCCAGCTTTCTGGTATTAGTACCTGCGGCACTTATTATTGGTTTTGTGTCCGATGATCTGATTGGTTTTATGCAGAGTTTTCTTTTTTATGTGATTTTCTCCCCTGCATGTGCGGTAATGCTTAATAAAATAATGTATATGACCAGTTATAAGATGCAGGCTGAAGAATCCATGCGCCGTATTGATATGATTTTGACCGCACAACCGCAAACTGAGAGTACCAGCCCAAAGCGTCCAAAGAATTATGATGTTTCTTTTGACAATGTGACATTTACATATGACAATAATGACCATCCTGCAGTATCTCATTTATCTTTTATTGCCAAATCGAGGATGACAACAGCTTTAGTAGGTCACTCTGGTTCAGGAAAAAGTACCACGGCAAGTCTTATCCCACGCTTTTATGATGTACAGGAAGGCGCAGTGAAGATTGGCGGTGTGGATATTCGTGATATTCCACATATGGATCTGATGAAAATGGTGGCTTTCGTTTTCCAAGATCCTAAACTATTTAAGGACAGTCTTCTGGAAAATATTCGAGCTGGAAGACCTTCTGCTACAAGGGAGGAAGTCTTACAGGCAGCACATCTTGCACAGTGTGACGATATTCTAGAGAAGTTTCCAGATGGAATTGACACTGTGGTAGGAAGTAAAGGTGTGTATCTTTCCGGCGGGGAAACTCAGCGAATCGCCATTGCGAGGGCTATATTAAAAAATGCTCCTATTGTGGTCATGGATGAGGCGACTGCCTATGCTGATCCAGAGAATGAACAACAGATCCAGAAGGCCTTCGAGGGACTGGTCAAGGGCAAAACAGTTATAATGATTGCTCATCGCCTTTCGACGATTCAGGATGCCGATTTGATACTTGTAATGAAGCAGGGAGCGTTAGTTGAAAGTGGAACCCATGACATATTGGTGCAGCAAGGAGGCGAATATGCCAAGATGTGGAGCAACTACACAAAGACTACCAAGTGGCACATTGGAAACCCAACAAGAGAATACCTGCATGACATGGTAAGTGTGTCAGAGTAAGAAAATGAGGTGAAAGTATGCTAAAACAAATGTTTGCTCTGAGCGATCAGGGATCGAAAGATTTGAATAAAGGAATTGCGGCTACCACACTTAGCAATCTGTGTCTGATTGCACCGGTCAGCCTGCTGGTTATGGTGATTTGGGAATTGTTGAATGTTATTTCGGGACAGGAAACCAGTATGCAAGAGCATGCGACGTTGTTCATAGTGGCTACAGTGCTGATGTTTATTATTGTATTTCTGACTCAATGGCTTCAGTATAATAAGACTTATACGGTTGCTTATGAAGAAAGCGCTAACCGACGGATTGTGTTGGCAGAGAAATTAAGAAAATTACCGTTATCTTTCTTCGGGCAGAGAGATCTTTCAGATTTGACAACAACAATCATGGGAGATTGTACAGCATTGGAAAGGGTATTTTCAAATGCTATTCCTCAGCTTTTTGGAACGATATTTATGTTTATTATTACAGCGATTGGTCTTTTAGTTATGGACTGGAGAATGGGGCTTTGTATCGTATTGCCGGTTCCGATAGCAGCATTCGTGGTTTTTGCGGCAAAAAAGGCCCAGTCAAATGCCGAGAGCGCAAACATGGATGCTAAAAGAGCCGCATATGACGGAGTACAGGAGTATCTGGATACCATTCAGGAATTGAAGTCTTGCTCCCGTGAAGCGGAGTATTTAGTGGGCTTAGAAAAGAAGCTGGACAACGTAGTTAAGTGCTCTTTCCGTAATGAAATTGCTCCTGGAGCAGCGACAACTACAGCTCAGTTCATTTTACGATTCGGTCTTGTAGCGGTTATGCTGGTGGGTGGTTTACTGGTTACATCAGGCTCGCTGTCAACCCCTATGTTTATTCTCTTCTTACTGTTCGCAGGCCGTATTTATGATCCTTTTACCAGTTGCTTTATGCTGATGGCTGAGGTGTTTTCCGCACTTGTCAGTGTTAAGCGGATGAAGCAGATAGATGTTACTCCGGAGCAGACTGGCACTAACGTCTGCAACAACAAGGGATATGATATTGAGTTCAAGAATGTGGTATTCTCATATAATGATGAGCCGGTCTTGAAGGGAGTATCATTTGTTGCAAAGCAGGGAGAGGTTACGGCACTCGTGGGACCGTCCGGAAGCGGAAAATCTACAGCATCAAAACTGGCAGCACGTTTTTGGGATGCTGATTCTGGCACGATTACTCTGGGCGGTGTGGATGTCAAGACGGTGGAACCGGAAACTCTATTTAAAAATTATGCGATTGTGTTCCAGGATGTTATGCTTTTTGATGAAACGGTTATGGAAAATATTCGCCTGGGGCGTGGTGGTGCTACTGATGAAGAAGTTATAGCAGCAGCCAAAGCAGCTCAGTGTGAGGAGTTTATTCAGCGGCTGCCACAAGGATATCAGACTAATATTGGAGAAAATGGAAGCGCTTTGTCCGGCGGTGAGCGCCAACGTATTTCCATTGCACGTGCCTTACTGAAAAATGCTCCAATCGTTTTGCTTGACGAGGCAACAGCCTCGTTCTTTTATACACAACTTTGCGCCTGAAAAATCAGGAGAGGAAAGCCGCTGGTTAGACGGCCTCCGTCCTGACAACACTCAACTTCGGATGGTTCGCTTCGATAAAGTCCAAAATCCGTTGGTGCTGGTCT
The DNA here is from genome assembly GCA_019119975.1 of Candidatus Blautia merdavium. Classification (GTDB taxonomy): domain Bacteria; phylum Bacillota; class Clostridia; order Lachnospirales; family Lachnospiraceae; genus Blautia; species Blautia merdavium. The sequence goes on along the minus strand of DWVZ01000176.1, from coordinate 1,992 downwards.
GCAAAGTTAAATTCTACATCAATTTGTTTTCCCTCGTAAATGTTAATCTGTTTAATCAAGGCAACAACAATACCGCGCTCTAAATGGTCGATGTTCTTGTACTTCAAAAAAGTTTGCAGGTACGGGTCGTCGGAAGTAATACCGTTTGAAACAAAGGTCTGTTCCTCTTGAAGATTAGCAATCGTTTGTCGGATTTCTTCGGTCTGTTCTTCAAACTTCGCTTTCATGCGGTGGTATTCCTCCCGCGTCAAGTCGCCGCTTTTCCAGTCGATATACAGGCTATCACAAAGGTTTGTCACCTTATGAAGTTCCTGCTCCTTGGTTTTAAGCTGCTTCTCGATCCTCGTTGATTGATTACGCACTACGGGGGCTTGGTTGATTTCATCAATAATTTGTGCAAGGGTTTCACAGAGGGCAATTTGTTTTTTTACGGTTTCAAAGACTACCTGCTCCACAAGTTCATCCCGGATGGTGTGGCTGGTGCATAAACCTCTATTCTTCATAATGTACGTTTTACAACTATAATAGGTGTACCCCTTGGAAGTCCGGCGCGTCATGCCTCGCTTGCAATCTCCACAGCGGAGAAAGCCGGAGAACAGGTACACCGTTTTTGCTTTTGGGGAAGTACGCACATTCCGTTCCAAAAGTTCCTGCGCCCGGTCATAGGTTTCTTGGTCGATAATGGCCTCATGGGTGTTTTCCACCCAGAACCAATCTTCCTCCGGGATCGGGACAATGGTATGAACCTTATAGCTTTTTACTTGGTGCCGTCCTTGTACCATATGGCCTAAATACGTCGGGTTTTTCAGCATATTCACAATGGTGCGGTCGCTCCAATAGACCTTGCCTGTCTGCGCGTGGGGATTGTGATAGTTCAATCCCAACTGTTGCTTATAGGCTGTGGGGCTTGGAATACCTAAATCAATCAATTTTTTTGCAATCGCGTTTTTGTTCATGCCCTCATATACATACCATCTGAAAATGTCCTGCACAACAGGGGCGGTTTCAGGATTGACGATCAGCTTATGGTAGTCGTTCGGGTCTTTCAGATACCCATACGGGGCGAAAGCTCCGATAAACTGTCCTTGGCTGCGCTTCATATCCAAAACGCTGCGGATTTTGATTGATGTCTGGTAGCAATGCTGGTCGTTCATGTAGCTTTGCATCTTGGTGGCAATGCTGCTGATTTCTTCGGGCCGCAGGTAGCTGTCCAGTGCTGGAAGCTCTACGGAGATAAAACGAACATCCAGAGAAACGAACACATATTCCAAATAGTGACCGCACTCATAGTCATTTCTGGACAATCGGGAAAGGTCTTTGACGATTACGCAGTTAATTTTTTTTGCGTAGATGTCGGACAAAAGCCTTTGAAAATCCTCCCGGTCGCTGTCGGTTCCCGTCCGGCCATCGTCCTGATAGTCGCCTACCACTTGGATTTCCGGGTGCTGGGACAGATAGTAGTCCAGTATGGCGTCTTGGTTCTCAATGCTGTAACTTACGTCGTGCCCGTCCTCTTTGGAAAGCCGTTTGTATTTTCCGCACTTCCAAATTTTTTTGCCGTTCTCTGTGAATGTGTTGTTAGAAGATTTTCTGCCTCGTTTCACGATACCTCCAATCCTCTATAATCACAATATGATTATAGCATAAAAAGACGGGAAAATCAGCTTCTTTTCAGCCCCAAAAAGTAATTTTTGAGAAGGCTGTCAAGACTGTTTCCCTTGTCGGCAAAGTGAATAGAAACAACCGCATCCCCACAGCGAAAGCAGTAGGGATTTTTGATTTTTTCCAGATAGTCCATCATGCGCTGTTCAGGTGGCAAGGACGTATCAACGACAACAGAACGGATGTCCACAAGGTCGTCCTTGTTGATCTCCTTTATATTTTGCTGACGCATACGGGCCAGCGCGTCACTACTAATCACAGTGTCCTCCTTTCCGAACTGAAAGAGGACGGCATTGTTTGTTGCCAAAAATGGGCCATAACGGACGGCTG
>DWVZ01000175.1 GCA_019119975.1 Candidatus Blautia merdavium | reverse complement strand
ACACAATTGAAAATGGAAAAGCTTTTCCTACAATGATGAATTTTTTCTATATCTGTGAATATTTAGATGTAACACCACAAGAATTTTTTGACATGTCAAATCCGAACCCCGAAAAGCTGCATAATTTAATCGAACAATTAAAAAAGTTAAATTCTGAACAACTCAATGCCATTGCAGTAATTGTAAATGATTTATCTACCAAATCATAATATTCATCTATGCACTGTATAAAAAGATGTTTTCATACAAAAAAGAAAGACAAAGCCCTAGGGCTTTGTCCTCCTTTTTTCATTCATAATTTTTTATTTTGTTTCCAGATCAAACCCGAAATAACGTACTGCGTTATTGTAAGAAATTCCCTTTACGATCTTTTCCAGATTCTTCATATCCTTAGGATATTCTCCGTTTTCTACCCAGCCGCCGATCAGCTCGCACATGATTCTTCTGAAGTATTCATGTCTTGGATAAGACAGGAAGCTTCTGGAGTCTGTCAGCATGCCGATGAAGTTGCCCAGAAGACCCAGGTTTGCCAGTGATGTCATCTGCTTCATCATGCCGGTCTTATTGTCATTGAACCACCATGCGGAACCCTGCTGGATCTTGCCGATGGCATCGCTGTTCTGGAAGCAGCCGATGATGGTGCCGATGATCTCGTCGTCTGCCGGATTTAAGCTGTAAATAATGGTCTTTGGCAGATTGCCGGACTCACTGATGGCATTTAAGAAATCAGCCAGCTGGTCAGCCGGTGTATAATTGCTGATGCAGTCGTATCCAGTATCCGGTCCCAGCTTTGCATACATGGGCTTGTTGTTGTCTCTCTTGCATCCATAGTGAAGCTGCATAACCCAGCCAAGGCGGGCGTATTCCGGTGCGATAAAGAGCATGAATGCAGTCTTGAATTTTGCGGCAGCTTCTTTGGAAACTGCTTTTCCTGCAAGACGGTCTGCGAAGATGCCTTCAATCTCTTCCTCAGAAGCCGGCACATACATCACATAGTCAAGACCGTGGTCGGATACCGAGCAGCCCATGGAATCAAAGAATTCCATACGGTTTTTGATAGCAGCCTTTAAGTCTGCGAAGGTTTTGATCTCCACGCCGGATACGGCGGCAAGCTTTCCGATATAATCCAGGTATTCCGGTTTTTCCAGGTTCATTGCCTTATCCGGTCTCCATGCAGGCAGTACCTGAACGTCAAAGCTGTCGTCTTCCTTAATGATTTTATGCCATTTCAGATCATCGATGGGATCATCCGTGGTGCAGATCAGGGTTACGTTGGACTGCTTGATCAGATTTCTAACGCTCATGGAATCCTCCTGCAGCTTGGCGTTGCACAGATTCCATACTTCCTCTGCTGTCTCGCTGTTTAACACACCGTTGTAGCCGAAGAAACGCTGTAATTCCAGATGGCTCCAGTGGAACAGCGGATTTCCAATGGCTTTTTCCAGAGTTTCTGCCCATTTCTGGAATTTCTCTCTGTCCGGAGCGTCGCCTGTGATGTAGTATTCGTCTACACCGTTAGAACGCATCTGGCGCCATTTGTAATGGTCGCCGCCCAGCCAAACCTGGGTGATATTTTCAAATTTTCTGTCCTCTGCGATCTCCTGAGGATTGATGTGGCAGTGGTAATCCAATACCGGTACCTGCGCAGCAAACTCGTGATACAGTTCCTGGGCAGTTTCTGTGCTGAGCAAAAAATCTTTGTCCATAAATGCTTTCATAATAACAGCCTCCTATCATAAATAATGAGGGACGAAAGCGCCTTGGGCTTTCCTTTCCCGTTGTATCCGACGCGCCCCGGAAAAGCAGTCTTTCCGGAGCGCATAACCTCTCATAGAAGGGATTTATACGTATCCCATAAGTCCAGGCAGCCACAGACTGAGGATCGGCACATAGGTCACGATCATCAATACAATAAAAATCGCCAGGAAATACCACAGCAGCTGTCTGAATACCGTTTCTATCTTAACCTTTCCTACCTTAACACCAACGAACAGGGTGGTTCCTACCGGAGGTGTGATGGTTCCGATACACAGGTTGAAGATCATCATGATACCGAAATGGATGGTATTCATGCCCAGAGCTGTACACACCGGAAGGAAAATTGGTGTGAAGATCAGGCAGGCAGGCGTCATATCCATAAAGGTACCTACGATCAGCAGGATAATGTTGATGATAAACAGGATCACATATTTATTATCGCTGATGGATAACAGACCGCTGGAAACCAGTGTCGGGATATTGGTAAATGCCATAACCCAGGACATGATGCTGGATACACCGATCAGGAAGATGATGATACCCGTCATTTCCGCGCTGTCCATTAAAATCTGCGGGATCTCTTTTACCTTAATGGATTTATATCCGAATAAGGACAGCAGCAGGCTGTATACTACCGCTACGACAGATCCTTCTGTTGCTGTAAAGATACCTGCGATGATACCGCCGATAACGATGATGATCAGCAGCAGGCAGGGGATCGCCTCTAAGAGTACTTTCACCTTTTCCTTGCCTGAAAACTTGCTGGTGCTTCTGTAGCCTCTTTTCTTCGCCATGAAAAAGATTACTACCATACAAGCCAGACCCCAGAGAATACCCGGAATATAGCCAGCCATGAACAGAGCCGCTACGGAAGTACCGCCGGATACTAAGGAGAAAGTGATCATAACGTTGCTTGGAGGGATCAGAAGTCCGGTAGGAGCCGTTGCGATATTGGCTGCCGCTGAGAAGTTCGGATCATATCCCTCGTCTTTTTCAATGGGTCCGATAATGGAACCCATAGCAGATGCTGCCGCTGTACCGGAACCGGAGATCGCGCCGAACAGCATGTTTGCTACAACATTGGTGTGTGCCAGAGCGCCCGGTACACGTCCTGTGAGAAGTTTCGCCAGGTTGATCAGGCGGACAGCGATACCGCCTTTATTCATGATGTTGCCGGCAAGGATAAAGAAGGGGATCGCCAGCAGACTGAATACGGAGATACCGGAGAAGATTCTCTGTGCTCCTGTCAAAACCGCAACACTTGTATCCATAACAGGCAGGATCGCACAGATGGAAGAAATTCCCAGTGCTACTGCAATAGGTACGCCGGCGATCAGCATGATCACCAGAAGTACCAGAATGATTAAACCTGAAAGTAATGCTGTACTCATACTTTTTCTCCTTTCCTATTCTTCTGTCGGTCTGCGGTCAACGCCCATGACCAGGTCAATGATGTTCAGAACTGAATAGATCACAATCAGAACACCGGAAAGGGGTACTACGATATAAACAACACCCATCGGTATGCCCAGGGAAGCTGTTACCTGTGTCATAGAGAGCTGCATGATGGTGTAGCCGCCCCATACCATAACACTAGCAGAAAATCCCATGATCATAAGTTCAATGACGATCTCCAGGATCTTTTTTGGGGTTCCTGTCAGCTTATCTGCGATAAATCCCATACGCATATGGTCTCTCTTGCCGAATACCAGAGCGGAGGACAGCAGCGCCATCCAGGTAAAGCTGTAAGTCAGAAGCTCTTCGGAAACGGTACTGGGGCTGTTAAAGAAGTAACGTACCACGATCTGATAAGTTCCTACGACTACCATCAGTGCGAAAACCAGCGCGCAGGCAGAACTTAATACAATATCAATCACTTTTCTGATTTTTTCTAATGCTTTCATTCTTATTCCGCCTCCTCATCTGCATATTTGGCATTGATCTCCTGGATGTGGTCATAGATCTCCTGAATGTGAGAGTTGTCTGCCAGCATATCGTCCTGTACGCCGGCAACCTTGTCCTTAAATGCCTGTACATCCACGTCAATGAATTCTACACCCATATCTTCTTCTGCGATCTTCTTAGCTTCCTCTACCTGTCCGTCCCATTCTTCCAGTTCTACTTCGGTAGAGAGCCTTGCTGCTTCTTCAAATACTTCTCTTTCTTCATCACTTAATCCGTTTAAGAACTTCAGGTTTCCGATGAGCATATCCGGAACCATCTGATGCTTGTTGTAGGAGAAGTATTTGGCAACTTCGCCGTGTTTGTTGTTGGTCAGCGCCAGCTCGTTGTTCTCAGCGCCGTCGATAACGCCCTGCTGGATCGCGGTATAAACTTCACCAAAGCTCATCGGAGAAGCAGCCGCGCCGAAGGCTTCCATCATCTGAACACTTGCCGGACTCTGCTGTACACGGATCTTCATTCCTTTTAAATCATCCGGTGTATTGATCGGAGTCTTGGCATAGAAGTTACGTGTACCTGCATTGTACCAGGTCAGGACACGGAAGCCTGCTTCGTCGGTAGACTCATAAATATTATTCATATATTCTGTATCATTCATTACTTCATGGTAAGCTTCCTCTGATGTGAATAAGTACGGCATACTGAAGATCTCATACACATCTGCAAAGGTCTCCAGATTGGCAGTACCTGCCACTACAAAGTCGATGGCACCGGTCTGTGTCAGCTCGATGGCTCTCTGAGCGGCGCCCAGAATCTCATTTGGGAAAATCTGGACTTCGTATTTGTCACCCAGGTTTTCTTCTACGTATTCCTTAAACTTTAACAGTCCGATGTGCTCCGGATGGGTCTCAGACTGTGCATGGGAAATACGGATGATCCTCTTTCCTCCTGTTACGGAAGAAGAACAGCCTGTCATTCCTGCCACTACGGCAACGCAAAGGGCTGCTGCTAAAATTCTTTTTAAACCTTTCATCTTCCTTTTCCTTCCATCATTATAGATTTGTTGAGCGGCGTTTTACCAGCCTGCAGGGTACTACGATCTTATGCTTGACATGCTCGCCATTTAGAAGGGTCATCATAGTATCCACAGCTGTTTTGCAAAGCACCTCTCCCCGGCTGTCTACCGAAGACAGCTCCGGCTCGCAGCAGACAGCAAGCTCTGAATTGTTATATCCTATGATATTGACCTCTTCCGGAACGGCGCAGCCCTTCTGTCTGACATACTTCAGCGCTCCTACAGCAAGACCGTCCTCCGTTGCCACAGCTGCATCAAATACAAGGTCTTCCTGTGCCATGAGATAATCTCTCACTTGCTGGATCTTATTCTTCACATAGATTTTCAGGGATTCGTCCACCTGCAGTCCGTTGTCTCTTAATGCATCTTCATAGCCGTGCATTTTCTCCAGGGCGCTGTAGGAATTGGAATCATATAAGAATAAGATCCGTTTCCTTCCCTGCTCTGCCAGCCTGCATACAACGTCGTAAATACCCTGATAGCTGTCAGCCAGGACACAGTAGATCCCGTCGCAGCGCACATAGCCGTTGATGAGAAACACCGGCACCTCTTTAGAAGCCTCCCTTATATAACGGGTGTCTGACTCTCCGCCGTCTCCCATGTACTGGGAACCGACCAGGATCAGCGCATCCACCCTTTTATTCAGGATCAGCTTCACAGCCTTCTTCTTCGCTTTCTCCTCATAGCCGCTGCAGTACAAAATACAGTCATATCCGTAACAGCGCAGTCTTTTCTCCAGATATGCCACGGCACTTGCCATATAAGCATCTGCCACATCCGGGCAAATAATGCCTACCGTCTGCATGGAATTCAGTCCCAGTCCTCTCGCAAAAACATTCGGCGTATAATTCTGTTCTTTCATAACCGCCCGTACCCGCGCCTTTGTCTTTTCACTTACCTTAGGACTGTCATTCACAACTCTGGATACTGTAGCGATGGACACGCCGGCAAGCTTTGCAATATCATAAATATTCAATTCTCTCACTTCCTTTCTCTGCTGCATATGAATGTAAGCCCTTACACTCTGCATTTATTATAACGAAATACTGCCTAAATTGCAAAACCTTTTTTCTCATAATATTTCACAATATTCACAAAACGATTTTATGCATTTTTAATATTTTTTGAAATTTATTCATTTTCCGGTTGACGGAACGGGCAAATGGGGGTACATTTAGTGTAAGCCCTTACATTTTATCACTTCCGCTGTTATTAGGAGGAAATCAAATGCAGAACTACATTAAAATCCATCCTGCCGACAAGGTCGCCGTGGCACTCACCCCTCTTGCCGCAGGTACTGTGGTTTCCATTGACCATAAGGAGATCACCTTATTAGAGGATATTCCTCAGGGACACAAATTTGCACTTGAAGATCTGACAGAAAAAGAACCGGTTATCAAATACGGTTATCCCATCGGTATTACAAAGGAGCCGGTAAAGACAGGCGCATGGATCCATGTACACAATATGAAGACCGCTCTGGGAGACCTTCTTACTTATACTTATGACAAACAGGAAACTGCCCTTCCCCCTACGGAGGAGCGCTATTTCCAGGGATACAGAAGAGCAGACGGCAAAGCAGGCGTACGCAATGAGATCTGGATCATCCCCACCGTCGGCTGTGTCAACAACGTTGCCACTTCCATTGAAAAACAGGCGCAGGCGCTGAAAAAGGGAAGCATCGAAGCCATCGCCGCCTTCCCCCATCCCTACGGCTGTTCTCAGATGGGCGACGATCAGGAAAACACCCGCCAGATCCTGGCTGACCTGATCCAGCATCCCAATGCAGGCGGTGTCCTGGTACTGGGACTTGGCTGTGAAAACAGCAGCATTGAAGAGATCAAGAAGCATATGGGACCCTATGATGAAAACCGTGTGAAATTCCTGGTATGCCAGGAGTCCGACGATGAGATCAGCGATGCGCTGAAACTCATCGAAGAACTGATCGACTATGCCAGTCAGCAGAAACGGGAACCCATCAGCTGCAGCGAGCTGATCATCGGCATGAAATGCGGCGGCTCTGACGGTCTGTCCGGCATTACTGCCAACCCCACAGTAGGCGCATTCTCCGACCTGCTGATCTCCAAAGGGGGCACTACCATCCTCACAGAGGTTCCCGAAATGTTCGGCGCAGAAACTCTGCTGATGAACCGCTGTGAAAACCAGGAACTGTTTGAAAAAACCGTGGCGCTGATCAATGATTTCAAAAATTATTTCACCAGCCACAATCAGACTATTTACGAAAACCCCTCACCGGGAAACAAAAAAGGCGGCATCTCCACTTTGGAAGATAAATCCATGGGCTGCACCCAGAAATCCGGCAGCGCTCCGGTCCGGGGCGTCCTGTCCTATGGCGAGCCTGTAAAGGAGAACGGTCTGAATCTTTTAAGCGCTCCTGGAAACGACCTGGTGGCTTCCACTGCCCTGGCTGCCTCCGGCGCCCACATTGTCCTGTTCACTACAGGAAGGGGAACTCCCTTTGCCTCCCCGGTTCCCACCGTGAAGATTTCCAGTAATTCCGCTCTTTATAATAAGAAGAACAACTGGATCGATTTCAACTGCGGAACCCTGGTGGAAGGAACAGACTTAAAAACATTGAGCAGCCAGCTTTTTGATTACGTGATCTCCGTCGCTTCCGGCGAAGAAGTAAAATCCGAGAAGGCAGGCTTCCATGATATGGCAATTTTCAAACAGGGTGTCACACTCTAAAGTATAAGAAGGAAAGGTAGAATCAGATTATGAAAAAATTATCTTATCAGACCCTGGAAGAACAGGGATACGACGGATACCTGTTAAAAGATGCTCCGGAACGTGTTCTGCAGTTCGGAGAGGGAAATTTCCTGCGGGCATTTGTAGACTATTTCATTGAT
>DWVZ01000023.1 GCA_019119975.1 Candidatus Blautia merdavium | reverse complement strand
TTTTTCAATTTTTAAGAAAAAAACAGCAGGCGGCGCGCTGTACGAACCGTCTGCTGTCCTAATTCCGCTTATTTCAGGCTAGTGGAAAGTACCTTTGGGATTATTTATCTCTCCAGATGATCCTTCCTTTGCTCAGATCATAGGGAGACATTTCGATAGTAACCTTATCTCCCGGCAGGATCCTGATAAAATTCATTCTCAGCTTGCCGCTGATATGCGCCAGGATCACATGCTTGTTTTCCAGCTCCACTTTGAACATGGCGTTGGGTAACTTTTCCAGTACTGTTCCTTCTACTTCAATAACGTCTGCCTTAGACATAAATTAAACCTCCTGTTGATTGCTGCAGTCTCGCTGCCTTTCATACTCTTTAATGGCTTTTCTGATGTGTTCGTCACGGATTTCCCCGCCTTCTTCTATCAGCTCTCTCAGGTTTCCCGGTATCTGATAAATGATCTGGATATGCCTGCGCCGTTTCTTCTTCGGGCGGTCCAGCGTACGGATCTTTCCGTCACAGAGCCAGACAAAATCGCTGTCCGCCTCTGTGAGTACATACAATTTTCCTGTATCATGCCCCGCCTTTGACCGGGCGAGCATTCCCCTGGTGAATGTTCTCATAAATCCTCCGTTTCCTGTATGGAAGCCCTTACCTGCTCAGGGTGAGGATCTCCGGTTCCCCGTCTGTAATGAGAATGGTGTTCTCATAGTGAGCCGACAGACTCTGATCCTGGGTCACTACTGTCCAGTCATCATCCAGCCATACCACATCTGCCCGTCCCTGATTGATCATGGGCTCTATGGCAAGGGTCATGCCGGGCGCCAGCCGGATCCCTCTTCTCCTCTGGGGAAAATTGGGGATCTGGGGATCTTCATGGAGATGCGTGCCAATGCCGTGCCCTACCAGATCCCGCACAACTCCGTATCCGAAGCTTTCTGCGTAGCCGCCGATGGCTGCTGAGATATCGTACAGGTGGTTGCCCGCCTTCGCATATTTGATGCCTTCAAAAAAGCTCTGGCGGGTCACATCGATCAGCTTTCTGGCTTCTTCTGAGATCTGTCCTACTGCGTGGGTTCTGGCTGCGTCAGAATGATATCCTTTATAGATCAGCCCCGCGTCCAGGCTCACAATATCCCCCTCCTGCAGTACTCTGGTGCTTTTGGGGATGCCGTGGACCACCTCATCGTTTACCGATACGCAGATGGACGCCGGATATCCGTTGTAATTCAGGAAATTCGGTGTGCAGCCAAGGCTGCGGATAAGCTTTTCTCCATGCCGGTCGATATCCAAAGTCGTAATGCCCGGACGGATAAAATCCGCAAGCTCATCGTGCACTTTTTCCAGAAGCCTTCCTGCTTCTCTCATAAGTTCAATTTCTCTGGCAGTTTTAATTGTTACTGACATTTTTTATGCTCCTAATACATTGATGATAGCCTGGAATACGTCTTCCATGTCGACGGTGCCGTCAACCTCTTTGAGCACGCCCGCTTTTGCATAGTAGTCGATCAGCGGCTGTGTCTGGTCATGGTATACACCGAGACGCTTCTGAACAGTCTCCGGTTTATCGTCGTCTCTTAAGATCAGCTTTTCGCCGCATGCATCGCATACATCCTCTGTCTTGGGAGGATTGTATTTTACATGATAAGTGGCGCCGCAGCCTGTGCAGGCTCTGCGTCCTGACATACGGTTGACGATGTTTTCATCCGGAACTTCCACATTGATAGCAAAATCCACCTTCTGTCCCATTTTGGAAAGTGCTGCGTCCAGGCTTTCTGCCTGAGGGATCGTCCTTGGAAATCCGTCCAGGATATATCCGTTTTTGCAGTCTTCCTGCTGTACCCGGTCGATCACCAGATCTACCGTCAGCTCATCCGGAACCAGAAGCCCCTGATCCATATACGTTTTTGCTTTTTTACCCAATTCTGTTCCGTTTTTGATGTTTGACCGGAAGATATCACCGGTAGAAATATGCGGGATCGCGTATTTCTCAGCAATTTTCTTTGCCTGTGTGCCTTTTCCTGCTCCAGGTGCTCCTAACATGATAATCTTCATACCTGTCTCCCCTTTCTTTTTCACGGCAGTCCGGCTTTTTGCCGGCTTTTGCCAGATAGCATTTTAGAGACTGCCGCAGCAACAGAAAACACACCTGCGGTGCCGCGATTTCTGTCCCTCCTGCGACGGTCTCTTATATTTGAATATCACTATTCACTTAAAAAACCTTTGTAGTTCCGGACTAACATCCGTGACTCGATCTGTTTTAAGGTCTCCAGGACAACACCTACCACGATGATGATAGAAGTTCCTCCAAAGGAAACATTGGCGCCGAATACACCGTTGAAGAAGAACGGGATCACGGCGACGATGGTCAGACCTGCCGCACCGATGAAAATCAGGTAACTTAAAATCTTTTCCAGATATTCCTGTGTCGGTTTTCCCGGCCGGATGCCTGGAACAAATCCGCCCTGCTTCTTGATATTATCTGCTACTTCCATAGGATTGAAGGTAATGGAAGTATAGAAATAGGCGAAAAAGATTACCAGAACAATGTAGACGATCAAACCGATGGAATAGATCGGCTCACTGGGTTTAAACCAGTTGCTGGAGCTGAGACCTTTGAGGATCTCGCTTCCGATTCCTGTTCCGTTTGTCTTTCCGATAAAGCTGGCGATGATCACCGGGAAAGACATCAGAGAAGAAGCAAAGATAATGGGGATCACACCTGCGGTATTGACCTTTAAAGGAATGGAACTGGACTGTCCGCCCATGATCTTCCTTCCCACCATCTTCTTGGAATACTGTACCGGGATACGGCGGATACCGCCGTTTAAGATCAGTACCAGCACTACCACCGCCAGAATGATCGCTGCGATGATCAGCAGTGCAAGTCCGCCTTTGGCATAAGTCTTTCCTTTCACGAACTGATCAAAAAGCGTTACCAGATCGCTGGGGATCCTGGATACGATATTGATCATCAGCACGATGGAAATGCCGTTGCCCACACCCTTGTCAGTAATCTGCTCACCAATCCACATCAACATTGCTGAACCTGCAGTCAGACAAACAACCACTACCAAACCCGTTAAAAGATTCATATCCGGAATGAGACCTCTGTTTCCAAATCCGATGGTCATCGCCGTACTCTGGAATAAGGAAAGTCCGATGGTCACATAACGGGTGATAGCTGTCATTTTCTTTCTGCCTTCCTCACCATCCCTCTGCATTTCCTCCAGCTTGGGAATCGCAATGGTCAGCAGCTGAATGATAATGGAAGAAGTAATGTAGGGGGTGATATTTAAAGCGAAAATTGACATTTCGGTAAAGGAACCGCCAGTGAATGCATCAAAAAAGTTGAATGCATCACTGGACTGGCTCGCAAACCATTCTTTGAAATAATCGCTGTTGACTCCTGGTATTGGAAGCTGCGATCCGATGCGGATCACCACCAGCATCAGGAGTACATAAAATATACGACGTCTTACATCCTTTATTTTAAAGGCATCTTTAAGAGTCTTCAGCATTAGATCACCTCTACTGTTCCACCTGCGGCTTCAATCTTTGCTTTTGCGCTCTCGCTTACAGCGTTTACTTTCACATTCAGTTTCTTTGTCAGCTCGCCGTTGCCAAGGATCTTGACACCGTCTCCTAATTTGGAGATCGCGCCGGAAGCTAATAAAGCTGCTGGTGTAACATCAGCACCGTCTTCAAATCTGTTTAAGATATCAACGTTTACTGCAATGATTTCCTTAGAGTTTCTGCATGTGAAACCTCTCTTAGGAATTCTTCTGTATAACGGCATCTGACCGCCTTCAAAACCTGGTCTCTTAGCACCGGAACGTGCTTTCTGACCTTTATGGCCTTTACCTGCTGTCTTACCGTTTCCTGAACCGTGTCCACGGCCTCTTCTGAAATTATCGCTCTGTCTGGAGCCTTCTGCCGGTCTTAAGTTTGATAAATCCATGATGGCACCTCCTTCTTCGTATTAATTAGATTTCTTCAACTTTCACTAAGTGTCTCACCTGCTGGATCATACCGCGTACGGAAGCGTTGTCAGGCATTTCCACTGTTTTGTTGAGTTTTCTTAAACCTAATGCTTCTACTGTTTTTTTGTGTTTCGGAACAGCACCGATTGTAGATTTCACCAGAGTGATTTTTAATTTATCTGCCATTTTTCAATCCTCCTTATGCAAAAATCTCTTCTACAGATTTTCCGCGAAGTTTTGCAACCTCTTCCGGAGTCTTTAACTGGCTTAAACCTGCGATTGTAGCCAGAACTACGTTCTGCTTATTGCGGGAACCCATACATTTTGTACGGATATTTTTAATACCTGCAAGTTCGATTACCGCACGGGCCGGACCTCCGGCAATAACACCAGTACCTTCCGGAGCTTTCTTCAGCAGCACTTCTGCGCTTCCGAATTTTCCTACGAAGTCGTGTGTAATACTTCCGTTTTCATCTCTTGCCACACTGACTAATTTCTTCATAGCATCTTCTTTTCCTTTGCGGATCGCT
>DWVZ01000174.1 GCA_019119975.1 Candidatus Blautia merdavium | reverse complement strand
TTTTTCTATAAGACCTGTGATTTTTCCGGGGAGCTTCATTCTTCAGAGGAAGGGAAAGTATTCTGGGTTCCTATGGAGAAGATTTCTGAGTACAGACTGGCGAAAGATTTTGAGAAAAATCTGGAAATGTTCCTTTCGGAAGAGATTAGCGAATTATTTTACGAACCAGGGGAAGACTGGCTGCGGCAGTATTAAATATTATTTATAGAAGCAATCCATCCGGTTTTGCAGACGGGAGTTTAGAAGATGTCAGGAGAGAAAGCGCTGTGGGACAGGCGCTTTTTCTTATGGCTTTTAGAGAAGAAAGGTTTCAGCACGGCTTCAGCGGTAGTTTCCGTTTCATAATGGTCTGTTTTTATCTTCCTGTTTTCTTTTTATTTTATAAAATCTTTACACACAAGGACTTCCTTTTGTGGTAGGATAGAACTACCAAAGAGAAAGAAGGAACAGGTTTCCTTTTACCAGAGACGTGACATGTCATATCAATTCTGATACAGCGGTTCTGCTGTGAGATTTTCCAATTTATGATAAGGGTTCAGAAATAAGAGAAGGAATCAGAAACAAAGGGAATGCATTCTGTATGCGAGCTTTCTGGCGAAGCATTTGGAATGCTGGATTGCAGGGGGATTTTCTGCCTTTACAGGGAAAAGAAAGTCTCCTATAATGAAAGGAGAAACAAGAGGATTGCAAAAAATAAAAAGTTTGAAGGATTTGACGCTGTTAAACCGTTTCCTGTTCGCGGAAGCCATGGATGATCCGGTGAATATGAGAAACCTGCTGGAGATCATTCTGGGCAGGGAGATTGTCTTAAAGGAACTGCCCCAGACGGAGAAGGAGCAGAGAAGTTCCCCGCTGCATAAGTATGTGAAACTGGATGTATGGGCAGTGGACGAGGAAGAGAATGTCTATGACACAGAGCCCCATCAGGGCGAGCGGGAGCCGCTGCCCAAGAGGAGCAGGCTGTATCAGGGTATGATCGACAGCAAGCTGCTGGAAGCAGGAGAAGTGGATTACACCAGGCTGAACAATGTCTATATTATCGTGATCACACCTTATGATGTGTTTGGGCTTGGGAAATACCGGTATACCTTTCGGATGTCATGCCAGGAGGAACCGGGGCTGGACCTGCAGGACGGAGCGGAAAGGATTTTCTTAAATACCAGAGGGACCAATAAAGACGAAGTCAGCCCGGAGTTGGTGGAGCTTTTGAATTATATGGAGAACACCAACACAGCTGCCGTGGCAGAGAACGGAAAGGTCCGCGAGATCCAGAAGCGCGTGGAAGCGATCAAATCCAGCGAAGAGGTAGGTGTAAAGTATATGCAGGCATGGGAAGAGAAAGTGCTGGAGAGACAGGCTGGGCGCCAGGAAGGAATGGAAGAAAAATTAAAAATAATGACCGAAAAGAAATGGAGAAAAGGGAAAACCCCGGAGCAGGCAGCAGAGGATTTGGAGGAGGATCTGGAAGTGATCCAGAAAATTTATAAGGAACTGGAACAGGAAAGGCAGGGAGAAAAGGCTTAAGGATAAAAAGCGCTGTTTATGCACCGGAGATTCAGATTTTACTATAGTTTAAGATAAGATAAAGACCGCAGGATTTATGTCCTGCGGTTTTCTTCGTTAGAAGAGTGCAGATGTCAGAGAAGAAAATTCTCAGACACCTGCACTTATTTTTTTGAAAAGAGATGAAAAAAGAATTCTGCTTGTGCAGGAAAACAGGTATTAACAGGAGATATTTTTTCCATAATAATAGACGATAAGCGGTTGACTAAGTAAAGGGCAGAGCCTCTGCTTTATGCCGCAGACAAAGCAAGTTTCAGCAGGGAAAAGCAGGCTATGCAGAAAATCCCTGACTGTCAGAAAACAAGGAGGAAGCAGATGAACACAGAGAGAATCAGGACTGTAGTGATACAGGAAACACAACTGAAGGCATTTGAGGACTATTTATATGAAAGAGAGAATGCCAGGGCAACGATACAAAAGTACAAAAGCGATGCAGCCACATTTCTCCGGTATCTGGGAAATGAGCGCAGAGTTGATAAAAGCCGGGTGCTGGCATATAAAGAATGGCTGGTCACTCATTATGCTGTCAGCAGCGTGAATTCTATGCTGGCATCCGTGAATCAGTTCCTGATCTTCTTAGAGTGCAGGGAACTAACGGTAAAGCCGCTGAAAGTCCAGAGGAGCCTGTTCCTGAAAGAAGAAAAGGAGTTAAGCAAGGAAGAATACAGGAAACTGGTAAAGACAGCCAGGCAGGAAGGAAAAGAGCAGATTGCCCTGTGTATGGAAACCATTGCTGCTACCGGGATCCGCATCAGCGAGCTGCGGTATTTTACTGTGGAAAAGGTAAAGAAGGGAAGGATCGAGATCTGCAACAAAGGGAAATACAGGAGAATCTTTCTCACCGATGATATCCGAAAGAAATTGCTGCATTACTGTAAGACAGCCGGGGTGCGGGAAGGGCAGATCTTTGTGACCAGGACCGGGAAGCCCAAGGACCGGAGCAATCTGTGGAAGGAGATGAAACGGCTGAAGGAGAAAGCCGGAGTCTGCGCCAGCAAGATCTTTCCCCATAATTTCCGCCATTTGTTTGCAAGAGTTTATTACACCTGCACCAAGGATCTTGCGGGGCTGGCAGATCTGCTGGGGCACAGCAGCCTGAACGTGACCAGAATCTATACATCCAATACAGGGGAGGTGTACCAGAAACAGCTGGAAAAAATGACGGCACTGCGGATCTAGCATCCGGCGCCGGGGAAAAGAAAAACCACATAATATTCATTATGTGGTAGTTTTAAACGAGTATTTCAAAAAATTAATATAATTTCATTTTGTTAAGGTCAATTTTATAGTACATAAAAAATTTTTTCAACAAACGCCTTGGGATTTTGACCTGTTTTAGGCGCAAAAATACCCTTGCGTGTTACAAAATCAAAAATCTGCGGAAAAATCTGCAAAAATGTTAATGCTTTATTTTAAGGGGTACAGCGGCTCTGCCACATAATGAATATTATGTTGTAATTCAGTAGTTGGCTGTGTAAAGCACATACGTTTCAGCAGGCGGCAAAGGAATGCTTCACAGACCGGGAATCTGATGAGGAAGGAGGCAGCAGCGGGTGGCAAAGAAAAAGGAGGAAACGTTCATCGTAAGAATACATGAATGCCAGAATTCCACATGGCAGGGAAGTGTTCTGTGGGCGGAAAAGCAGCAAAGACAGTATTTCCGCAGCGCACTGGAACTGATGTGCCTGTTGGAGGAGGCAGTAGAGGCGGATAGAGGAAGCAAAGTATCAGAAGAAGGAGGAAGCCATGAAAAGTAAAAAGATGAAACAAGGAATGTCCTGGCTGCTTTGCATGGTTATGCTGCTTGGAAACAATGTAACCGTTTTGGCAGAGGAAGCAGAGACAGACAAAGAAGGTCAGACGCAGACGGATGCGCAGAAGGTTTCTGCCCAGGAAATGGAGGACTCCCAACAAGAGACGCAAACATCCGAAATACAGGAGACGCAGGAGACAGAAAACGCTGCAGAACAGACAGAGGCAGAGCCGGAAGAAGAGCCTGTCTATAATGAGGCAATCCAGCTTCGCCATGAATTTTACGATGAAGCGGGAAATGTAGTATCGGCAGTGATCGCAGACATCCAGGAGGGAAGCTTTGAAGCAGATGTTTCTGCCATTTCCATGGAAGCAGATACCCTGACAGCTGAGGAAGATGCCTATATGCAGGGGCTTATAAAAGAAAATCTGCCGGAAGATACATATCTTGGAGACTACGTGCTTTATGACGTAGTGTTTAAAGTCAATGGTGAGCTGACAGACCCTAAGAAGGAGATCAAGCTGACCTACGAAGGAACCGGCATCGGCATACAGGATGTACAGGATGCAGTGGTGTGCCAGTACAATGTGGCAGATCCGGAAATACCTGAATCTCAGGACAGTGTCACAGAGATCATTCAGAGAAACGATATGATCCGGTACATGGAGGAAAACGGAGAAGATACCAGTCTGGTAGATGATCATGACCTGTCGGAAATCGTTTTGAACGAATATGGTACAGCAGAACAGATTTCTATGGAGGTCAGAAAGTCTTCGATTTTTGGCTGTTATGTGGAGGAACAATCACAAGAGACAACCTTCAGCCAGGAAGTAAACGGGACCAATATTACAGTAGCAGCGCCGGAAGGTGCATTTGGGCTGGCAGCGGATCAGGTGACTATGGATGCGGCGGCTCTGCCAGAAGAGCAGGCAGCGGCTGTGGAAGAGCAGTTAAAGGCTCAGGCGGCTGACCAGGGATTGGAACTGAAAGGGTATGCGGCTTTCGACATCAGCCTGTGGGCTGACGGGGAAGAGATCCAGCCCCAGAAGCCTGTGACGGTGACAGTAGAAAATACAGGTCTGGATGCGGCAGCTGAGATCAATGCTTTCCAGATTTATGATCAGGACAACAGTCTTGGCAGTATAGCAAATGCAGATGAAAACGGAGTCATCGCTGTGGAAACAGGAGAAGTGCTTCCGATTGCTGCGGCAGTTTTCGGAGAACCAGAGGTTCTGGAGGAAGAAAAGCAGGAGCAGGAAAGCGATGAGGGGCTGACAGAAGAAACTGTCCAGGAATCCGTCGAGGAAGAAATACCTGAAAAGACAGAAGAAGATACGTCAGACGAGACAGATGAAAAAGATCAGGATGATGAGAAAGTTAAGGATGAGGCAGATACTTCTATAGAGGAAGACACAGAAAAGGAAACAGACAGCACGAAATCTGAAAAGGAAGATGCTGAAAAAGAGGATACAGAGAAGGAAGAAGCTAGTAAGAAAGCGGAGACAGTAGAAAAAGAAGATACGGATGATAAAGAGACAAAGGAAACAACGGAAGAAACTGTATCAGAGCCATTGACGCTGACAGAAGAAAAGGATGGCGTAACCGTTATCCTTACAGCTCCAGAGGGAGCCTTCCCTGTAGCTTCTGATCAGGTCAGCATGACAGTAGAGGATCTTACACAGGAGCAGAGAGCAGCCATTGAGGAACAGCTTCAGGCTCAGGCGGAAGAAAACGGACAGGAGCTGAAAGGATATGTAGCGTATGATATCCGGCTGTGGGCAAATGGAGAAGAGATTCAGCCCCAAGTTCCGGTGTCTGTGACGTTTGAGAATGCCGGGCTGGATGTGGAAGATGCGGAAACTACAGAAGGCTTCCAGTTGGATGAGGAGACAGAGACACTTAATAATATAGAAGGAAGTGTGACAGAAGACGGAAGCGCCGTGGTGGAGGCGGAGCATTTTACGCCGACTGGGGTAGGGAGTTTTGGTACTGCAGAAGAGACAACAGCATCCTACAGTACAACTTTATTACAAGCGGAGACAAAATCAGCAAGTATAGCAGGAAGTTTGCCGACAACAGGAGAAAGCGAAGAGCAGATTGTCCGTGAGAAATACGTACCAGAGCCAACTGATGAATATCCGTATTTTGTTGGTGATGATAATACAGATGTGAGGATACAAAAAAATGTAGCTCCTACAGATAAGGAAAATGAGTTTTATATTTATTTAAATGTAGAACCGCAGCTGTCATGGGAAGAGATATTAGAAATGACCGGATTATGGGCATGGAATAGTAATAATCCTATTGATAATACTCAAATACCCACCAATATAACGGAAGAGGGACTAACAGCTACATGGATTAGAGAGAATACAAAAGGTA
>DWVZ01000173.1 GCA_019119975.1 Candidatus Blautia merdavium | reverse complement strand
TCATTCTTTCAGGGCTTGTACTGGTTTCGACGGGGGTTTTGAAGTTGCGGAAGCCATTCGCAGACTCCGGGACTGCGTACCAACCTGGAAATTAAATATAAACGCAAACAATAATAGAGTAGCGTTAGCTGCCTAATCGCAGCTTGTCAGCCTTAGACCGCCCGCTGTTTAAGTGTCTGGCATCGAACTTGCGGGGAACTTCGCTTTCAAAGCTTTGAGAAAGTGGAAGATTTTATGAAGCTACTAAGCACGGCAGCCTGTCTTTCGGCGGCTGTGTAAGGGAATGTGAAAAGATCGACTGTGATGGGAGATGCCGCAAGGGATAGACTTTCGGACAGGGGTTCGATTCCCCTCAGGTCCACTAAAAGCAGGAATGGCGTAAGCTGTTCCTGCTTTTTTTGATCCAACCAGCCAGCAATCCTACAAATTCTTTTATCTGCACCAGCGCCAGACAGAACAAAAAATGCGGCTTACCGGCTTTACAGCCGGCGCCGCATTTTTCATTCTTAAAAATCTAAATGACAGGAGACAAAGTGTCCTGGTCTTGCCTCACGAAGCTTCGGTGTTTCTGTCCTGCATTTTTCCGTTGCATGCACGCAGCGGTTGGCAAAAGGACAGCCCGGCTTTGGATTGATGGGGCTTGGAACATCCCCGGAAAGAACCTTTGCTTCCTTCTGCGCTTCTTTATCCGGATCCGGAATAGGTACGGAAGCCAGAAGCGCCTGGCTGTAGGGATGCAGTGTGTGCGCATAGATCTCATCACTGTCTGCCAGCTCCACCAGATTGCCCAGATACATCACAGCGATACGGTCGGAAATGTATTTGACAATATTCAGGTCATGAGCGATGAACATATAAGTAAATCCATGCTTTTCCTGCAGTTCCTTTAACAGGTTAATGATCTGGCTCTGGATGGATACGTCCAGAGCGGAGATCGGCTCGTCGCAGACAATGAATTCCGGTTCTACTGCCAGCGCCCGGGCAATCCCGATACGCTGCCGCTGTCCGCCGGAGAACTCATGAGGGAAACGGTTTGCATGCTCCCGGTTCAGACCTACTGTCTCCAGCAACTCATAAACACGCTGCATCCGTTTCTCTTTGTCGTACATATTGTGGATTTCCATACCCTCTGCAATAATGCTTCCCACGGTCATACGGGGATTCAGTGATGCGTAAGGATCCTGGAAAATAATCTGTGCTTTCTGGGAATACTGGTAACGGTCTTTGGTATGCTTTAAACTAACTTCCTTTCCATTATACATCATCTTTCCGCTGGTAGGATGATATATGCCCATTACCACACGTCCAAGGGTAGACTTTCCGCAGCCGGATTCTCCTACCACGCCCAGAGTTTCACCTTTATAAACATCAAGGCTGACATTATTCACAGCCACCAGAGTTTTATTTTTACCTACATGAAAATGTTTGGATACATGGTCTAACGTAATCAGCTTATCCATTTACCTGTTCCTCCTTTGCACCTGGGAAATCCGGGTGAAGTCTCCAGCAGGAAGCTGTATGACCCTCTCCCGCTTCAAATACCGGCGGCTGGTTTACCTGACAGATCTTCATGCAGTGTTCACATCTGCTGGCAAAACCGCAGCCCTGAGGCGGAGCATACAGATCCGGCGGTGTTCCCGGAATCGATACTAGCTGCTCGTCTTTCTTTGTATCAATCGTTGGAAGGCTCTTCAGCAGCGCTTTTGTATAAGGATGTGAAGGATGATAGAAAATATCTCTGACTGTACCCTTTTCCACAACCTTTCCCGCATACATAACCGCAACATTATCTGCCAAATTTGCAACAACACCCAGGTCATGAGTAATCAGAATAATGGCTGTCTTCGTATCTTCTTTGATTTTACCCATCAGCTGCATGATCTGTGCCTGAATCGTAACATCCAACGCAGTTGTAGGCTCATCGGCAATCAGAAGTTTGGGATTACATGCCAGAGCCATAGCAATCATGGCACGCTGACGCATACCGCCGGAAAACTCATGAGGATACTGCTTTGCCCGCTCCTCTGCATTTGGGATCTGGACAAGTTTCAGCAGACGCACCGCTTCTTTTTCAGCCTCTGCTCTGCTGATTTTTTTCTTCTTTACCAGAGTTTCTGTCAGCTGTTTACCAACCTTCATGGTAGGGTTCATACAAGTCATAGGATCCTGGAAGATCATGCTGACAAGCTGTCCCCGGATATCCTGCATTTCCTTTTCCGATGCAGCAACAATATCCCTACCGCACAGATGGATACTTCCTTCCTTAATGCGTGCAGGAGGCATGGGATTCAGCTTCATAACGGTCTGGGCTGTCACGCTCTTTCCACAGCCGGATTCTCCCACGATTGCCAGCACTTCTCCTTCTTTTACCTCCAGTGTCACACCACGGACTGCATGAACTTCACCGGCGTAAGTATCAAAGGAAACATGGAGATTATCTATTTTTAAAATTTCTTCCATTGTCAATTACCTCCTTAATTTCGGATCAAATGCATCACGCAGCTGGTCGCCCAACAGGTTAAAGGATAACATGGTAACACAGATAAACAGCGCCGGGATTACCAGTTCCCTGGGATAGCTCTGGAACACTGCAATACCTGAATTTGCCATAATACCCCAGGAAGATTTCGGAGGTGCAATACCTAGTC
>DWVZ01000172.1 GCA_019119975.1 Candidatus Blautia merdavium | reverse complement strand
ATCAAAGATCTGATCGAACATGGATTGTTACTCCTTTCCTTCTAAAATAAGCTGCTCAAAAGAGGGATCAGCTGAGTACCAATCAGGATTACCCCGCCGCCGCTCATCAGCTGCTTGATCCCCTGGCTTTTGGCGCCGGGATTATCATTTCCATAACCTTCCATCAGATTGATGACTCCCCATACACCTAAGCCGGCTCCGATTGCAACCACAAGTGTCTGTAAAATATTAACTGCACTGGTAAAAAAGCTCATATATCATCTAATAAAAGCACCTTTTTCTCAGCCTGTCAGCGCTTTTGTCTCTCCTTTCCCCATTATTCAGGCCATCATTTTCTCCTCCATAGGACCGGAGGCCCTCTCATCTGTGTTTCCATCAATTCCTCCATTAAAAAAACCGTTCTTTTCGAACGGTCCGGCGATGCTTTC
The DNA here is from genome assembly GCA_019119975.1 of Candidatus Blautia merdavium. GTDB lineage: Bacteria > Bacillota > Clostridia > Lachnospirales > Lachnospiraceae > Blautia > Blautia merdavium. The sequence continues at coordinate 9,681 of DWVZ01000172.1, read as the reverse complement.
TTTCTCTGAGTCTGCCTATTCTTTTGTCTTCTCCGGATTAACATCCAGCAGCAGAAAAGACATATGCGTTGCCAGTTCTGCCATTTCATCTGCATACAAAAAAGTGCTGAGCATTACTGTATCATGTGCATACTTATCATCACACCTGGAACGCATCTTTCTGATCAGTTCCCGAAAAGACTCTTCACACTCTCTGATCATAATTCTGGAAGCAATCTCTTCCAGATGATTGATATACGGGGCATAATCGCTGTACACAGAACAGAAATTAAAGACAAAAAGACTTCCGTACCTTCCTGATCTGTTTTTTGCTTCAATCCACACTGCTGTATTCCTCCTTTTCTGCCGCCTCAGCCTCTTCCGGCGACACTTCGTATTCGTATAGTTCAAACTCCTGATCCAGAGGCAGAACCAGTTTATGTTCAAGATAGTCTTCCACATGGAACTCATTCTTTTTATTAAAGTCAGACAGCTCCTTGTAGCGCTTGTGCCTGGTGATATCATATTTGTCACTGTAAAAAGGCCTTACACCTCTAAGCTGCAGGATACATTTATTTCCATCCATCACAGCCAGCTCATCCCGGCTCATCAATTCTTTTCCGGTTTTCTGGTAATTTAGTCCATAAGACCGGCTCTGTCCTCTGGTGTCCGAGGTATTATAAAGATCGATCGTTTCTTTCCCCAGAGTTTCCGAGATTTCTTTCAGGGTAGAGCTTTCTTTTCCGCCGAGAAACAACATGGTGTCGCAGTTGCCGAGAATTGTTTCGGCAGCGTCTTTATAGATCGTTTTCAACTGACTCTGTGACTGGAGGATAATTGATGCAGAGATTTCCCTGCTTCGGATCGTAGCAATAAGCTTGTCAAATTTAGGAATCTGCCCGATATTGCTGAACTCATCCAGCAAAAGCCGTACATGATAAGGAAGCCTGCCCCCGTAAACATCATCCGCTTTGTCACACAACAGATTAAAAAGCTGTGTGTACATGATTGCCACAATAAAATTAAAGGTATCATCCGTGTCAGAAATAATGACAAACATGGCGGTCTTTCTGTCTCCCAGCTTGTCCAGTTCCAGTTCATCGTAACTGGTAAGTTCCCGTAGTTCGGCAATATCGAAAGGAGCTAACCTGGCGCCGCAGGAAATCAGAATGGACTTCGCTGTCTTTCCGGCAGCCAGCTTATATTTCCGGTACTGCCTTACGGCAAAATGTTCAGGATTTTCTGCTTCCAGTTCCTCAAACAGTTCATCCACTGCATTTTTAAAATCTTCATCCTCTTCCCGTGTCTCACTGGCATTGATAAATTCCAGCAATGTAGAAAAATTCTGTTCTTCTTCCGGAGCCTCATACCAGATATATCCGATCAGGGCCGTATACAAAAGCCTCTCTGCTTTGACCCAGAAATCCTCTGTTGCTTTTTCTCCTTCTCCCTTTGTATTCGCAATGATCGTATTCACCAGCTTCAGGACATCCCTCTCCGAGCGGATATAGTGGAATGGATTAAAGTGCATGGATTTACTGAAATTAATGGTGTTCAGCACCTTGATCTGATATCCGTGGTTCACCAGCATCCGACCGCATTCCACGATGATCGTGCCTTTGGGGTCTGTAACTACATAGGAAACATGATCTGTCATCTGCATCAGCTGTGGCTTCACATAGAATCGGGTCTTCCCGGATCCGGAGCCTCCGATCACGATGACATTTTTATTTCTGGCATATTTGGGAAGTTTTGGCCGGCTGTTCATAGTCAGCCTTTCTGTCTGGGTCAGGATGATATTATTTTCAAATACAGGATCCATAAAAGGCTCAATGTCTTTTGCAGTCCCCCATCTGGCTGATCCATACTCCTCCCCCTGCCGGAACTTCTTTGCATTCTTGCCCCGATAGACGACTATGAGCTTTAAAAGTACAGCCGCAGCTGCCCCCGCCAACAGATCATACAAGTGAATGCTGGGAAGCCAGGATACAAACGCCAGTTTAAAATTCGATAACATCACGCCCATACGTACAATCCAGCTATCTCCCGTACAATGACGGAAAAGCCATGCTCCCTTATCCACGATATAAAAGCAGATCACATAAGGAAAATTCGAAAGGAGCAGTTTTTTTATCTGTATGTTTTTCATCGCTCCTGTCCTCTGTCTTTCTGCCTGGTCTTTACACGTTCCCGATGCTTTGCTGTCCTCTGAATAGCTTTCTGGAGCTTTTTCCTGACAGAAGGTCTTCTGGATTTCTTCATCGCAACCCCGGCATACTCCCGAAAGGCTGCAGTCATCACATCTACATCCTTTGCACGGAAGAACACCATATATCTGGGCGGTGAAACGCTGTTATCTCTTTTCAGGCTGTAATCAATACCATATTTTCTCGCAACCCTGTCAAATGAACGGATATTCTGATTCGTTATCAGAATGTTTGACAGCTGGGCGCCTTTTGCCATCAACTGTTTCATTGTCTGTTTCCCATGAGGCACTTTCTTCTGCTGATGTTTCTGTTCTTTTATTCTTCCTTTCTCCTGAGCCCTGCCTCTTTTTGCAGCCTGCCTGACCTGTACCTTATTCTGCTTCGCACGGTCTCTGTCGTTCAAATACTTCCGCAGTGCTGCTTTCAGAACTCCTGCTGTCATCCTGGTGCACTGAACACACAGGCTGATCGTTTTCTCATTTACTTCATCCTGCAAATTTTCACCTCACTTTCCGGGAATTCATTTCCCGATATAAAACTGCAATACAGTAACCGATGCACGGCATATGTTTTCCATAAGGACAGCCTTTACAGCGTCCCGGTTCGCGGGGCAATTCTCTTTTTTTGATTTCTGATGCCAGATAATGGCACTGTTTTTCCTTACATCCTCCTTTTCCCCACCAGTAACAATATCTGCAGGACCATGGCTTGTCCTTCTGATACTTCTGCCCCGGAATTGCCGCTTTCGGATCGATCACTAATTTCTTATTTCCCATAATCCTGTATCCTTTTCTGTTCCATAAAAGGGCGCCCACATATTTCAGTGAACGCCCGTTTCCAACTTCTTATTTCCTTTTTCTTCTTAAAACAACTGCCACAACAGATCCGCAAAGCCCCAGACCAAACAATGCAGACCATAGCAGAATGTTTGTATGGTCTCCGGTCTGCGGGGCATCCACGGATGTGGTGTCCTGAGGCGTCTCCGGTGTTTCTTTCGGCTCTGCCTCATCTTTCATGATAACTTTCTGGATCTCACCGGTATCTTTTACCTCAAACGCTACATCCTCTGCGACCAGATAGCCTTCCGGTGCGGATTCTTCATGAAGTGTGTACTTTCCAATCGGAAGCATCTCGATATAGTGCGGTTCCTCCGTGGAAGTCCAACTCTCCACCACTTCTCCATTCTCGTCCAGGATGGTCAGCTTCGCTCCCGGCAGCTCTTCTCCGACAATATCCGTCTTAGAGATTTCCACCTTTGTCACATCGTCTTTCATTTCGATCTTCTGGACTTCTGCGGTGTCCTCCACGGTAAACTGGATACTCTCCGCTGTCACATATCCAGGAGCCGGAAGCACTTCCGTCATCGTGTAGGTCTGTCCAACCACCAGCTCTTTTATGATATGGGGCTCTTTGCCGGATACCCATTCATCCACGATTTCTCCGTTTTCATCCGTTACCGTCAGCTTTGCTCCCTCAATCTCCTCCCCGGTAGTCAGGGAAGTTTTGGTAAATTCAAAGACTGTCGGTTCATCCTCAAAGGTAAATTCATACGAAACTGTCGCTTTGCCGGAAGATTCCGCTGTAAAAGTAAACTCCTGCACCTCATCTGTGGTGGCAAATCCCGGAGCCGGAGAAGTCTCTTTCACCGTATAGGAAAATCCAATGGGAAGATCCGCCTCAAAGGTCAGTTTTCCATCCTCGCCGGTTGCCTTTTCCTCGATCACGGTTCCCGCTTCCAGAACCACATCTCCATCTTTATTGGTAATATCCTCTTTTGCGGAAAGTGCAAACACAGCCCCCTCCAGTACCCGGTCAGAATCCTTCTCTTTCTTCAAAACAGAGACTTCCACTTTCTGGCGGTTATTCTGCCAGTCTCCAGACCAGGTAACTTCTGCAGTATCCTGATCCACATAGGTCAGATCGATCTCCCGGATCTCCCCGTCCAGCACATAGCCCTCCGCCGTCTCTTTTTCTTTTACATAGTATCTTCCAAGTGGAAGGTCAGAGAGCTTTGCAATGCCTGTCTCATCTGTGGTAATCGTGGCGATCAGCTCGTCCTTTTTGTAATAGTCCTCACTTTCGCCGTCTGCCGCCTGGATGTCTTCCAGTGCGTATACCTCAAAGGTTACATCTTTCAGAGTGCCGGTAATATACTCGAAGATGTTGCTGATCCAGCCGCCAATGGTATCGGCCAGTGTCACGTCCTCCAGAAACTCACCTTTCTTGTTGATGATCAGCGTTCCTGTTGGTACATCATCTTTCATTTCCACTTTCTGGATCTCCGCTGTGTCTTTCACAGTAAAAGTCACTTCTTCTGCTTTCAGATAGCCATAGGGAGCCCGTTCTTCCCGAAGTGTATAAGTCTCGCCCACCGTCAGCCGTTCAATCAGATGTTCCTCCCCTTTTACGGAAGTCCAACTGTCAACCACATTTCCGTCTTTATCCAGGACAGTCAGCTTTGCGCCCTCCAGCTCCACGCCGGTTGTGAGATCAGTCTTTTTCACGGAAATCTTTGTCGGCTCGTTTTCATATTCAGAGGACAGTTCCACCACCGGGATTCCCTGCCCCTGATACTCTGCAGTTACTTCTACAACTTTATCGGAAGAAACATATCCATCCGGAGCCGCTTCTTCTCTGATATAGTAACGTCCAAAAGGAAGGTCATTCATAAAGACCGCTTTCCCGTTTTCATCAGACAATGCCTTACTGATCAGCGTGTCGGCTTTCACAAGTACCTCGCCATGCGCCAGAATATCCTCTTTGGCATACAGTCCAAACACAGTGCCTGGGACTGTAGCCTGTGTTTCAGCATCCTTTTTCACTACGGATACTTCCACTTTCTGACGGTCATTCTGGAAAACTGCTTCCTGCTCGATCACAGGTGTCTCCTGATCCTTATAGGTAAAGGTCACTGTCTGTACTTCCTCGTCCAGCACAAAGCCTTCCGGGGCTGTCACTTCCATGATCTTGTAACTTCCAAGAGGAAGATCAGAAAGATATGCTTCCCCGTTTTCATCCGTAGTCACAGTTCCCACCAGCTCGCCGGCAGCGTATTCTAAAATACGGTTCCCCTCTGCGTCTTTCTGGAAATCAGCGGTATAAATATCCTCCGCAGCGGAAACCTCAAAGACTGCACCTGCCAGGTTTTCTGTCTGATAGACAAAATCCTTGCTGAAACCGTCCAGCACTTCGCCCTGCTTTACGATCTTTAGCTGTCCTTTGACCGGATGATTCTCATAGACCACTTCAATGATCACATCCCCGGAAACACTGTCCACCTGGTAAGCGGTATCGGAATCCACGGCAATCTCATAGTAATTCTCATTCAGCGTATATCCGTAAGGCGCTGTGACTTCCTCAATCCGGTAATGCCCGATTGCAAGATTCTGCGGCAGAATCAGATAGCCTTCCTCGTCCGTAAAGAAAGAGGTATGAACCTCCGTTGTCGGATAAGTCGTCACCTGCTCAACGTATTCTTTATTGTCCAGGTCATAGATCCGGAACTCCGTGCCTTCCTGCAGTACCGGCTTTTTCGTCTCATCATCCTGCTTGATGATTTTCAGCTTCGCTTCAAATTCTTCATCCAGAAGCACTCTCCATACCTGGGGCGTGTTCTGATTATGCTCTGTGATCCGCACGATAAAATCGTCCACTGGCTTGTAGTTGTGGGGCGTGGTTGTCTCACGGACAAGGTATGTGCCATAAGGAAGAGCAATACTGCAGGCATGTCCTTTCTCGTCCGTAAACATCTCTGTCGCTCCATTCTCCCCGATCACCACCGGTTCTGCGGAATCAAAATCATAGCTGCCATCTTCTTTTACCGTCAGATCAGAAAGAAGATATGCTGTAAATCCGGCACCGGAAAGCAGATCGGCGTCCGTCTCCCCGTTATTAGCTGCTTTGATAATCTCAAAGGGCTGCTTCTTTACCTGTTCCAGTGAAACGCACTCCCGCTCCACGGTTGCTGTCAAATCTCCTTCATAGCTGCACACCAGGTCATGTTCCTGCTCATCTGCCAGATACCCGACCGGAGGCGTGATCTCTTTTATAAAATACTCTCCAAGATAAAGATTCTCTACAGACGCTTCCCCGTTCTCATCCGTGGTCAGCGTTGACACCCTGTCACCGGCTTTATAGATCACGCCGGTTGCCCCGTCCGGATGGACAATATCCTCACGGGCATACAGGCCATACACCGCATTTTCCAGCGTGGCGTCTCCCTGTGGAGCTACCTGGTTCGTCTCTGCGTCTTTTTTCTGCAAGCGGATTGTGGCGTTTACTCTCTCATTGGTAAAGGTATGGGTAAATGTCACTTTCGCTTCGCTGTCATTGGTATAAGAGAACGTAAAGGAATATACATCTGCTTGGTTCCGCACATAACCTTCCGGAGCCTGGATTTCTTTCACATCATAGGAAAATCCTATTGGCAGGTCTGCCGTAAATACGGCTTTTCCATTCTCTCCAGTCACCGCTTTCTCAATCAGCGTTCCCTTAGATACCACAACACTTCCATCTGCATTTTTAATTTCGCTTCCCGCATACAGGCCAAACACGCCGCCATCCAGAGGATTTAAGGTGTCCTTGTCCTTTTTCAGCACGGAAACTTCCGCTTTCTGCCGGTCATTGACAAAGGTACTCTCGCTGAATACCGTCTCCACGTTCTGTCCGGCATAGGACAGCGTGACTGTCTTTTCCTCCCCGGCATTATAAAAATTCTCCGGAGCCTGCACTTCTTTAATGGTGTAGGTCCCAAGGTGAAGATTTTTCAACACGGTGGCTCCATTGGAATCTGTTGTCAGGTTCGCTTTTACCAAATCCCCTTTACTGTAGACTTTTGCGCCGTAGGCAGTTATAATATCCGCTCCCGCATAAACGTTATAGACAGCGCCCTCCTGCCTGCGGTTCTCATAGCGGAAGGTGACGCCATCTTCTGTCACATCCGCACCGGTCAATACCTGTCCATCCTTATAGATTGTAAGTTCTCCCATCTGCTCCTGATCCGGAACAGTAACGGAAGTTGTCTCATTCGCCACAAGGTTTACGTTATAAGCAGACACATTGATCCGGTAACCAGATGGAGCTGTGATCTCTTTCAGGTACACCGTATCCTGAGTCTTTACAATCTCTGCTACAGCAGATCCATTCTGGTCCGTAGCCGGCATTTCTGTAATCAGTTCTGAACAGTCCTTATCACTGTATATGCCAAACACTGCTCCGGATAATTTTGCGTTCTCATGATTGGAGTCCACTTTGATGACCTCTACCTTTGCCAGTTCCAGCCATTTCACCGAAAAACTTACATACTTTTCATCCTCTACGCCCTCGCCGAATACAAGGGCAAGATCCTGATGCTCACTCCCGGTTGTGATCTTATAGGCAGAGTAGTCTTTTGTAATACTTCCCTGCATCTTTGCCGACCACGATCCGGACACGTCTTTTGTCTGGGTGAGCGGTGCGGTCAGATAAAACTTTGTACCTCCGGAAATCGTGACATCCGCTCCAGCAGCGCTGACACTGCCTGTACTGATGTTATGAAGTTTCACCCCATCCGGCAGGTTCATAGTGATTGTCTGCTGACTGGATGCATTAAACGTAATATCTTCTGTTCTCTGCTGGTCGCCATCAACATATGCAGTCACTTCCGCATTAGAGAAGGACATTTCTACATCCGGAATATCCGGCTGTCTCACTGCATAATGATACAGTTCCATAGCCAGAGCCTCTCCTGTGCTGTTGGTTCCATAAAACGCATCGCTGCTCCCATTTGCATATGACGCCGCCAGATGCGTTACAATAAACCGTTTCCCCGCAGAAAAATCCTGATGGTAATTATTAAAGAAATATGCTGATCCCGCTGCTTCTGTTCCATAATAGCAGACCTTTGCCAGTTCTTTATTCCCTTCCAGCTTTGTGATCTGATATGTGCCGCTTCCCGGTCCCGGTTTGGACGGCTGTACGCAATATGCTGTTGCCGTTACATTTCCAAAAGACACAGTAAATGGAGAGGTCAAATAGGAACCAAGTCCATAGTCTGCATAGTAGTACCACGATCCCTGGGTAATAGTGACTGTCTGGGAAGCTCTGGCCGCCCGTGTCATCGGGGCCTTAGCTGTAAAAGTTACACTTTCTCCCTGATCAAGACCCTGAATGTCTACGCCCTGTTCCTCTGCCTGAATGAGAACTTCTCCCAGAGACAGACCGGTTTCCTCATCTACGATTTTCTGTCCTTCCGTACTTTCAATCGCTTCATCCAATGCTTCCTCAGAAAGCATATCGCCCTTGTCCGGTACATCCTCTGCTTCTGTCTGACCTACCTGATCTGATTCCGTGTCTGATAGCTCCTCTTCACTGTCAGAAGTTTCTCCATTCCCTGAGTCATCATCAGAAGAACTGTCTGTGTTGGCTGTACTTTCTGCTTCCGTCTGTACCTCTTTTACAAGGATGTTCCTGCTGATCTGATAGACCGGATGGCCGGTTGTCTGCGGTTCCACATAATAGACCGCCTGGTAGGTATCCTCATGATCTGTACTAAAGGAATTTCCACTCTCATTCTCTGCATCATGGAACGTCACTTTTACCTTACTGTCATCCGGGATCTCAATCCCGGAAAAATCAGAAGTAATATCAAAGGAAGAACCAACCGTAATCTCATAATCGTTTGCTGTAACGACCTCGTCCGGATCCAGCTGATCTTTGATCTCCTCATAATAAGGGATCTTCTCAGATGCCGGTTCCGCAGCATAGGCAACTGCAGGAGATAATGCCGTGGACAGAAAAGAAATCAGCGCCAGACATCCTGATACCACTCTCTTTGCCATTCTTTTTCTTTTCATCTTCTTAAATCCTTTCTGAAATTTCATTTTTACAGTAACTTTTTTTCATTCGATTTATATTCTGATCGTGCCTTTCATCTCCTCCCTTCCAATATATTTGCACTGCCTGGGACAGTCGGCTTTTATAAATACCGGGATAACAGTACAAAAATATGGCGGTATCTATTCCTTTGGAAACAAACACCGCCACACTGTTTCTACTGTCATCATCTTTATGAATCAGACAATTATTTTTGATTTAAGATTTGAGCATTTTCCTGTTTTCTTTCTCAGATCCGTTCCTGTCCCGGGTTCCAATATTTCCGGAACGTTTTCTCTGACAAGACACGCAGGATGCATATTCAGGTCAGGTATCACTCTGAGCAGGGTATTCACTTATCAAGGTGCCTGAGAGTTTTTAACCCCCTCACCTTTCAGAAGTGACCTATACCCTTTTACAAGGTGAACCTAAAAATTTTTTAATTATTTCTTTCCTGATGCACATATTCAGATAAAATTTTTAACACCCGTCTGATCATATCTGAAACACTCTGCTGCGATACACCGAAATGATCTGCAATATCCTGCTGTCTCCACTGCTCAAAATAAAAAAGATAGACAATATCCCTCTGACGTTCATTGAGTTTTTCCATCATTCTTTTGATAAGATCATCTTTGGCCAT
>DWVZ01000171.1 GCA_019119975.1 Candidatus Blautia merdavium | reverse complement strand
GATCCTGACCCTGATCGGCGGGCTGATCCCGTCGAAAAAGGCGGCGAAGAGCGATCCGGTGACTGCTCTGCGGACGGAATAGACTGGACAAAGAGGAAGATTTATGCAATTATATTACTTAAGGCATATGGGAAGAAAGAAAAATATGCCGGAGAAATTCCGCACAGGCGGAAAAAGTAAAGAAGGAACAACATGAGCGAAACACTATTGGAACTAAAAAACATAAAGAAAAGCTTTGGGACTACCGATGTATTAAACGGGATCAGGCTTTCCATCAGCCGGGGAGAATTCATTACCTTTTTAGGCGCTTCCGGCTGCGGCAAGACCACCACGCTCAGGATCATCGCAGGACTGGAAAAGCCGGATGAGGGACAGGTGCTGCTGGAAGGGAAAGATGTGACGGATCTGGAACCTCACCAGAGAGATGTAAATACGGTTTTCCAGAATTATGCCCTGTTTCCCCATATGAATGTGGAGGCAAATGTAGGATATGGACTGAAGATCCGCAAAGTCCCGAAAAGTGAGATCCGGCACAGGGTAACCGATATGCTGAAGCTGGTACAGCTGGACGGCTATGAAAAGCGGATGCCCTCCGAGCTTTCCGGGGGACAAAAGCAGAGGGTGGCGATCGCCAGGGCGCTGATCAACAGCCCTAAGCTGCTTCTCCTGGACGAACCGTTGGGAGCTCTGGACCTAAAGCTTCGCCGAGCCATGCAGACAGAGCTGAAGAGACTGCAGAAAAAGCTGGGGATCACCTTCCTGTATATTACCCACGACCAGGAAGAAGCCATTAATATGTCCGATCGCATTGTAGTCATGCGGGAGGGAAAATTTGAACAGACAGGAACCCCGGATGAGATTTACAACCACCCAAAGACCAGCTATGTAGCTGATTTCGTAGGAAATGCAAACATTATCCGGGGAACGGTGCACAGTATCCGGGACGGTGAGGTTCTGGTAGAGACAGAAAACCAGATCGTAAAAGCAGCCGCAGTGCCCGGCATCCGGCAGGGACAGTCCGTCACGCTGGCTGTGCGCAGAGAAAATATCCGGGTCTGCAAAGAAGACCAGGAAGGTCTGGACGCGGTCCTGGAGGATAAATCCTTCCAGGCAGGGCAGCTGCATATGACGCTGAAGCTTGGCTCTGGAAAGGAGATCACCGTCAGCCGCTACGGCATGGATACCGGTCTTGTCCAGGGAGAGAAGGTCCGGATCAGCTGGAACCCGGAACACGCAGTGTTCGTGAACCTGGCGCAGGAGGCATAGACATGGAAAAAAAGACAAAGAAAAAGCATGGGCTGTTCCTGACAGTCCTGCCTCTTTATGCGTTTACCATCTGCTTTGTGGTGGGACCGTTGGTGTATATGATCGCTTTAAGCTTTGCCACCAACGGAGCCGGCAGCGATACCATCTGGAAATTTACGCTGGACAATTATAAGAAGATCGCAGAACCGGTTTATCTGAAAAGCTTTGTCCAGTCTTTCCAGCTTGCCATTACCAGTACAGTCCTGATCATGCTGCTGGGTTATCCCTTTGGATATTTTATGGCAAAGCTGTCGGATAAGGGAAAGCGGCGCATGATGCTTTTGATCATGATCCCTTTTTGGACCAGTTCCCTGATCCGCATGTATGGCTGGATCATTATCCTTCAGGCAAAAGGCGTGCTGAACGGACTTTTGATGAAGCTGGGACTGATACAGGATCCGGTGAAGATCCTGTATTCTTATCCGGCGGTTGTCATCGGTATGGTGTATGCCCTTCTGCCCTTTATGGTGCTTTCCGTGTATTCCAGCGTGGAAAAGATGGACTGGTCCTTAGTGGAGGCAGCCCGGGATTTAGGAGCAGGCAGGGTGCGGGCGTTCTTTGACGTGACGCTGAAGCTGACGCTGCCGGGGCTTCTGACCGGTGTGATCTTATCCTTTATCCCGTCCATGGGACTGTTTTTCATTGCAGACATCTTGGGCGGAAATAAGATCGTGCTGGTGGGAAGCGTGATCCAGGATCAGGTTACCAGAGGCAGCAACTGGCCCTTTGCCGCTGCCCTGGCAGTGGTGCTGATGGTCCTCACTTCCCTGATGATCTGGCTGTATCGAAAAATCACACATGTGAAAGATTTGGAGGGATTCTTTTGAGAAAAAAATGGAAATGGTCCTATCTCTATCTGGGGCTTATGATCCTTTTGATGTATCTGCCCATTGTGATCGTGGTGGTGTTTTCCTTTAATGAATCCCGCCTTTCTGCTTCCTTTACAGGTTTTTCCCTGAAATGGTACCAGGCCCTGGCAGCAGACCGGGACCTGAAGGAAGCGCTGATGAACAGCATCCTCCTGGGTGCAGCCAGCTGTCTGCTGTCAGCTGTGATCGGCACCTTAGGGGCTGTGGGAATGGCAAGGGTGAAATACCGGTCCAAGGGGATGATGGAATATCTGTCGACAATCCCTATCATGATCCCGGAGATCATCCTGGGCATGGTGTTTCTGGTGTTTTTCTCCCTGCTGGACCTTCCCTTTGGTATGACAACTCTGATCCTGGCGCATACTACCTTTTGTATTCCCTATATTTTTATGATGGTAAAAGCGCGCCTGGTTGGGATCGACAAATCTTTAGAGGAAGCGGCGCTGGACCTGGGGGCGACGCCGGTGCGGGCATTTTTTGACATTACCATCCCGCTGATCGCTCCGGCGATCCTGTCGGGAAGCCTGCTGGCATTTGCCATGTCCTTCGACGACGTGGTGATCAGCATCTTCGTCAACGGACCAAGGCTGAATACGCTGCCGGTAAAGGTTTATGCCCAGTTAAAGACCGGAGTTACACCGGAGATCAATGCGCTGTGCACAGTGATCCTGCTGGTCATCGTACTGGTCCTGGGGATTTCCGCACTGGCAGGCAGACGGTCACAGAAGCAGAATCATGGAGAATAGAAATAGAAAAAGAGAGGAAAAGTTATGAAGAAAAAAGTGATTGCAGGAATTTTATGCGCAGCTCTGGGCGCATCGATGCTGACAGGCTGTCAGGAAAAGAAAGAAGACAACAACAAAGAGCTGGTGCTGTACACCTGGGAAGGACTGTTTCCCCAGGAGGTGCTGGACCAGTTTGAGGAGGAGACCGGGATCCGCATTATCAGCTCGAATTTTGATTCTAATGAGACCATGTTTGAAAAGGTGCAGCAGGCGGACGGCGGAGATTATGACGTGGTGATCGGGGATGATTATATCATCGAACAGATCGTCAGCGCAGGGCTTGCCCAGGAACTGGATAAGGGAAAACTGGACAATTATGACAATATCAATCCGCTGTACCAGAGCCAGTTTTATGATCCGGAAAATCAGTATACCATTCCTCACGGCGCAGGTATCCCTCTGATCGTCTATGACCCGGAGCAGGTGGAGATTGACATCCAGGGCTACGGGGATCTGTGGGACGAAAGTCTGGAAGATCAGATCGCAACCATTGCCAGCTACCGGGCTGTAGAGGGAATGGTGCTGCTGACCATGGGAAAGAGCATGAATGAAGAGGATCCGGCAGTGATCAAAGAAGCCGGAGAGAAATTAAAGGAGCTGGCGCCCAACATCCGTATGATCCAGGATACCAACACCCAGAACGCCCTGCTGAACGGAGAGGCATCTGTGGCAATCCTCTATACTTCACAGGTGATCGCAGCCCTGCAGGAAAATCCGGATCTGAAGGTGGTATATCCCCAGGAGGGACTGGGATTCGGAATCATGAATTTCTTTATCCCCAAGAATGCCCCGGATACAGAGGAAGCATATCAGTTCCTCAATTACATTCTGGAACCGGAAGTAGCGGCAGACTGCTTTAACTTTTTAGGCTACTACTGCACCAACCAGGCAGCGGACGATCTGGTAAATCCGGATCTGGTAGTGCCGGACTCTGTGACAAAGGGAGAGATCGTGCAGAATGTAAGTACAGAAGCAGAAGCGGTTTATAATCAGAATTGGACAGAATTTAAGGCAGCCTGTGATTAAGAAGCTGTCTATGGTACATAAGAGAAAAGTGCAAATGAGACGGAATAGTCCGTAAACGCAGAATCGCCAGTTCCGGCAAATGCCGGTGCTGGCGATTCTGCGTTGTGTTATGGGAAAAGAAAGGGGTGGAAAAAAACGCCTGTTACGGCAGAGGTGACTCTTGGGGCTGGCCGTTTTCCTCCGGTTTTTCCAGCTCGTCGATCGCCATGCGGAACCCATTTTGAGCCGCCTTCAGGCGCCAGAAATCCGCCTTTTCCACATCCTTTTCTGTGCCTTCTCCGTAGCGGTAGAGAACAGAAAGATTATACTGGGCAGAAGGGAGATTGGCATTGGCTGCTTTTTCAAAAAGGCGGAAGGCTTTTTCCGGGGAATAGGGCACGGCTTTTCCGGACAGGAAATAGCCTGCCATGCAGCACATAGCGCGGAAATCTCCCTGGGCAGCCGCTTTCTTGTACCAGTCAAAGGCTTTGGAAAAATCCGGCTTGACGCCGATGCCTTCTTCCAGGCAGCGTCCCATGTTGTACTGGGCATTGACATTGCCGCTCTGGGCAGCCTGCTCCATATACAGATATGCCTTTCGGGGATCCTTTTCCACGCCTTTGCCCTGGGCATAGAGAAGGGCAAGGTGCATGGCAGCTTCCGCCTGTCCTTTCTTTGCCGCTTTTTCATACCACTGGGCAGCCTGTGCATAGTCCACGCTGGTGCGGATGCCGTTTTCATAATAATAGCCGACCCCGTAGATAAAGTCTTTTTGACCGTTTTCCGCAAGGATCTTCAGTTCTTCTACATTGAGATTTAAATTTGTGACATTCATAGGTTTTCTCCATTATTTTGATTCATCATTTACAGCAGAAGCAGACCGGATTCCCAGGTCCGCATCGTATCCTGTTTCACTATTATACCATGTCCGGCGTTTTTGGAAAACGGAAAAAGCTGATAAAATGACATATCTGGAAAAATACAGAAAAAATATTTACAACCGGGACGCGGAGGTCTATAATGAAGAAGTTGATAAAAAACATCAAGTTAGTTTCAGCAGGCAGCCTGTGAAACGAGCTTGCAGCGATAAAATAGATAACGGAGGAACAGACCATGCTGGAAATAAGAGACGTCTCTTTCAGTGTTTCCGATGAGGAAAGAGACAAAGAAAAAGGGATCCTGGAGCACGTAAGCTTCACCCTGGAAGACAATAAATTTGTGGCGATCACAGGACCAAACGGCGGAGGCAAATCCACCCTGGCAAAGATCATCGCGGGAATCGAGAAGCCCACCCAGGGCAGGATTTTCTTTGACGGACAGGATATCACAGACTGGAGCATTACCGACAGGGCAAAGGCAGGCATCAGCTATGCTTTCCAGCAGCCGGTGCGCTTCAAAGGCGTGACCGTGTTTGACCTGATCAATCTTGCGGCAGGCAAGGAGATCTCCCTTTCCGGCGCATGTCAGTATCTCTCAGAAGTGGGACTGTGCGCCAAGGATTATATTAACAGAGAAGTGAATTCCAGCTTATCCGGCGGCGAGATGAAAAGGATTGAGATCGCCACAGTCATGGCAAGGGGGACCAGGCTTTCGGTCTTTGACGAGCCGGAGGCAGGCATTGACCTGTGGAGTTTTCAGAACCTGATCCATGTATTTGAAAACATGAACAAAGAAAGAAAAGGTTCCATTCTGATCATTTCCCATCAGGAAAGAATTTTAAATACAGCAGATGAGATCCTGGTGATCGCAGACGGAAAACTGGTCAAGAGAGGCAGCAGAGAAGAAATACTGCCGGGACTTTTAAAAGAAGCAGACGGGACAGACGGCTGCCAGATCTGGAAGCAGGGAGGTATGAAATAATGGACAGCATTCAGAAAAATCTTTTAGAGGCGATTTCAGGACTTCATGAGATTCCGGAAGGCGCGTACAACATCCGCACAGACGGAAAGACGGAAGCCCGCAACAGTACAGAAAACATTCAGATCGTTCCCAGAGAGACCGGGGACGGCATTACCATTCATATCAAACCGGGAACAAAAAATGAGAGCATTCATATCCCTGTGGTTTTGAGCAAAGCGGGATTGAAAGAGACCGTATATAATGATTTTTACATTGGAGATGATTGTGACGTGACCATCGTGGCAGGCTGCGGCATTCACTGCGGAACCGCGGACGACAGCCAGCACGACGGAATCCACAGCTTCTTTATCGGAAAAAATGCAAAAGTAAAATATGTGGAGAAACATTATGGCAGCGGCGACGGAAGCGGCGAGCGCATCATGAATCCCCAGACCATCATGGAAATCGGGGAAGACAGCTATATGGAAATGGACACCGCCCAGATCAAAGGCGTGGACTCCACCATCCGGAATACAACAGCTAAGCTGGCAAAAGGCGCCGGACTGAAGGTGACAGAGCGTCTCATGACCCATGGAAAGCAGACAGCAAAAAGCATGTTCCATGTAGAAATGAACGGGGAAGATTCCAGCACCAACCTGATCTCAAGGTCTGTGGCAAAGGATGACTCCTACCAGCTTTTTGAATCAAACATCAATGGAAACGCGAAATGCAGCGGGCATTCCGAGTGCGATGCCATCATCGTAGGAAACGCGAAGGTAAGCTCTGTGCCGGGCATCACTGCCAACAATTCAGACGCGGCGCTGATCCATGAGGCTGCCATCGGAAAGATTGCCGGAGAGCAGATCATCAAGCTGATGACCCTGGGACTGACGGAAGAAGAGGCAGAAGAGCAGATCATCAGCGGTTTCCTGAAATAATCCGCATATACAAGCCCCTGTTTTTATGTTATAATGAGAACACTTAATGAGTACAAGCCGAGGGCGCCGTACGAATTTAGTGAGACATATACCTGGACACTTAGCGAATACAAGCCAAGGGCGCCGTATGAGGTTAGTGTCCATGGTACAATAAGGCTGTCAGTAAAGGCAGTGGATTACCCTGCGGTATTTGGGATAAGAGCGCTTCGGCGTGAAGCCGGCAGATACAGCAGGAAGAAAACGGGGGTTTTTCTATGATTTATAACAATGTGAGGCATGAGTGCAATCTGTATAATTTTTTCTTTGCACCAAGAGGCAACCTTAGAATGATGGAACTGGGGATGAAGATCACCCAGATGTATCTGAATCCTTTTGACCGGATCATCGGGATCATCGGAGCCCAGGATTCCGGAAAAAGTATGCTGATCAAAGGGATGTTTCCCGGCATTCAGACTGTGGACGAAGATGATGAATTCGAGATTCTCAATATGCCCCTTTTGAACGCGGAGGATGTGGGATTTTATACACCCAGGACCTTCCATGTGGATGTAAGGGCAGCAAGGAAATATGTGCCATTGGAAACCATCGCCCAGGCTGTTCTGGATGTAACGGCAAGCAAAAAAAGGGTGATCGTGGAGTATTTCGAGCTTCTTTATCCTGTGCTGAAAAGAAATGCGGATCTTCTGATCGGTATTGGGGAGGAAGTCCTGGTTACCAGACCTTCCCTGTTCGGACCTCTGCCGGACAATATCGCGGATATTGTGTTTCATTCCCTGATCTACAGGAAGATGGCGCACAGTGCGGAGGATCTGTTTACCTACTGTGTCCGGGACATTGAACGTCCGGAATACAGCCGGGCAGATATTAAGCATGGATTTGTGATACAGTACAAAGACAAGCCCAGTTTTGACTTAGAAGAGATCGAGGGAAAGATCAAAGATCTGATCGCCCGGGATCTCCCCATTGTTCCCTATGATGAGGAACATATCAAGATCGGTGATGAGATCATTCACTGCACCGGACCGCTGATGCATGTGGAGAGCACCGGAAAGATCGAAAATTTTGCACTGGTAAAAGAGTTTTATTACGAGCCAAGATTCAATTATTACATAGTTGCGGGAACTGTGGGTCATAAGGAAAAAGAAGCAGATGACGAACTGAATACCATTGAGATCCAGGAAGAAGTATAGAAAGAGCAATAGAAAGAACAAGAAACAGGCAGGTGCTGTCAGGAAAGCTGGGAACAGGTTTTTGGACAACACCTGTTTTTTCCGCAGCAAAAATCCTATTGACATTTTGCTTTAACAGAGGTATGTTAAATATAAAGTTAGTAAAAACTAACAAATTGAAAAAGCAAAGGAAAGCAGGGAAAAGATGGAAAATGCAATTATTTTAGTAATCCTGGTAATCGTACTTATCCTGGGTGTAAAAGGCAGTGTGAAGCATTTCAGGGGAGAAGGCGGCTGCTGC
Source organism: Candidatus Blautia merdavium (assembly GCA_019119975.1). Taxonomy (GTDB): domain Bacteria; phylum Bacillota; class Clostridia; order Lachnospirales; family Lachnospiraceae; genus Blautia; species Blautia merdavium. The sequence goes on along the minus strand of DWVZ01000171.1, from coordinate 2,770 downwards.
GGAGGAGGGTCAAAGCCAGTAAAAGCCAAAAAGAAAACACTGAAAAATCCCAAGATCGGAGAAAAAGTCATCCAGATTGAAGGAATGCACTGCGACCACTGCAGGCAAAGCGTAACTTCAGCGCTGAACCGTCTGGACGGAGTGGCGGCGAAAGTAAATTTAGATCAAAAATGCGCGGTGGTATCCTTTGACAGGGAAGTAAGCGACCGTGCACTGACCAAGGCAGTGGAAGACGCGGGATTCCACGTGATCTCCATACATGAAAAGCAGAAAAATTCATAGGCAGGCAGGGTGCTCCCTTCCATTCCGGCTGTGAAAAGAGAAAAACAGTTGGTTTAGAAGGGAGCACTATTTATGTAGGATAACAGATGCTCTTTTTTTCTATTTTACAGGAAAATATGCTCTGCAGCTCTTCCAACATAAGAGAGGATGTATTAAAATAGGGAAAAGAAAAAGGGGAGGAAATGGAATATGAATACCGTGATCCGTCTTCGGAAACTGACAAAATATTATGGAAAGCACAGAGGAATCCTGGATTTAGACCTAGAAGTAAAGGAAGGAGAGATCTACGGATTCATAGGACCAAACGGTGCGGGGAAAAGCACCACCATCCGTACGATGCTGGGACTTTTAAGACCCAGTTCAGGAAGCGCGGAACTCTTTGGCATGGAAGTATCTTCCCACAAAACCCAGATCCTGAAGAGAGTGGGCTACATGCCTGCGGAAACCGCATTTTACAGTTCTATGCGGGTAAAAGACGCCCTTGCATTTTCCGCAGATCTCTATGGCAGAGACTGCAGGGAAGAAGCGGCAAGACTTTGCGAAAGACTGAAGCTGGATACCAAAAAGAAGGTGGAGGAGCTGTCTCTTGGAAACAGAAAGAAGGTCAGTATCGTCTGCGCCTTTCAGCATGAGGCAGATTTGTATATTCTGGACGAACCTACCAGCGGGCTGGATCCTTTGATGCAGAAAGAATTTTTCGCCCTGGTCCGGGAGCGGAACCGGCAGGGAGCGTCGGTCTTTCTTTCTTCCCACGTTTTAAGTGAGATCCAGAGATATTGCCACCGGGCAGCCATTATCCGGGAAGGCAGACTGGTGGTGGCAGACGAGGTGGCAAATATCTGTAAAGGATCCGCAAAAAGAATTACGATACAAGGTATCACGGATATCACAGGAATAGAAAAGGCAGATCTGCAGAAACAGGAAAACGGAATCAGTTTTCTATACAGAGGGCAGATGCAGCCTCTTCTTGAAAAGCTCTCCAAGCTTCCTATCGAAGACCTGACCATTACAGAGCCGGGGCTGGAAGAGACGTTTCTCCATTTCTATGAAGGAGGGAAAAAAGCATGACACTGATCAAAATGGAACTGAAAAGGAATGGGAAATCTCTTTTGATCTGGAGCGTGGTGATCGGCGGTATGATCCTGCTGTGCCTCCTTCTGTATCCGGAGCTGAAAAAAGAGGTGGATTCTCTGGAAGAAGCACTGAAAAATATGGGCGGAGTCACAGCCGCCTTTGGTATGGACCGTCTGAACTATGGAGAGCTTATGGGATTTTACGGCATCTACGGCGGCAGTATGCTGGGAATCGGCGGTATCTTCTACAGCGCGATCCTGGGAGCTGGAATGCTGGCGAGGGAGGAGCAGGAGCACACCGCAGAATTCTTATTAACCCATCCGGTCAGCAGAGAAAAGATCTTTTTCCAGAAACTGAGTTCTATGGCAATTTTGCTGGTCTTTATGAACAGCATCGTCATCTTATTCTCCTGTGTCTCATTTGCAATGATCGGGGAAAAACCGGACTGGGATGTTTTCTGGATTTACCACGGCGCGCAGGTGCTGATGCAGATGGAAATCTTGGGGATCTGCTGCGGTATTTCCGCCTTTATCCGCAGAGGCAGCGTCAGCCTGGGAATCGGCGTGGCTGCACTGCTTTACTTTTTGGGTCTGTTCTCCAATATCACGGACAAGGCGGAGGCGGCGAAATACCTGACGCCTTATGCTTATGCAGACGCGGCGAAGATCATATCCGAAAGGGGAATGGATGAAAAGCTGGCGCTGCTGGGGATTGCCTATGGTCTGATCGGCATTGGCGTGGGATTCTGGAAGTACCGGAGAAAGGATATCTCGTAAAGCTTGCGGCAGAGGTGATCTTCTGCTATAATCAGAGAAGTATTTTAACACGTTAAATAACGAATATGTCCGGATGAGGAGAGAATTATGGAGCAAATGAAAAAAAACGGACAGGGAAAAGCATTCCCTTATAATATTTTTCTGATCGGCTTCATGGGATCAGGAAAAAGTACAATTTCCAAATACATGAAGAAAACCTATGGAATGGAAGTGGCGGAGATGGACCAGCTGATCGAACAGAGGGAGAACCTGAGCATATCTGAGATCTTCCGGATCCATGGAGAAGAATACTTCCGCAGCCTGGAAACCAATCTGCTGGTGGAAATACAGAAGAAGACAAATACAGTAGTCTCCTGCGGAGGCGGCGTGCCTATGAGAGCCTGCAATGTGAGGGAAATGAAGAAAAACGGGCGGGTAGTCCTGCTGACAGCAAGCCCTGAAACCATTCTGGAACGGGTGAAGAACAGCCATGACCGTCCATTGCTGTAAGATCACAAAGATGTGGATTATATTTCAGAACTGATGGAAAAGAGAAGGGAAAAATATGAGGAAGCGGCAGATGTGAAGATCGAGACAGATCAGAAGGACATGCAGACCATCTGTGAGGAGATCATAAAAAAGCTTCAGGAACTGGATCA
>DWVZ01000170.1 GCA_019119975.1 Candidatus Blautia merdavium | reverse complement strand
CGTTTTTTGGACATCTTTTTTCAGATATAATGACCTTATAAAAAAATCACTTTCGCGAAATAAACTGCTATAGCAAAAAACTGTCAGGAGGAAACTGTATGAATGCAAATTTAAACTGGCTGGAACAGTACATAGAAAGAAACAGGGATGAAATGTTGGAATTTTGGAAGGATCTGGTAAATCTCCAAGGCTACTCAAAAGAAACAGAACGGGTAAATCAGGTCATTGAGCGGGTAAAGCTGGAATTTGAAAGAAACGGCTTTCACTGCAGGCGGGAATCCTCACAGGGCAATGCGGATGTCCTGATCGGTATTTTAGGCGAAGACCGAAAAAAAGAACCTCTCATCTTCACCGGTCATGTGGATACGGTATTTCCCCAGGGTTCCTTTGAGGAATCCCCCTTTTATATCGAGGGCAATCATGCTTTCGGTCCCGGCGTTATGGATATGAAAGGCGGCATCGTCATCGCTCTCTATGCCGCAAAAGCACTGAATGAACTGCACTATGAAGAACGCCCTCTCAAAATTATCTTTGTAGGAGATGAAGAAATCGGACATACCGAATCCATCAGCGACCAGATCATTGCCAGAGAAGCTGCTGGCGCTGTCTGCGCCTTTAATCTGGAACCGGGAAGAATGGACGACTGCCTGACAGTCGGACGAAAAGGCAATATTGACTGTCACGTTACCGTACACGGAATCGGCGGTCATGTAGGAAACGCATTCCTTCAGGGCAGAAACGCCATAGAAGAAATGGCTCATAAGATCATCCAGCTGCAGTCCCTGACAGATTACAAAAACGGCAATGTGGTCAGCGTGGATGTCATTGAAGGAGGCACGGTTTCCAACGCGATCCCTGACCGGTGCAAAGTCGAAATCGACTGCAGATTTTTAGAATCTTCTCAGATGGAGGTAATCAAAAATCAAATTCAAAAGGTCTGCTCAAAAACATACATCGACGGAACAGTTACAGAAGTAGACTTTGTAAATTCCATGCCTGCTTTTGAATCGACAGACAGAATCATGAGTCTGTATCATTTCATCAATACTATCGCTCAGGAAAATTCTCTGCAGGAATATGGATACAAAATCGTCGGCGGAAATTCCGATGCCGCCTATATCAGCCAGGTGGGCACTCCTGTTATATGCTCCTGCGGAGTCAAAGGCGACAAGGCACACACCAAACAGGAATATGCCTTTGTAGATTCTCTTTTTGAACGGACTAAGCTGTTTGTTCTTGTAATTTTAGAATTTCATCGTTTTGAAAGGATGTAGATTATGAAAGAAGAAGATAAAAAAGTAAAATGGTATGGATATGCAGCTCTTGTCGTTGCAATCGTATTTTTTTCCGGTATTTTTAACGGCGCCGAAGGTCCTCTGAGAGCGCTGGACTTCGGAAATGTAGTAGGCACTTTTGGCTCTATAGGTACTTTGGAAAACACAGACGCCGGGACACTCGCCTCTGACTTCAGAGGAATTGGCGGAACCGGAGCAAAGGATGGCTGGCTCTTCGGTCTCACCCTTGCTCCTGCCGTTATGGCAGCCATCGGAATGGTAAAGGTCTTGGAACATTTACAGGGACTGCGTGCAGCCCAGAATATGCTGACACCGCTGCTGCGTCCGCTGATGGGCATTCCGGGAAGCTGCGGACTGGCGTTGATCGCCAGTCTCCAGTCCACAGATGCTGGGGGATCTATGACAAAAGAAATGTTGGAAGAAGGCTATATCACAGAAAAAGAGCAGGCAATCTTCTGCGCCTTCCAGTTTTCCGGCGGCGCCCTTTTAACCAATTATCTCTCAAGCGGAGCGGCTCTGTTCGGTTTTTTGGATATTACCATGTCCATCCCGCTCCTCGTAATTTTTGTTTTTAAATTTATCGGCGCAAATATGATGCGGTTCTATGTATCCAGATTTGTAAAGGAGAACTAGCGTATGGAAACGAAAAAGAAAAATATTGTAGATTGTTTTGTAGGCGGCGCGCGGAGCGGATTGGACATCTGTCTTCATTCCACCATCCCCAATGTTATTTTTGCGTTTGTACTGATTCAGATCTTAAATCTTACAGGTCTGACCGATATCATCGGTACGATCTGTCAGCCGCTGATGATCCTGTTTGGTCTTCCCGGCATTGCCGCGACTGTGCTGGTAGCAAGTCTGCTGTCCATCGGAGGAGGCGTCGGGGTTGCCGCCAGTCTGGTAACCTCCGGACAGCTGACAAACGAACATATTGCCATTTTACTGCCGGCAATCTTTCTTATGGGCGCACTGTTCCAATACATGGGAAGAATTCTGGGAACAGCGGAATTAAAGAAAAAATATTATGCCCCACTGTTTGCCATAGCCATTGTCAATGCTTTGCTGGCTATGCTGGTTATGCGTGTTCTTTTGCTCTTTTTATAACAGTTTCCCATACTATTTTTATCTTTTATGTAAAAGGAGGAGCTGCCCGCCGGGGCATCTCCTCCTGCTCGTTTCCTCTATTCACTTACCAACTCCAGAACGCCGCGGATATCCCTTACCACATGATCGGCTCCTGCCTGCAGGTAAATCTGTCTTGCTTTTTCATCTGCTTCTTCTCTTTGTTCCGGAAGCAGCGCCTCGTACTCTTCTTTTGTCAGCCCCATGACAGAGCTTCCCTCGATGATGCCTACCGTTGTCAGTCCGGCGTTCTTTCCTTCTTTGATATCGGCTACCGTATCGCCCACCTTCATCACCCGGGTCACATCCATCAGTCCCAGAGCTTCCATATTGCGAAATACCATATAGGGATAGGGGCGTCCCTTTTTCCCCGTGGAATCCGGGCTGAACCAGCAGTCCGGCGCATAGCCCTGCTCTTTTGCCTTTGGCGCTACTACTGCCATCATTTCATCGGTATAACCTGTGGTGGAACCAATCTTCATTCCCATCTCCCGCAGCTTTGCCACGGTCTCTGTCACATAAGGCTTGGGGTCTGCGTAATGCTCCACGATTTCCATGATCTTGCTCTCGCTTAATTCATAGACAGCCTTTACATCTTCCTCTGTCCAGGGTCTTCCCTGCGATTCCTCCCAGGCTTTTGAAATCCGCTCCATGGAAAGCATGGTCCTTACATGGTCGATCTTCAGCATCCCCATGGGTTTTCGCACCTCTTCCAGGGTGGGCGTGATGCCGAACTGCTCAAATGCCTCGATAAAAGCCTTTACCGGCGCGAAGCAGCCATAGTCCACCGTGGTGCCTGCCCAGTCAAAAATAATCCCATCGTATTTCATGCTTATCTTTCCTCCAAAAATTCTTTCATAATGCCGCATAATTTCTCGATGTCCTCAGGATAGATCTCTCCGATATTGCCGATGCGGAAGGTATCTGCGTCTGTGACTTTTCCCGGATAGATGGCATAGCCCCGGTCCTTAATGTACTGGTACATCTCCTGGAAGGAAAAATCATGCTGACTGGGATAGAAAAAGGTGGTGATGATGGGACCCTGGTGCTCGCTGCCGATATACGGACGGATTCCCAGCTCCTGCATCTTTTCAATGAGCAGACGGTTGTTTTCCTGGTAGCGCTCTGCTCTTTTGGGGATTCCGCCCTCTTCCTCCATCTCTCTTAATGCCTGGGCAAATGCCAGCACCACATGGGTGGGGGAGGTAAATCTCCATTTTCCGTCCTTGTCCATGGTCTTCCACTGGTCATACAGATCTAAGGACAGGCTCCTTGCCTTTCCCTGGCTTTCCAGCAGCTTGTCTCTCCTGCAGATAATGAAGGAAAAGCCCGGCACACCCTGGATGCATTTATTGGCGCTGCTGATGAGAAAGTCAATGCCCAGGTCTCCCACCGGAATATCCACGCCGCCGAAGCTTGACATGGCGTCCACGATAAAGGTCTTTCCTGCTGCCTTTACCACCTTTGCCACAGATGCGATATCATTTAAGATTCCGGAGGTTGTCTCACTGTGGACCATGGATACATGGGTGATCTCCGGATGTTCCTTAAGGATGTTTGCGATTTTTTCGCTGCTGGGAACCTGATCGTATTCTTCGTTGTATAGGAAATATGGTATTTTGGCATGCTGCGCAATCTCTTCCATGCGTTCTCCGTAAGCACCGTTGGCAGCAATGAGAAGAGTTTCCTCTTCACCGATCACACTGGTCAGCACGGATTCTACTCCAAAGGTTCCGCTTCCCTGCATCAGTACCACGGTATAGTCCGGCTGGCTGACATGTGCCAGCTTTAAAAGCTTTTCCCTTATTTCCAGCGTGATTTTTTTATAATCATCATCCCAGGTGCAGTGGTCAAACAGCATTTCTTTCTTTACGGTATCCGTTGTAGTCAGCGGTCCCGGTGTCAGTAATTTATAATCAGGCATTCTTTTATTCTCCTTTTTTCTTCTCTAAATGATTGAATATGGATCCTTGCATCTTCCGTTTACTTACAGCTTTCCGACAGCTCCTGATGTTTCTCCAGCAGATCCAGGGTCAGAGGTTCCGGAAATACCTTGGGATTTGCGGAGCTGTTGGCAGCGTCTGTGGTTTCTCCTTCATAGACTGCATTGGGGTAGTAGTTCTGCAGTTCACTTCTTCCTTTTGTGATAATGCATTCTGCCATTTCCTGTGCCAGCGGATTGGTGTCCTCTCCTTTGTCCACCACTGCCACAGATTCTGTCAGGGAGAAATTCCCTTCCGCAGGATCCACAAAATCGACGGGAAGCCCTTCCTCTTTATCTGCCACTGCCTGCTGGCGAAGTCCAAATCCTGCTGCAACCTCTCCTGCACGGACTTTCTTTAGCGGAGCAGAACCGGAAGATTCAATATGGGGACCGGCATTTTCATAGATTCCGGAAAGAACCTCCTTTGCTCCATCCTCTTTGTACTCACTGACCAGCGCCTGGAGCAGGAGCCATGCAGTGGAGGAACTCTTAATATCCGTCACAGATACCAGATCCTTATATTCCGGCTTTGTCAAATCTTTTAAACTGGCAGGCATTTCCAGATCATTCTCTTTGAGGACTTCTGTATTTACAATAATGGTGCCTTCCTGAGAGGTGATGGGCGCACAGTAGTCCTTTTGGTCTGCGCTGTTGATCAGGGTATAGTCAAAATCCAGTGTCTGGAACATGTTCTGCTCTTCCTGCGCCGCATCCAGATAAAAGGTGCTTAAGGTCAGCAGATCCGCCTCAATGTTGGTTCCCTCTGCCATTACTTTTCCTCCCAGTTCGGAGGTTCCGAAGGTCTGGAACAGATATTTTCCCTCATATCCATTGGCATCCAGTGTCTTTTTCATGGCTTCCACAGCCTCATCATCCCCATTGGAATAGATGATGACCTCGTCTCCTGTGGATGCGCCTTCCGCCTTAGTCCCGCAGCCGGTCATGGAAAGCGTTCCTGCTAAAACTGCTGCTGTCATCAAAATCACAGATAATTTTCTTGCTTTCATTTTTTTAATTCTCCTTTTTCTCTTTTCTTTTTATTACATACCCCAGAACCCCCTTGACAAGCAGGTTGGTTCCCAGGATCAACAGCGATAATACAAATACTTCATTAAATTTGGTGTAATACTGCAGTTCCTTAATCTTTGTAGTAATGACCATGGTCCGGGCTCCGGCGATAAAGATCACTGCGCTGACAGTCACCATGGCATTGACAAAATAGTAGCTGAACACTTCCAGCAGAGTAGACGTCATATTGGGCGTCACGATCCTCACAATAGTCTTAATCCAGGTATCCCCCATTAAAGACGCGGTGGTCT
>DWVZ01000169.1 GCA_019119975.1 Candidatus Blautia merdavium | reverse complement strand
GATATTGAAATGCCGGGGATCAGCGGAATGGAAATCCCGCAGCAGCTTAAAGGCTTTCTTCCGAATGTTAGAATTATCTTTGTGACCTCGCACACAGAATATGCGATTGATGCCTTTGAACTGTCCATCTTTCGTTATGTACCGAAAAATAATCTGGAAGTGAAGCTGGCTGCCGCCGTGACCGATGCCGCCAAGCTGATTGAATTGGAAGCCGGTCAGGAGTACACAATCCAGACGGCAAGCCGCATGGAAAAGATACCATATAAAGATATTTTCTATATTCAGAGGGACGGAAAAAACGCCAGCATTATATCCAGTGTCGGGATTGCAAAGGTACGAAAGAGCTTGCAGCAGGTTTTTGACGAACTGAATACGCCGGAGTTTATCTTTGTTGACCGGGGCTGTATCGTCAACATTATTCACATTATGAAAATCAGCGACGGGATGGTTGTGCTAAAAAATGGCGAGCAGTTGCCCATCAGCCGTTCCCACTTACAGGAGGTAAAGCAGAAAATCAATCAGTTTTGGGGGGCGCATATATGATGGAGTATATTTCAACGATTTCCTACTTTCTTACCAATGAAATGCGCCTGTTTTTGGGGCTTTTCCTTGTCGCAAAGGTGATGAACTTTCTGCCGAAAAGAATGTTACTGCTTTTATCTGCGGCTGGTGGTGTTCTGGTAACAGCTCTGCAAATGGCAGGATTGCCGACGATTGGTGTTTTGACTGTCGAATTGCTGGTGATAACTGCGGTTACATGGGATTGCCTGCGGGACAAGTTGAACCTTTGTCTGTTCCTGATTTTCTTTTATGAAGTCGGTGTCGGGCTATGGGATTTCCTGCTGCAAGCGGGTTTGGGCATCATGTTCCATTCGGAAAATTTTATCAATCCAAATGCTATGGAATACCTTGCCGGTATTTGGCTGGTACGTCTTTTAATGTTCATTGGTGCAATCACGCTGGTAAAGCAAGAACATCCAAACGCAGGGGCGCTTCGGGCTTTGTCTGTTCTCGTCATTCTGGGAATGTTTGGTGCTGTAACATTGTCGGAGCAGACCATCCTGCCGTTGAACGAAGATCAGGTAGGTACATGGATTATTCTGTCTATCATATTGCTGTTTGCAATCTTGTTCTATCGTGTCAACCAGCAGCGTGAAATGGAGGCGGAAATTGCAAAACTGAAACAGGAGCAGGCGGAAATTGTAGAGCGCGATTATCAGGCGTTGCGTCGTACTTATGCGGACAATGCTAAGTTGTATCACGATCTGCATAATCATATTGAGGCCATTTATCAGTGCCTGATACAAGGTGATACCACGGAGGCGGTACGATATTGCGAGGACTTGCGAACTCCTGTCCGGCAAATTTCGCAAACAGTTTGGACGGGTGACAAAGCCCTTGATTATTTAATCAGCAGTAAAATGGCACTGGCCGAGCAAGAGCAGATCAAAACAAAGGTCAATATCGAATATCCCCATAACACCAATATCCGCAGCGTTGACTTAACAACCATTTTAGGAAATCTGCTGGACAACGCTTTGGAGGCAGCCAAAGCAGCCCCGGAGAGCTTACGTTTCCTCAATCTGACAATCCGGCGGATTAACGCCATGCTCATTATCAAGGTAGAAAATGGATATGGCAACACGCTAATACAGGAAAACGGAAAGCTGCTGACTTCTAAAAAGGACAAAGCCTTTCATGGATGGGGACTGAAAAGTGTCCAGACAGCGGCGGATCGCTACGATGGAACCATTCGCACCGATTACAAAGATCATGTGTTCCAATCCGTTGTCACCTTGTCTTTCCAGCCGGTCAAAACATCATAATCCTTGCTTCGACAAATGGTGGGCGGCCCAAAAGCTGCCTGCCATTTTTTCGTGGTCAAAAACCTACCATTCGTGGACATTCCCGCACGCAGGGGGCCTTTGGTGTATGCTTGCATTGTAAACAAGAAACCCAATGACATACAGAAATATAGGAGGTTGTTTGTATGCGTCACTTTTATTTTCGTTTGATCCTCGGCATCGTTTTTATCGGCTGTATGATTTACAGCTTCGTTACCATGAATATTCCGTTTGCTCTGCTGTATATTTTCCTCGGCGGCGTATTTTTGTATTCCGCCTATTCCATCTGGAAGAAAGAAAAAGATAATCGGAGGTAAGCGATATGAGCAGCACGACACTTCTTTCCCTCAACAAATTAAGCGTCTGGTACACTGCCAATCATCCCGTACTTTCAGATTTTTCACTGGATTTGGGGACAAATGAAGTTGTCGGGCTGATTGGGCTGAACGGTGCCGGAAAAACGACCTTTATGAAAACCGTTGCCGGTTTATTGCCGAACTATCGTCTTGACAGCGCCGCATGGAACGGTCAGCCGTTCTCGTTCCGTGATAAGGCGTTCAAGCGGAGCCGATACATTGTTTTTGCGGAAGATCGGTCTTTTCAGTATTTCACATTCCGGGAATATCTGGCGTATGTGGCTGCGTCTTATAGCGTACCGCTGCCAGATGTGTCCGGGCTGGTAAAAGGCTTCCACTTCGAGGATTATACCGATGTTCTCTTAAAGGAACTGTCCACCGGCAATCTGAAAAAAGCCTATCTGATTACTGCGTTTGCCCTGCGGCCCAAGCTGCTGCTTCTGGACGAACCTGTGAACGGACTGGATTTTCAAAGCACAGAGTTTTTATACCAGATTATGGGCGGTTATAAGCAGTATGGGACACTCCTGTTTTCGTCCCATATCTTAGAAAGCATTTGTTTGACCTCTGACCGCGTACTGGTTTTGGAGCATGGCAGGATCAGCCAGACATTCACTGGCGCGGAGATTGCTGCCGGAAACATCCGGGAGGTGCTGGCCGATGAAGAACACCATTAAAGCACTCTCCAAACAGTTTTTTGGCGCAAAGTATGAGAGCGCCAGAAAAAGCCTGCTGGCCGCGGTTATCCTGTTTATCGCGGTCTATGCGGCTGAATTTCGGGTTGAGATTGCGCCATTTATTCTCTACCTGACTTCAACCTTTTTTACCGCCGGTATCATGTGGCAGTTGCTTACCGGGCGGCGGCACATGGAAACGATGCTGGGGATGTTTATGCTCCCCTTAGATAACCGCAGCTTTGTTTTTTCCTATGTACTGGTGCTGGGAGCGCACACCCTGATTACGAAAACATTGCTGATCTGGGCACTGTTCTTCGCTGTTGCCTCATGGAGCGTATGGGAAATTTTTATTGCGATTATCTGCGGCTGTATGGCGTGTGTGGTGACGGCGGCGGGGTATCGGATGTGCCGGAAAGGTCTTGCTGTGCTGCCAATCCTTTGGGCTGCCGGTATTTTGTCCGTTATTTTGCTGGTACGCCAATGGGCAGCGGTTCTTCTTGCAGCGGTGGTAAGCATGATAGCTGCGGTGCTATATCTGGCCTTTGCGGACGCCTATGATTTTTACAGTGCTGGCGTTGCAAAGAAAGCCGTCCGGCATACAGGTCGCACCGGGAACGTGATCACCTACTTGATGCGCTATTTGATGGCGAACAGGACTTATCTTGTCAACACCGTGGGCTTATGTGGGATTGCCTGCTTTTTGCCTCTGTTGTTCGGTGAATTTCAAGGACTGAATCTATTCCCTATGGGCCTTGCGATCCTTTGCTTAAACACCCCCATCTGTACGCTGCTGTCCTGCGACCCGGATTTGGAGCAGGCAATCCGTATGCTTCCCGGACAGACGGGGCGATTTTGTCGGAAGTATTGCCTGTTTATTTTTGCAATCAACAGCATTGTCGCCAGCATCTACCTTTGCAGTTGGCAGATGGTAAGCGGCTGCCTCGATTTTGTCCATGTGGGGACACTTCTTATATTCGCCATGCAAAGCGCCATTCTGTCGGTTATTCTGGAATGGAAACACCCGATCCGTGGTTGGAAAACCGAAAGTGATTTGTGGCATCATCCCCGCAAATATCTTGTTCCGCTGATTATGCTACTGGTTGCAGCCCTGGTAGGCACATGGACATTAGCCCTTTGGATATGTGCTGCCGTTTTGCTGATGGAGTGCTGTGTTTTGCTTTTTGTTACAAGGAGAGGGTGACAATGAAAAATTCAAGGTGCTGTCCGAAGTGCCATTCGGAGAACATTGTGCGTGTGCCGGATAATCCGGCTCGATACGCCAGCGGAAACAACATCTATACCACAAGCATGACCTTATTCGGGAAAATTCCAGTGATCCGCTATGTTTGCTGTAACTGCGGCTATGTAGAAAATTGGGTGGAAAACCGGCATGAATTGGAGGAAATCAAAAAGACATTCGGATAAGGAGGCGTTGCATAAGTTGGGACATTGAAGTACACGAAAAAGTATATCAGCCTCTTGCCAATGAGATTTTCTTTCGTATTTTGCGTGGAGAGTCTGCGTTGGGCGTGGCCGACCCGCTGGAGCTACTTACTTTACGAACGTAGCACTTTGGGATTGAAATACCGTTTCATAGGAAGCCCGCAGATCTTGATAAGCTGGATCACCACCGGGAGACTGGGATCGTCCCTTTATTCTCAATGTTTGCGAGATACTGCCACTCAATACCTGACATTTCTGCCAGCATTTTACGCGCCAGACGCCGGGCTTTCCGCGCAGCCTTTACATCCGCGTCGAAAGTTTCAAAGCCGGGAGAAGCTTCTACTTTCGTCATATAACATCACCCGTTAACATTGTATAATTCATATATTATCCGGCGAGATTATGATTGACAAAGCGACACAAGTGTCTTATAATTATGTTAGCGACACTTGTGTCGCGGATTGGAGCGACTACAATGGGAAAAAAAGGTGATGAAACAAAAAGGCTTATTTTAGAAAAAGCGATGGCCTTATTTGCGAAAAAGGGATTTAAGAATGTCACCATGAAAGATATTTGCATTGATACTGGATTGAGCAGGGGCGGACTATATAGGCACTATGAAAGTACGAACCAAATTTTCTCTGAAATTATAGATATTCTGATGAATACACAAGATAACGAGCTTTCTTCCAAAATAGAAAATGAGGTTCCGGCTCCTGTAATACTTGATGAAATTTTAGAACGATATAAAAAAGAGATGTTAGACGGTTCTGGCTCTTTAAGTATAGCAATACTGGAATTTTACAGCGAAAATCAATCCAGCGATAATGATAATGTCCTTTTTGAACAGTATCTGTATTCTAAAGATATGTGGAGAAATTTCATATCTTACGGAGTAAACCGAGGCGAATTTAATAATGTTAATAGTGAAGAAATTATCGACCTGATTATTTTTTCTTATCAAGGAGTAAGGATGGTTTCGACAATAATGCCTATTGACGAGCAGATACCAAATCGAATAATCAATCATATAAAAAAAGCACTTTTATTTTAGAGGGCAGAGTATAATAAATACTTGTCATGCCATTTGAATGTGTATTGGAGTTGTATTTTTTAGGAGTGATTAGAGTGACTGATGAATGGCTTTTATGTCCCGTATGCAGCAATAAAACAAGAGTAAAAATAAGATACGATACGGAATTGAATAACTTTCCCCTATATTGTCCGAAATGCAAACATGAAACGCTAATCAATGTTTGTAAATTGAATATGTCAATTATCAAAGAGCCAGACGCACAGACGCAGAGCCGATAACACAGTATGTCGTTATCGGTTCTTCTATTTTTACTTCGCTTTATGTCTAAGGAAAATCGTTAAGGAGGTGTTCAGCTATGAAATTAAAGATCGTTGGAAGCGGAGGAATGTTTCAAATACCTAATCCTTTTTGCAAGTGTCCGATTTGTGAGGAAGCTCGCGTAAAAAGAGGGAGATATGAACGGTTAGGGCCGAGCATTTATATTGAAGATATACAAATGCTTATTGATACCCCGGAGGATATTGGGGTTGCGTGCGATAGACAAGGTATTTCCGAGATTAAATATCTTTCTATATCACATAAAGACCCAGATCATACAAGGGGGATGCGAA
>DWVZ01000168.1 GCA_019119975.1 Candidatus Blautia merdavium | reverse complement strand
TGTTTTTCAAGATCCGCCTGGGACCAATTCATTACTTCCTTGCTGGCTGATCCAGCTTCCACCATACTTCCGAGCATATCAACCGCAGCAATCGCTCCCTCAGAATCGAGAGTGTTAATATCTGCTCCAGCCTGATTTAAAAATGGATATACCTGAAAAGCTCCTTCTCCTGTCTTAGCACCGCAGAAGGCAAATCCTGTGTGTTCGTCTGTAGTAAGCTTGGCTGCTGCAACTACCAGTTCATCCCAGGTAGTTGGAACTTCCACTCCTGCTTCTTCCAACATATCTACGTTATAAAACAGGGCTATTGTGTTGCATGCGTAGGGAAGTCCGTAGATGCCTCCTTCATACGTCACTGACTGCATTGGACCATCTAACATCTGGCTTTCATCCCATTCGTTATAATAGGCAGATAAATCTTCAAGAACACCCGTCGATGCGAATTCACTGGTATAGCAATTATCCATCATTACCATATCTGCCATATCGCCTGCTATATTTCCAATAGTAAGCTGCTTGATATACTCATCAGCAGGAGTGTAAACCAACTCAACTTCTGTCTGCTCACTCTGCGCATTGTACTCTTCTACATACTTCTGAAAAATATCCAGCTCATTATCTGCCAGTGCATGCCACATAGTAATTTTTTCTTTTTCTTCTCCTGAGCCTGATTCTTCAGTAGGAGAAGAATCTGCAGTACCTCCGCATCCAGTAAGAGTTCCTGCCAATATTGCCGTAATAATCGGGATAATAATCGTTTTTTTCATACTTTTTCCTCCGTTCTTCTGTTTTATTTCTGTCTATATTATCTCCCATATGATCTTTTAAAAAAATTATATTTTTTTAAGATTTTTACAAATATAATTTTAAAAACGATAAACAGACTGACCAAAGAAGACACCGGGATTTGGTGCAAAAATGCAGCTCTGGTCTACGTGATGAAGGAATGTTGGACTCATCTCACAAAAATTGGATTTTGGCTATCCAGGCAGTTATTGAGCGCTTACAAAACAGAAGCCTCACTCCTTCTTTTTCTGCTCTTTGCAAAGCACTTTTGAAGGCTTGAGGCTTCTATTCCTATTCTGCAATCTGCTTTTTCAGATACCTTCCCACAATGTTGGCAAAGTCGGAAATATCCCGGATATAGGCAAAATCTTTGCCAAAAATCTTTTTTTCTGCCTGCAGATCCTCCTCTTCTCCGGCGAAAACCCCCAGCACGGCAATGTTTCTGTTTCTCAGTTTCCGCACCTCTCCGGCAGTATCCTTCACGGCAAATTCCAGGCAGTAGGGCTCTTTCTCTTCTCCTGTTTTCTTCTTTTTCCCATAGACCGGATTCTGGCTTCCCGCGATGATATCATTGGGTCTGCCGTCGCTTAAAACGATCAGGATCTTATTTTCTTCCTTTCTTTTATCCAGACTGTCTGCCGCAGCCCGGACTGCCAGACCGTCCCGGTTATTGGCAGATCCATAGAACTCAAAGATCCTTTGATTTCTCTCTCTTCCGTCTTCATAATCCCGGTACTCATTCAGGATCGTATAGGCACCGAAGGTACAGAACCCCACAACCTTATGGGAAATCCCCGCAAGGGTCAGAGCTTCGCTGATCATATACGCCTGCAGCGCCACCAGGCTCTGCCTCCCCTGCTGGGAGCCGCTGGAATCTATAAGAATTTCCACTGCATAGTCGGTATTATCTCTTACAAAGGTTCTCTCAAACAGCTTTTTATTTCTGGTCCTGTTCAGATTCCACAGCTTGTTGACACAAACCGTCCCGTACTCACTGCTGCAGGTTTCCTTTTCTGTCCTGGTCAACAGCGCCCGTCTCAGGGTATTTCCCAGAGTCTGGATATTCTGCCGAACCACCAGCTGATTCTTTTGTAAAACCCTCAGATTTTCCTCTCGGATCCTTTTCACATACTCTGCTTTTGCACTGTTTTCCAGTCTGCTGTGGAGAATCCCTTCGGTTACATGAAGCCTGCAGTCTTTGTGTACGCCTTTGCACATCCGGGACTGAAACGGCTTTTCCTCCTGAGCAGTCAGACAGCTCTTTCCATAATTCTGCTCAATATATTCCTTCATACGTGCGGTGGATTCCTGATCCAGGTAAATCACGCGCGCCCTGGAGGTTTCCCGTTTTCCATCATCCTGGGCGTCCACATGACCGCCGAAAATATTCAGGGGACGGTCCTCGTCCTCCCGTGCTGTTTCCTCCTCTGCCGCCTCCTTATCGGTGTATTCTCTGGCATCCTCATCGGAATTTTTCACCTGCCTGCGGATACCCTTCCACTCCTTGGCAAATCCCTTTTCATAAGCGCTTTTATATACCCTGCCCAGACATTGGCAGACCTCCTCCAGCGACCAAGTATCTTCCAATGCGCAGATCATCTCGATCAGATCCTGGACTCTTTTTTCCGCAGTTTCTCCGTACAGACGGTACCTGAGATAACACGCCTCCAGATATCCCCAGTCTGTATGCGACAGGCGTCCGGCGTCCTTCTTCAGCGTATCCTCAAAGGCTTTTCTGCGGATGTTTTCCACACCTTTCCGCTCTCCCTGCACTTTTTTCCACACAGCGCTGTCGATGCACAAGGCTGCCAACGCCTGCAGCACAGAAGGCTCTGCTCCCGCGTAGACCTTTTTGGCAAAGTCGTGTTCATATGCTCTCACATCGAAATATTTTTCAAAAGCTCCCTGGCGGACAGCATGGTAAAAAGCCATGTATCTGGACTTTCTGAGAAGCTGCTCATCTATCTGAAAATCCAGGTCATAATCCCCGCTGACCGTCCAGAGAAGGTTCTCCGTCCGGCTGCGCAGATCCAGGAGATTCTCTTCTTCCCAAGGTCTCTCTTTTCTCATAGAAATACATCTCCGCTGCTCCAAGAATCCGGGATCCGTGTCATGACAATATCTCCGATCAGCTCCCGTTCAAATCCGTCAAAGCATTTATTGGTAATTCCCATATCAATGGCTTCCAGAGGAGACAAGCCTCCCTGCATCAGCCGTACCGCTCCAATCAGCCCGCGCATATCCACTGCTTTTGTAGAGATCTCCCCGTTCTGTGCTTTCAGCTGCAGATCCAGGAACAATCCCGCAAACTGCTCCAGCATTTCCTTCCTGGCGGCAGGAAAAAGATTCCCCAGGATCCGGTGCAGGATCTCCATAGAAAGGGGCGGCATATTGATTACCAGAAATCTGGAAACCAACGCCTCATTCAATTCCTTGGTCCCTGCATAGCCATAGTTCATAGTGCCGATAAATCGCGCTGCCGGATGCAGGGAAATGCGCTCATACCCGGGCACATCAATAACCCGGCGGTAATCCAGTGTGGCATGGAGCACAGATACCGCGTCATTCTTCGCCATATTGATCTCATCCAGAATGCCGAAGCCTCCGTAAACCGCACACTGATAAACCGGTCCCTTCCTCAGGGTAACTTCATTGTTCACAAAAGTATCGGTTCCGATCAGGCTGCTGCTGTCTGTATTCACATGAAAGGAAATATTATAAACCGGACGTCCGAAGATCCAGGCAAGATTCTCTGCCAGCACATT
>DWVZ01000022.1 GCA_019119975.1 Candidatus Blautia merdavium | reverse complement strand
ATCTTGATTTTTCGGGTGGTGGTGTCCGTACTGTTTTCAATAGCGGCAAGCAGCAGCTCCCGCTCCTTTTCCCTCCGTCCGTCTTCGCCCACTGCCAGAGATTCTGAAGTTTTTAACCAGGCAGAAAGACTGTCCGAATAATCCGCCAGGGTACTCTGAGGATTTACACTGGTAATGGAAATCTGCACAGTGGCTTCTTTGCCCTGGATCTCTTCACTGAGGACTTCATAGTCAAAGACCCGGCTGATCTGTTCTGCCACAGCGTGGGCAATGGCGCGGTTGTATTCCGTGTCTGTATCCAGCAGCTGGTCCAGAGAAAGATAGATCTTCAGCTGTTCAGAATCAAAATCTTTAATGGTCTGGAAATGGATCTCCACGATCTCGGAGGGAGAGAGGAGGGAGGAGTCCATCATATACTGCCGGAAATTTCCTGTAAGGGCATCGTCCAGTTCCCGGGTGTGGAGGATCTTCCACTGTTCCTGATCTTTTTCCAGCTGGATCACAGCCGTGGTATCAGAAGTTTCGTATTCGTTTGTCCGCAGCAGATCTTCCAGAAGGAGATAAGAGTCATTCAGAGAAAAATCCACACTGCTGGGGGTAGCATCCAGCGTGATTCTTTTCTTCAGGGACTGGGTCATATAATCCTTTGCCACATCCTGCATATCCAGAGTAGTGATCTTCACTTTTGCTTCTGCGTGAGTTTCCTCTGCCGTTACTTTTTTGATCTCATAGGAAAAATTCTGATAAAAAAGAGTAAAAATTTCTCCAATATCCAATGCCGAGGAAGCATCTTCCTGTGTAAATTCTGAAAAGAGGCCTTCCGTATCCAGGTAATCCTGGATGGTCTCTGGTTCTGTCTCTTTCAGCCCGTCCAGCTCTTTTTCCACTTCCTTCCGGATTTCCTTCTCTTCTTTCGAGGCGCAGGCGGGAAAGAGAAGAAGGCACAGACAGAAAAGGAGCAGAGGGATTGTTCTGTATTGTTTCATACTGTTTTCTCCCTGATTGATAATAGAAATCCGCTTAAGTTTAACAGAAACCAGAGAAACATGCAACCGTCAGTCCAATTCCTGTATGAGTCCTATGCCTGGGGAGGCTGCCTGAGTTTCAGATAATAGGAAAGTATAGAGATAAATTCACCCGTGGTGGGTTTTCTGGTCAGTTCGTATCCGGCGATCCGGTTCAGAAGATTCCGGTTCCCTTCATTCCAACAGACCGTGACCACAGTCCGGATCGAGCGCTCAACCTTTGCGCCTGTTGTGTGGAACCGTTTCCCGATATCAGGATAGAGCCGTTTGGTCATGCATAAGAGATAGTTTTCGTCTTCCATTACTAACTCGATCCCATAAATGAGATAATGATAGCCGTGATAAACGGAGCAGATGCCAAGTCTATGAACCAAGGTCTCAATTCCCATAGGAAACACCTCCTTTTATCAGAATTTATTCCCGCGAGCAAGGAGCCAGGCGGACACAGCCCAGGCTGCCTTCTCTTGCCGTCGGCGGCAGTTCACCTTGCGCTTGCATCGGGGTATTTCATTTAGTATACGATAACTCGAAAAAAGCAGAAAAGGAGAATTCCGGCGAAAAAAGACAAGATTCTCAGTTCATAGACGATATTCGACAAAATTCGGCAGAACATAAACTGCAGCATTCTATTTATTATCCGAAAGAAACAGGTGAAAAATTACACAAATACGCAGGAAAAATTAAGAAATTCTTTCGGGACATTGGGGAAGGATTCTGATATAATGTGCTTATAGTGTACTCAAGTATAGAAACGGTAAGGGGATTGTCTGAAAATAATTAAGGACAACAGGGACAACGGAAAATAAGAAAAAGAGAGGTAAGATATGGAAAAAAAGAAGAAGATCATCTTAGGAGCAGGCGCTGTGATCCTGGCAGGCGCTGTGGGAGCCGGCGTATACTTTTTGCAGAAGGACGGAGAAGGGGAGAATGAGACTCTGGCATATGTGACCAGTGTCGCTTCCATGAATGATGCGGTGGGTGCCCAGAAAATGGCTGGTGTGGTGGAGTCTCAGAAGACCCAGGAGATCCAGAAGGATTCAGAACGCCAGGTGAAAGAAATCCTGGTAAAGGCAGGAGATGAGGTGGATGTGGGAACACCGCTGTTTACCTATGAGACCTCGACTTTGGAGACAGAGCTGCAGCAGGCACAGCTGGACCTGGAGCGGTCTGACAATGAGATGGCAAATCTGAGGACCCAGATCGATCAGCTTCAGAAAGAGAAGAACAATGCAGGCGAAGAGGAACAGCTGTCCTACACCACACAGATCCAGTCTGCGCAGATGGAGCTTAAGAGAAGCGAATACGAGAGAAAAAGCAAGGAAGTGGAGAAAAACCGCATCCAGGAAAAGATTAACAATTCCACTGTGACCAGCGAGATGAAAGGCGTTGTAAAGTCCGTGCAGAATTCAGGGCAGGAAATGAATTACAGTTATGACGGCAGCAGCCAGGCATTTATCACCATTCTTGCCACGGGGGAATACCGGGTAAAGGGCAATGTCAACGAGCAGAATATCAGTGAGATCGTGGAAGGGGAGCAGGCGATCATACGGTCCCGGGTGGATGAGGACGCAATCTGGAGAGGCACCTATACGGCTGTGGATACCCAGAATCCCTCTGCCAATAACAGCAGTATGATGATGTACGGCATCTCCTCAGATGCGGAGCAGACCACCTCCACCTCGTATCATTTCTATGTGAATCTGGAGTCTTCCCAGGGACTTCTGCTGGGACAGCATGTCTATATTGAAAAGGATACAGGCATGGAGGCAAAGAAGGGAAGCATCTGGCTGGATGAAGCATACATTGCAGATGTAACAGAAAAACCCTATGTGTGGGTGGAAAATGAGAAAGGCACTCTGGAGAAAAGAACCGTGATCCTGGGGGCGTACGATGAGGCAATGATGCAGTATGAGATCCAGGAGGGACTGAAGAAGTCGGATTATGTGGCATATCCTCAGGAGTTTATAGAAGAAGGAACAAAGACTACCCATGATATGGCAGAAAGCATGATGTCACAGACAGAAGGAGAGGCACTGCCGGAGGAGGGAGCCGAGGGATTGCCGGAAGACGGAATGGAAGCACTGCCGGAGGACGGAACAGAGATACTTCCGGAAGAGGGCGCAGAAGCATTGCCGGAAGAAGGCGCGGAAATGCTGCCCCAGGAGGAGTCTGATGTCCAGGAAGGCACTGAGGATGCAGTACCGGAAGGAGTGGGGATATGAAAAAAAGAATCAAGATCGCCGTGTTTTCAGCAGCAGGAGTTCTTCTTATAGCAGCAGGAGTCTGGTTCGGCGCAGGCAGACTGCAGCAGGGTGAAATCAAAGTTTTTGCAGTTCAGGATTTATCCCAGTCCATGTGGGAAGAGGGGACCAGCCTTACAGGAAATATTACCTCCAGCGTATCCCAGCAGGTGCGGCTCCAGGAGAAGCAGATCGTGTCCCAGGTCTATGTACAGGAGGGACAGGAAGTAAAGGAAGGAGATTCCCTGCTGGCATATGACATGACGCTGGTAAGCCTCGATCTGGAGATGGAAAAGCTGAACAAGCGCCAGCTGGAGATTAAAAAGAAAGGGCTGGAGCAGGATCTGGCAAAGCTGGAAGAGGATAAGACCAAACTGACCCGTGCCTCTGGCACTTATCAGGCAGATATCCTGAAAGACAGCGGGAAGACCTGGAAGCTGATAAACACAGCTCAGGAACTTCCGGAAGGGATTGTGACAGAGGAAACAGCCGGGGCAGAACCTGCAGCTCAGAAGCAGGAAACAGACAGCAGCGAAGCACAGGGCAGTGAAAACGCAGTACAGGATTCCGCAGAGAAAGAGGAAGATACACAGAATCAGGAAGCAGCCCAGCCGGACAGCGGGAACGGAGAAAAAGAGGATTCGGCAGCCGGACCGTCAGGAGAGAATCCGCAGCCGGAGAATCAGAAGGAATCAGAAAATCAGAAGGAACCAGTGGATCAGAAGGGAGAGGGAAATCCCAGCGGGAGCGGTCAGCCGCAGGAAGGCACAGACGAAACACAGTCCGGGACAGGTTCCGGGGGAAACAGTGGAGAGTCACAGGGAAATCCACAGGGAGATACAGAGGTAAAGAATCCGGACAATAGTCAAAACGAGGAGCAGAGCAGCGAAACGCCAAAAGAATCGGAAGAAGAAACGCCAGATACACCTCAGGAAGAAGAACCGCAGCAGTATGCCCTGTATCTGGAAACAGAGGAAAATATGACCGTAAGTACCCAGCAGGCGCAGGCAGGAGAAGAAATCTCCGTGCTGCTGCATGTGCCGGAGGGTTATGAGGCAAAAGGGATACAGGTGACAGATCCGCAGGGGGAAACGATTACGGTAAAAGAGGACTCGGGTATCTATTATTTCCAGATGCCTCAGTCAGAGGTTTATATCACTCCGCTCTTTGAAAAACTCCCCTGTCTTATCCGGATCGAGTCCACAGAGTACGGCATCATAAAGACCAATGTGGACGAAGCAAAGGCAGGAGAAGAAATTGTAATCACAGCAGAAGCCCAGGAGAATTATGTCCTGGAAAAGATCACAGCGGCAGACCAGGATGGGAATCCGCTGGAAGTGACCAGGAAAGAAGACGGAACCTACAGCTTTCTTATGCCGGAGACGGAAGTTGTCCTGCAGGCAAAATTTATTCAGAAACTGCCGGAGCCTTCCGGCGTCTACACCAGGATCTATGGAGACATTTCCCTGGAAGATCCCATGCCGCCCCAGGAAGGTACCCTGGTGGAGAATGCAGTTCCCTTTGGGGGAATCGGAAGTCAGGAAGACCCGCTCCGCTTTTTATGTACCAAAGGCGTGCTGGTGCAGGGAGCTTTTTTGAACAGGATCGCAGGTTACCGGGGCGGAGAAGAGAAAGAAGCGGATGCCCTTTACTGCCGCTTTGAGGTGCGCAGTGAAGACAGCCAGGATGGTGTGCTGCTGGCAGCTATGGTCCTGGATGGAAACAGCATCGAGGAAAAACTTCCGGACACCAGATGGTATCTGACACATCTGGGCGAGATCCAGCTGGAAGAAGCCATGACCGAGGAGGAGAAGGCAGAGCTGGGCGGAGAATTCATTCCGGAGGGAGAACTCTCCGGGGAAGATCTTCCCATCGGAGATTTCTGGGAAGAGCTGCCGGGCGATATCGGACAGGAAGTCCCGGAGGAAGAGATCATCAGCGGCTACACCAAAGAAGAACTGGATAAAGCCATCACACAAAAGAAGCAGGAGATCACTACAGCGGTCCTGGATATGAAGGAAGCTGATCTGAAGATCCAGAAAGTAGAGAAAGAGCTGTCCCAGGAAACCGTAAAAAGTACCGTAAACGGTGTGGTGAAGAAGGTAGGAGATCCTGAAAAAGGAGAGATCGACGGCGAACCATTCATCATCGTGGAGAGCAAAGGCGGCGTTTATGTCCAGGGACTGGTGGATGAATATACTTTGGACAAGCTGCAGCCGGGACAGATGGTAACCGGAATGGGATATGAATCCGGGACCTTTTTCCAGGCAGAGGTCAGGGAAGTTTCCCCTTATCCTTCCAGCAGTTATCAGGTCAGTGACAGAGAACTTTCCTACTACCCCTTTACAGCTTTTATCCAGGAAGGAGCGGGGCTGAAGGATAATGAAGGTGTGAGCATGGATATGATGCAGTCAGGAGAAGCCATGAGCGGTATTTTCCTCAGCAAAGAATTTGTGCGCACCAGCAATGGAGAAGACTTTGTCTACATAGAGGACGAAAATCACAGATTAAAGAAACAGCCGGTAAAAACCGGAAAAATCTATTATGGTTATACCGTAGAGATCAAGTCAGGCATTACCGCAGAAGACCACATCGCTTTTCCCTACGGCAAAAAAGTAAAAGACGGAGCCAAAGTAAAAAGGGCAGAGGTAGAAGAATTATACAATATGTATTGATGAGAGGGAGAATTTATGATCGAAAATATCAGACTGTCCTTTCAGGGGATCTGGGCACACAAGATGCGTTCCTTCCTGACCATGTTGGGAATTATCATCGGCATCGCTGCCCTGATCTCTATAGTATCAACGATCAAAGGGACAAACGAACAGATAAAAAAGAACCTTATCGGGGAAGGCGACAATGTGGTGGATATCCTGCTCAGTGAAAACGGCGGGGAATATCAGGTGGAATATCAGGGACTTCCCCAGGGAGTTCCTGTGCTCACCCAGGAACAAAAGGAGCAGATCCTGGAACTGGAAGAAGTGGAAAAAGTGACATTTTACCTTTCCAGATCCTATGCGGACAGCATTTATTATCAGAACCAGAGTATGAACGGCGCCAGCGTGCGGGGGATCGACCAGGACTACCTGGACACCTGCGGCTACCAGCTGATCCGGGGCAGAGGTTTTTCCGGGACAGACTATGAGGATTACCGCAAAGTGCTGCTGCTGGACGAGACCGCAGCGGGCAATTTCTTTGAAAAAGGAGACGAGGTGGGCAAGGTCCTGGAGATTAAAGGGGAACCTTTTACCGTGGTAGGCGTGGTGAAAAAAGTCCAGGAATACGAGCCGGTGATCAACAGCATCGATGAATATTATACTTATTACAACGGCAGCAGCAGCGGAACGATCTTCATGCCGGATACGGATTGGCCCATTGTTTACCAGTATGACGAACCTCAGCAGGTGTCAGTAAAAGCGCCCACACCGGAGGCAATGAGCAATGCGGGAAAGAAGACGGCAGAGATTTTAAATACTTCGATCCAGTCGCCCACAGGCACGTTGGAATACAAGGCGCAGGACCTGATGGAAAAAGCAAAAGGGCTTCAGCAGATCAGTGAGAACACCAACCGGCAGCTGCTGTGGATCGCCAGCATTTCCCTTCTGGTAGGCGGTATCGGCGTTATGAACATTATGCTGGTATCGGTTACCGAGCGGACCGGTGAGATCGGACTGAAGAAAGCCATCGGCGCCAATAAGAGAAGGATCCTGGGGCAGTTTCTGACAGAGGCGGCAGTGCTTACCAGTATCGGCGGGCTTTTTGGCGTATTTGCAGGCATCGCACTGGCGGCGGCAATCGCGAAGATGTCAGGCTCTCCTATGGTCATCAGTATACCGGCAGCAGTCGGCGCAGTGGTCTTTTCCACTGTCATCGGAATCGTATTCGGACTCCTTCCTTCCATAAAAGCGGCAAATTTGAGTCCTATCGAAGCACTGAGAAGAATGTAGAGAAAATGATTGTATTGTGGAAAACTCTATGTTATGATTCAGTATAGTGACTTTTTTTACAGTGACTTTTTGCAGGAAAGGAAGCAAAGAAATGGAGAATAAGAGAATTGCCATTGTAACAGACAGTAACAGCGGTATCACTCAGAGGGAAGCAGAACAGCTGGGGATCACGGTGCTTCCCATGCCATTTTATATCAATGAACAATTATTTTTAGAAGATATCACACTGACGCAGGAAGAATTCTACAAACGGCTGGAGGAGGGGGCAGATATATCCACGTCACAGCCTTCTCCGGCAGAGGTCATGGAAACCTGGGAAAAACTGCTGGAAAACTACGAGGAAGTAATCCACATCCCCATGTCCAGCGGCCTCAGCAATTCCTGCCAGACAGCTATGGCACTGGCAAAGGAATTCAAAGGCAGAGTGCAGGTGGCAGACAATCAGAGGATTTCCGTTACCCAGAGGCAGTCTGTGCTGGATGCTATGGAGCTTGTCCGGGCAGGGAAAAACGCTGTCCAGATCAAGGAGATCTTAGAGAGGGAAGGACATGAATCCAGCATCTACATTACCCTGGAAACCTTAAAATATCTGAAAAAAGGCGGCAGGATCACCCCTGCGGCGGCAGCCCTGGGAACGGTGCTGAATTTAAAGCCGGTACTGCAGATACAGGGGGACAAGCTGGATGTCTTTTCCAAAGCAAGGGGCAAGAAGCAGGCAAAGCGCACCATGATACAGGCTATGAAAAAGGATTTGGAAGAGCGCTTTAGAACGTTTACAGACCAGGGGCTTATGTGCCTGGAAGCTGCCTATGCGGGAAATCCGGAGGAAGCACAGGAATGGAAGCAGGAGCTTCAGGAGCATTTTCCGGGCATGGAGATACACATGGACCCGCTGTCCCTTAGCGTTGCCTGTCATATCGGCAAAGGTGCGCTGGCAGTGGCTGCGGCAAAAAAAGTAGAAGTGGAGTAGAAGGATGAAGAAGTTTATTGCGTGTATAGAAGAAGTAATGAAGGAAGCTTTTGCGGCTTCCGGATACGATGAAGATCTGGCAAAGGTGACCCTGTCCAACCGCCCCGATCTGTGCGAATACCAGTGCAACGGCGCCATGGCAGGCGCGAAGCTGTATAAGAAAGCGCCTATTATGATCGCAAAAGATGTGGTGGAAAAGCTGGACGGCAATTCTGTTTTTGAATCTGTGGAAGCTGTGAATCCCGGTTTTATCAATATCAAGGTGAGCAAAGAATTTCTCGCCGGCTATTTAAATGACATGCTGGCAGATGAAAATCTGTCCGCAGAGAAAACCCAGGCGCCCAAGACCATTGTCATTGACTACGGCGGACCCAATGTGGCAAAGCCCCTTCATGTAGGACATCTGCGCTCTGCGATCATTGGAGAGAGCATTAAGCGCATGGGACGCTTCCTGGGACATAAAGTCATCGGAGACGTACATCTGGGAGACTGGGGGCTTCAGATGGGTCTGATCATCACAGAGCTTTCCAAGAGAAAACCGGATCTGGTTTACTTTGATAAAGACTATGAAGGGGAATATCCCAAAGAAGCTCCGTTTACCGTAAGCGAGCTGGAGGAAATCTATCCTACCGCCAGCGGAAAGTCCAAGGAAGACGAAGACTACAAAAACGAAGCTCTCCAGGCGACCCTGGAGCTGCAGCAGGGAAGAAGAGGCTACCGTGCCCTGTGGAACCACATTATGGAAGTCTCTGTTGCCGACTTAAAGAAAAATTATGAAAAGCTGGATGTGACCTTTGACCTGTGGAAAGGAGAGGCTGACGCAGATGCCTATATTCCGGATATGGTCAGCTATCTGAAAGAGGAAGGCTATGCGTATCTGGATCAGGGCGCCCTGGTAGTCGATGTAAAAGAAGAAAGCGACACCAAGGAGATACCGCCCTGTATGATCCTGAAATCCGACGGAGCGTCTCTTTACAACACCACAGACCTGGCAACTATTGTACAGCGTATGGAGGACTATCATCCCGATGAGATCATTTATGTGGTGGACAAACGTCAGGAACTGCATTTTGTACAGGTGTTCCGCTGCGCGAGAAAAGCGAAGCTGGTAAACGAGGATACAGAATTATCCTTTGTAGGCTTCGGAACCATGAATGGAAAGGACGGAAAGCCTTTTAAGACCAGAGAAGGCGGTGTCATGCGGCTGGAGCGTCTGATCCGGGAGATCAATGAAGAAATGTATAAAAAGATCGTGGAGAACCGCAGCGTAAGAGATGAGAACGCAGAGAAGACAGCGCAGATGGTGGGACTTTCTGCTATCAAATACGGTGACCTTTCCAATCAGGCTTCCAAGGATTACGTCTTCGATGTGGACCGGTTTACTTCCTTTGAGGGAAATACAGGACCCTATATCCTTTATACGATTGTAAGGATCAAGTCCATTTTAAGCCGTTACGCAGAGGAAGGGCAGGATCCTGAGGCAGGCAGCATCCGTCAGGCAGTGAGTGCCAGTGAGAAAGCGCTGATGCTGGAGCTGTCCAGGTTCAATTCCATTATCGGACCTGCTTTTGAAGAGAAGGCACCCCATAAGATCTGTTCCTATATTTACGATCTGGCAAACGCATTCAACAGCTTTTACCATGAGACAAAAATCCTGGGAGAGGAAGACCAGGAGAAGAGAGCTTCCTGGATCCGTCTGCTGATGCTGGCAAGAAAGGTGCTGGAAACCTGCATCTATCTGCTGGGCTTTGACGCGCCGGAGAGAATGTAACGAGAATAAGAAGCGCCGTACTGTGAAAAGAGAGGAAAATCCAAGCTCTCTTTTGCAGTACGGCGTTTTTGCATAAAAGGCAGGGAAGAATGACTTTTT
Source organism: Candidatus Blautia merdavium (assembly GCA_019119975.1). Taxonomy (GTDB): domain Bacteria; phylum Bacillota; class Clostridia; order Lachnospirales; family Lachnospiraceae; genus Blautia; species Blautia merdavium. The sequence continues at coordinate 3,731 of DWVZ01000022.1, read as the reverse complement.
CTCAGCCGGAATCTATGATACAATGCAGATAGAACGTACGAGTTTTCAAAAAGAAACGGAGAACGATTATGGAAAGTATGAAAATGAAGTATCTGGAAAGGCTGTCAGAGCTTTATCCAAACATTGCCAGGGCTTCCACTGAGATCATCAATCTGCAGGCGATCCTGAACCTGCCCAAAGGGACCGAGCATTTTATCACAGACATACACGGAGAATATGAAGCGTTTTCCCATGTGCTGAAAAATGGTTCGGGATCCGTAAGGAGAAAGATCGATCAGGTTTTCGGGCATACCATGAGCCAGAAAGAGAAGAAGAGCCTTGCCACTTTGATCTATTACCCTAAGGAAAAGCTGGACCTGGTAAAGAAAACAGAGACCAACATGGAAGAGTGGTATAAGATCACCCTGTACAGGCTGATCGAGGTGTGCAAAAGGACGGCTTCCAAATACACCAGATCCAAGGTGAGAAAAGCGCTTCCTGCGGACTTTTCCTATGTTATCGAAGAATTGATCACAGAAAAGCCGGAGCTTCTGGATAAGGAATCCTACTATGACCAGATCATCCACACCATCATTGAGATCAGCCGGGCAGAAGAGTTTATCGTGGCAATGTCGGAGCTGATCCAGCGGCTGGTGGTAGACCACCTGCATATCCTGGGGGATATTTACGACAGAGGACCGGGACCACATCAGATCATGGACAAGCTGGAAAGCTATCATTCCCTGGACATCCAGTGGGGCAACCATGACGTGGTCTGGATGGGAGCCGCAGCCGGGCAGTCGGCATGCGTTGCCACAGTGGTGAGGATCTGTGCCAGGTATGCCAACCTGGATATCCTGGAAGACGGATACGGGATCAATCTTCTGCCGCTTGCCACCTTTGCGCTGACCTATTACCGGGAGGATCCCTGCGACTGCTTCAAGGTCAAGGGAAGCAACGGACTGAACCCGGCAGAGGAAGAATTAAATAAAAAGATGCACAAAGCCATTTCCATGATCCAGTTTAAGCTGGAAGGGCAGCTGCTTATGAGACGGAGAGAATTCGGCATGGCGGACCGCGCCCTTTTGGAAGATATCGATTATGAAGAAGGGACCATACGGCTCAATGGAAAGACCTATGCCCTGCTGGACAGCAGATTCCCCACCATTGACCCGGAAAATCCTTATGAACTGACCAAAGAAGAGTCAGAAGTCATGGAACGCTTGATTACAGCCTTTCAGAATTGTGAAAAGCTTCAGAGACATATGCAGCTCCTTCTGAAAAAGGGAGGGCTTTATAAGATCTATAACCAGAACCTGCTGTACCACGGCTGTGTTCCGCTTAACGAGGACGGAACTTTGAAAGAAGTAGAGGTATACGGAGAGACGTATAAGGGAAAAATGCTCTATGATGTACTGGAATCCTATGTGAGAAAGGCATTTTTCGCCGTGAATCCGGAAGAAAGAGAAAAAGGAAAGGACATACTCTGGTTTATCTGGAGCAGTCCCGGCTCTCCGCTGTTCGGCAAAGATAAAATGGCGACCTTTGAGCGGTATTTCCTTGCGGAAAAGGAGACCCACCAGGAAAAGAAGAACCCTTACTACAGCCTTCTGGAGGACGATGCCACCGCAGAAAGGATCCTGGCAGAATTCGGTATCGGCGAGGGCGAGTGCCGGCACATTGTCAACGGACATGTACCGGTGCATCATACAGAAGGAGAAAGTCCCATCAAATGCCAGGGGAAAATCCTGGTCATTGACGGCGGTTTCTCCAAAGCCTATCAGAAAGAGACCGGCATTGCCGGCTATACCCTGATCTACAATTCCTGGGGAATGATCCTGGCAGCCCATGAACCGTTTACCTCTGCCCAGGATGCCATCACCAAGGAAAGCGATATCCTGTCCGACAGCATCCTGGTCAAGCGTACTTCCAGCAGAAAGACCGTGGCGGATACAGACAACGGGAGAAAATTAAAAGAAAGGATAGCAGAACTGCAGGAGCTTCTGGCTGCCTACAGAAACGGTCTGCTGATTGAAAGATCATGATACATAAAGAGATATCCATACAGAAGAAAGGCTCATTAAAAGATACCAGGCTTACCACTTATTTCTTAGAGAAAAGCCAGGAATATGAATACGGAGAAAAACGTCCCTGCGTCCTGGTATGCCCCGGAGGAGCTTACCGCTTTACTTCAGACCGGGAGGCAGAGATGATCGCCTTAAATTTAAACTGCAGAGGCTACCATGCGGCAGTGCTTAGATATTCCTGTGCGCCTGCCAGATTTCCCACAGCCCTAACAGAAGTGGCAGAGAGTGTGAAGCTGTTAAAGGAAAACGCCGGAGAGTGGGCGATCGATCCGGATAAGATCTTTATCATGGGATTTTCCGCAGGCGGGCATCTGGCTGCAAGCTACGGCGTATTCTGGGATCAGGATTTTGTAGCAGAGGAAGCCGGGTGCAGCAGCGAGCTGTTAAAGCCCTTCGGACTGATCCTCTGTTATCCGGTCATTACCTCAGACCGGACTTACACCCATGAGGAGAGTATCCAGAACCTGATCGGAGACGCCGGCGAGGAACTAAGAGAGAAAATGTCCCTGGAAAAGCAGGTGGGAAAACAGGTGCCCCAGACCTTTTTATGGCATACCTTTGAAGACGATGCGGTTCCCTTCCAGAATTCCCTGGCATTTACAGAGGCGCTGGGCAAGGCGGGCATACCGGTGGAATATCACCTGTTCACACCGGGAGAACACGGACTTTCCCTTGCGTCCAGGAGCACCAGGAGGGCAGACGGCAGCGGAGAAGTAAAAGAATGCGCGGAGTGGATCCGGCTTTTATGGGCATGGCTTGACAGAATCTGCTAAAAAAGCCTTGCAAAACCACGACGGGCTATGATATAATGTTCGCGTTGTGAAAATATCACGCCTGTGAATTCCGAAGGACGGTGCTGATCAGAGTCCCCGAGGAGATGAAACGGGCGGAAGAGCAAACCAAAAGGAGAGAAAAAAATGAGCGTTATTTCAATGAAACAGTTACTGGAAGCAGGTGTTCATTTCGGACATCAGACAAGAAGATGGAACCCTAAAATGGCTCCATACATTTACACAGAAAGAAATGGTATCTACATCATCGACTTACAGAAATCTGTAGGTATGGTTGACGATGCTTACAAAGCAGTTGCAGATATCGCAGCAGACGGCGGCACCATCCTGTTCGTAGGAACAAAGAAACAGGCTCAGGATGCAATTCAGACAGAAGCTGAAAGATGCGGCATGTTCTATGTAAATGAAAGATGGTTAGGCGGTATGCTGACAAACTTCAAGACCATCCAGAGCAGAATCGCAAGATTAAAAGAAATCGAAGCTATGGAAGCTGACGGAACTTTTGATGTTCTGCCAAAGAAAGAAGTTATCAAACTGAAAAAAGAAATGGAAAAACTGCAGAAGAACCTGGGCGGTATCAAAGAAATGAAGAAAATCCCAGACGCTATCTTCGTAGTTGATCCTAAAAAAGAAAGAATCTGTGTACAGGAAGCTCATGCACTGGGAATCACTCTGATCGGTATCGCTGATACAAACTGTGATCCAGAAGAATTAGACTACGTTATCCCAGGAAATGATGATGCTATCAGAGCTGTAAAATTAATTGTTTCCAAGATGGCAGATGCTGTTATCGAAGCTAACCAGGGTGAAGCAGCAGATGCAGAAGACCTTTTCGCAGAAGAGGGAGCAGAGGAAGCTGTTGAAACTGCTGAGG
>DWVZ01000167.1 GCA_019119975.1 Candidatus Blautia merdavium | reverse complement strand
GGATTTTTCCTGGATCAGAAATATAACCGTCTTGCCATCCAGAAGCTGTGCCGAGGGGCAGAGGTATTAGACTGCTTTACCCATACGGGCTCCTTTGCCTTAAATGCGGGAATTGCCGGGGCAGCCCATGTCACAGGTGTGGACGCTTCGGAGCTGGCAGTGCATCAGGCAAGAGAAAATGCCAGATTAAACGGATTGGAAGACCGGGTTCAGTTTCTGTGCGAGGATGTTTTTGAACTGCTCCCCAGGCTGGAAAAGGAAGGAAAGAAATTCGATGTGGTGATCCTGGATCCGCCTGCTTTTACCAAGTCCAGAAACTCTATTAAAAACGCGGTCAAAGGCTACCGGGAGATCAATCTGAGGGCAATGAAGCTGGTGAAGGACGGAGGATTCCTTGCTACCTGTTCCTGCTCACACTTTATGGATTATGAATTGTTTACCCAGACCATTGGGCAGGCAGCCAGAAATGTTCATAAGAGGCTGAGGCAGGTGGAATACAGGACACAGTCTCCGGATCATCCGATTTTGTGGGCTGCGGATGAATCCTATTATCTGAAGTTCTACATCTTTCAGGTGAGAGAGGAATATTAGATCCTGCGAAAATTTGCCAGAAACTTCCCCGCAGAGGGTTGACAAGCCTTTTATTTGATGTTATGTTTTAAGTGCTTATATGACTGACGGAAGTGGAAGAAACCACAGGGAGTATAAGCCTGGAAAGCCGACCGTCTGGGCAATGATATGTCCGGATAGTGGGCTTTTTTGCTACCCTGGGAACCATCAGGCGAACAGAAAAAGGATTCGGGCAGAAAAGAGAATTCCATTAAAAAGGAGAGAAATTCATGGAAATGTTATCACTGGAAAAAGAGCTGAAAAGCAATGCATATCCCGGCAGAGGAATCGTACTGGGAAAAACAGAGGATGGAAAAAAGGCGGTTGCCGCTTACTTCATTATGGGAAGAAGTGAGAACAGCAGAAACCGTGTTTTTGTAGAAGACGGAGAGGGAATCCGCACACAGGCATTTGATCCTTCCAAGCTGACAGACCCAAGCCTGATCATTTACGCACCGGTGCGCGTGCTGGGAAATAAGACCATTGTGACAAACGGAGATCAGACCGATACCATCTATGAGGGAATGGACAGACAGATGACCTTTGAGCAGTCTTTAAGAAGCCGTGAATTCGAGCCGGACGGACCGAACTATACACCGCGTATCTCCGGAATTATGCACATGGAAAGCGGCAAATATAATTACGCGATGTCCATCTTAAAGAGCAGCGACGGCAATCCTGAGTCCTGCAGCCGTTATACCTTTGCTTATGAAAATCCTCTGGCAGGAGAAGGACATTTTATCCATACTTATATGCATGACGGAAATCCTCTTCCAAGCTTTGAAGGAGAACCGAAACGGGTGAAGATCTCCGGCGATCTGGATACTTTTACCAAAGAAGTGTGGGACAGCCTCAATGAAGAGAACAAGGTGTCTCTGTTCGTACGCTTTATCGACCTGGAAACAGGAAAATACGAGACAAGGATTGTAAATAAAAACGTAAAATAAATGGCATACTGAGGCAGAGGCTTATGAAAAGCAGTCTGCCTGCAGCAGGAAAACAAAAGGAAAAACAGAAAGGAAGTATCAATCATGAAAGAACTGGCATTAAAATACGGCTGCAACCCCAACCAGAAGCCTTCCAGGATCTACCTGGCTGACGGAGGAGACCTTCCCATTAAGGTGCTCAGCGGAAAACCCGGCTATATTAATTTCCTGGATGCTTTCAATGGCTGGCAGCTGGTAAGAGATCTGAAAAAAGCCACAGGTCTGCCCGCGGCAACTTCTTTTAAACACGTATCTCCGGCAGGAGCTTCTGTAGGACTTCCTCTGACAGAGACACTGGCAAAGATCTACTGGGTGGATGATATGGACTGGAAAAACTTTTCTCCTATCGCCTGTGCTTATGCCAGAGCCAGAGGCGCGGACCGTATGTCTTCTTTCGGTGATTTTATCTCTCTGTCGGATGTCTGCGACAAAGATACGGCTCTGCTGATCAAAAGGGAAGTTTCTGACGGCGTGATCGCTCCCGGCTATACAGAAGAAGCTCTGGAAATCCTGAAACAGAAGAAAAAAGGCAATTACAACGTGATCGAGATTGATCCGGACTATGTTCCGGCGCCTCTGGAGCACAAGGAGGTCTTCGGCGTTACATTTGAACAGGGACGTCAGGAGCTTGCCATTGACGATGCGCTGATCTCCAATCTGGTTACAGAGAATAAGAACCTGCCGGAAGAGGCAAAAAGGGATATGAAGATTTCCCTGATCATCCTGAAATACACCCAGTCCAATTCCGTATGCTTTGTAAAAGACGGTCAGGCAATCGGCGTAGGAGCAGGACAGCAGTCCCGTGTACACTGCACCCGCCTGGCTGGTCAGAAGGCAGACAACTGGTGGTTAAGACAGTGCCCGAAGGTGATGAACCTGCCCTTTAAGGATACCATCAGCCGCGCGGAAAGAGACAATGCCATTGACGTGTACATCGGAGAAGAGTACATGGACGTGCTGGCAGACGGCGCCTGGGAGAAAACCTTTACAGAGAAGCCGGAAGTCTTCACCAGAGAGGAAAAACGCGCATGGCTGGATCAGCTGACAGAAGTAACCCTGGGATCTGACGCTTTCTTCCCATTCTCCGATAATATCGAGAGAGCAAAGAAGAGCGGCGTATGCTATATCGCGGAACCAGGCGGCTCTGTAAGAGACGACGCAGTGATCGAGACCTGCAATAAATACAATATGGTGATGGCGTTTACAGGAATCCGTCTGTTCCACCACTGATCCGAATATCCAATCCTCACAGCCTGAGGCAGGAAAATGGAATCCAGCAGCAGCCCAAGGGTCTTACACAAGGTCCGTTGGGCTGCTTTTTCTATTGAAGAGAGGAAACACACAGACCTGATGAAAAACAGGAGGACGAAATAAGGAGGTACAGGCAGATGATCTGGAAAGACACGAATCAGAAGCTGGGAGAATATTTTCAGGATGGCGCTCTGCCAGCGGTCCTTTCCGTGGACCGCCGCCATTATGATGAGAAAAAATATAAGTTCCTGATGCACGGACATGAGAATTTCTGTGAGATCACCTATGTGTACCAGGGCGCAGGCATTTACCGGCAGGGGATGGACACCTGCCCGGCAGCGGCGGGAGATCTGCTGCTTTACAATGCGGGAGGCCTCCATGTGACCCAGCCCCTGAATGAATCCGGGGTGTCCTATTACAGCATCGGGATCGCCAATCTGAAGAAAAAAGGGATGCCGCTGAACCATCTGTACCGGGCGCAGGACGGCTGCCGGATCCCAGCAGGACGATACCGGCAGGATGTGGAAAACATCTGCGAAGAGATGTACCGGCTGTCCGAAGGCAGACAAAAGAACCGGGGTACAGAGCTGACGGTACAGCTTTTGGGGGCTGCCCTCATCGTCCTTCTGGATGCCCTTGCCGAAAGAAGGCAGGAGAAGGAAAAGAAGGGAGTACAGGGAGATACCAGGGTGAAAGATTACCTGGACCGCCATTACACAGAAGACCTTTCCCTGGGCTCTGTGGCTGCCGGTCTGGGTTATTCGGAGACCCATTTATCCCATTTTTTTAAGCGGACGTACGGGGAATCCCCTATGAAATATGTCAGGAACCGCAGGCTCAGTGAAGCCCAGCTCCTGCTCCATTCCACGGACCTGCAGGTGTCCCGGATCGCGGCAAAAGTAGGGTATGAGAACACCAGTTATTTCGTTACCCTGTTTTCCAAAGTGGTGGGCATGACTCCGGCGAAGTACCGGGAGTATGTGAAAAAAGACGTACACCGGTTATGAGAGCCGGAGAACCATAGTTGAGCAGAAAAGTAAAAGAGCAGCAGGAAAAAAGCCTGCGAAAGGCTCAGAATAGGACAGCATTGTGAAATCCTCCGGCTTTATAATAAAAGAAAAGAGAAGCGGAGGATGAGCCATGAGAGAAGGAAGAGAGCAGCTGGTGCTGGATGTGATCCACAGAAGAAATACTTCGTATCTGCCAAGTGTGGTAAATTTCAGCAACCGGAAGAAAAAAATGGAGTGCGCAGCCTATGTGGGAATCCAGGAGGAGGAAGAATTTGACGAATATCTGGGGAATCATATGCGCTTTACCACTACCCTGGACGATGTGCCCAGCCATGACTGGGATGACAAAGAACGAGTTGCCATGGCGCTGAAAGCCGGGAGAGCTTATGTAGATCCCAAAGACGGCTTTCTCACAGATCTGTGGGGAATGAAGTTTGACCCGCACGGCACCAGCTATTTTAATTACAGCCACCCCCTGGCAGAAGCCGCAGAGGATCCCGCGGTTTTGAAAAACTTTCATGCGCCCAGGTTAAATCCTGAGATCCTGGATGAAATCTTCGCCCCCTGCCAGCAGGATCAGGCACATTATCAGGGAAAGATGCTGGTTCTGGTATCCGGCTATAATGGCATCTGGGAGAAAACCTATGATATGATGGGCATGGAGAATTTCATGCTGACACTGATGGAAGAGCCGGAGATCGTGGAGCAGATCATGGATATTGTCACCGACTACAAAGTGGAGATTGCCAGGGAGACGGTGAAGCGGGGATTTCAGGTGGGACACCACGGAGATGATCTGGGCACCCAGGTATCTACCTTCTTTTCTGAGGATATGTTTGTCCGGTATTTTAAACCAAGGTTTCGCCGGATCTTTGATGTGTACCATGAGGCGGGGATTCCGGTGCAGATGCATTCCTGCGGAAAGATCACGCCTTTGATCCCTCATCTCATTGACATCGGGCTGGACATCCTGGAACCCTGCCAGCCGGTGATGGATCTGGGATTTCTCAAGCGGGAATATGGGAAGGACCTGATCTTTTACGGAGGGATCGACACCCAGGATCTTCTGGCATTCAGAAGTCCTGAGGAGGTCTATGAGGAGACGTTAAGGACCATTGATCTCATGGGGAAGGACGGAGGCTATATCTGCGGTCCTGCCCAGGAGATCATGAACAATGTGCCTCCGGCAAATGTGGCAGCTCTGGTAAGAGCCATCCGCCGCAGCCGGGGAGAAGAATAAATGCATCAGCGGTGCGCATGGCACAGGTAGACAAAGAGGGAGAAAAT
>DWVZ01000166.1 GCA_019119975.1 Candidatus Blautia merdavium | reverse complement strand
CGGAGCAGTGCATGGAAGCGATGCCCTTTAACGGCAGATAGTAGTTCATCATGGAGAACATACCTTTCTTCATTTCTCCGCCGTACCAGGTATTTACGATAACCTGCTCGCGGCTTGTGATGTTGAACATTACAGCTGTCTCAGAGTTCAGTCCCAGCTCTTTGTAGTTTTCAACTTTTGCTTTGGAAGCATTGTAAACGATGAAGTCCGGCTCGAAGGTTTCCAGCTCTTCTGCTGTAGGCTGGATAAACATATTTGTAACAAAGTGTGCCTGCCAAGCTACTTCCATAATGAAGCGGATTGCCATACGGGTATCTTTGTTCGCTCCGCAGAAAGCGTCTACTACGAACAGTCTCTTGTTGGAAAGTTCGTTTAACGCGATATCTTTTACAGTATTCCAAGCTTCTTCTGTAGCTGGGTGGTTGTCGTTTTTGTATTCGTCGGATGTCCACCATACAGTGTCTTTGGAGTTCTCGTCTACAACGATGAATTTGTCTTTAGGAGAACGGCCTGTGTATTCGCCAGTCATTACATTAACTGCGCCAAGTTCACTTACCTGTCCTTTTTCAAATCCTTCTAAACCTGGTTTTGTTTCTTCTTCAAACAGCATTTCAAAAGAAGGATTGTGTACGATCTCTGTAGTGCCTGTAATGCCATACTTGCTTAAATTGATTTCTGCCATCTTACCTTTTACCTCTTTTCTTTCATAGTATAACGAACTTATAACGGAATTCCCGGGGAATTTTCCGTTATATTGCTCAGAAATTGGAGCCTTCCAATTTCCCTATCCTTAATTATACATATTTAGCAAATTAAATCAATAAAAAAACTCTAATTTTTTTGAAAAATGATAATTATTTAACACTTTACAGCGCCCGAAGTCCAGTCTCTGTCAGTTCATACTGAACGGTACAGACCTCCTGCAAATACTTCCGGTCATGGGAAATGCTCAGGATGGTACCGGGAAACTGCGCCAGCAGACCTCGGATCACCGGACAGGTCAGGGGCGAAAAATTTCTGGTAGGTTCATCCAGGATCAGGACCTGGCTGCCCTGCATACTGATCTTAAGGAAAAACAGCTTTGCCTTCTGTCCTCCGGAAAGCTGGGCTGCCGGATGGTCCATCTCCTGCGCCGTATATTTCATGCTGCCCAGATAAGTCCGGATGCGCTTTTCCTCCTCGGTGCTCCCGTCTGCTTTTAAAAACTCCACACAGGTCTGCCCCATGTCCATCTCCTCTTCATAATTCTGAGGCATATAGGCAACTCGGATATCCTCTCTGTCTTTCAATTCCCGGGCGATCTGCCGGAGCAGTGTGGTCTTCCCGCTTCCGTTCCTTCCTATAATACCGATGTGCTCCGGTCCCCGGATCCTCAGAAAAATGTCTTTGGCAAGAATCCGGTCTCCTGCTCTGAGTGTGTCCAGGCTATATTCCAGGATCTGCTTTCCCGAGGGAACCTGGCTTTCTCTGCCAAACCGGAGAAACACTGCTTCCTCTGCTTCCGGGAAATCCAGGAACTCTTCTTTCTCTCTCTCAAACCGCTTTCCCATTGCCTTGACTGCATGCATTTTCTTTTTCAGCAGCCTTCCGCCATGGGGATCCTGCCGGCTAATGGCATTTTGCTGGTGCTCCACCTTCTGCTGGATCCGCAGATACCGCTCCTGCTGTCTGGCAAAGTCTTCTCTCTGCTTCCCTGCGATCCGCTCCTGATTGGCAAACTGACGCCCCCGCTGCTCCAGATACTCCCTGTAGCCGCATTTTGCCAGGGTATACCTGCAGCGGGTCTTTCTGCGCAGCTGCTCTAAGTGCAGGATCTTATTTGCCGTGCGCTCGATCAGTGTTTCGTCATGGGATACATACAATACTGCGGCAGGCACGTGCAGGAGAAAATCCTCCAGAAATTCCAGGGTTGGAAGATCCAGGTCATTGGACGGTTCATCCAGAAGGATCACCTCCGGATCCAGCATCAGGATCCTGGCAAGCTGCAGCTTGACCTTTTCCCCTCCGGAAAGCTGCCCCAGCGTTTCCTGTCCGTAATAAATATCCCCCGGAAGTCCCACAGTCCCTGCGATCCTGCTCAGTTCTTTGGGAGTTTTCTCATAAAATCCCGGGCTGCCGGACATATACTCCCAGATGGTAAGCGCCTTTTCCTCCCAGGTCAGTTCCTGCGCCAGATAGCCGGTGCACGCGCCGTTTTTCAGGATCTCCCCCTCGTATTCCAGGTAGCCGTCTGTCATGCCGGGATCAAAGATCAGCTTTAAAAGGGTGGATTTTCCATTTCCTTCTTCCCCGATGACTGCCATCCGGTCTCCCTTTTCCAGGGTAAAGGAAAGATTTTCAAAAAGAATCCTGGTGTCTTTTTTATGTGTGGCTGTTAAATTCTTGATCTGTATCATTTCTGTCTCCTCTGTCTGCTTCTGTGCATGGAGCCGCTCTGCGTTTTCCCCATACACAAAAAGGTCTTCTTCCAGATCATCTCAATCCGGAAAAAGACCCAGCCCTGCTGCTCTCTATGATTCGATCAAACATCGCCAGAAACCGGCTGCATGCATACCGACGTACAAATCCGCTTTCGGACTGACCGGCTGCTGCCGCCCTGGCTGCTTTCTATCTAAATATAGGATAAGCGTCTGATTTGTCTATAATCCGCACTGAAATAACATCTGCACCGTGTACCATGCACCTGGTACTGTACGTTTGATGCAGACTTCTGGAACTGTTTTCAGTTTCCCGCGCAATTACAGACAAATAATCATCTTATCCCTCTTTTCCTTCTCTTTTCAGGTTTCCCTGCTATGGACAGTCTAAACGTTCTTTTCTTTTATGTCAAGTCCTTTCTTTATTGGATATGTCCTTTCTTTTTGAATATATCCTTTCTTTTCGGATGACAAAAAACGCCATCTGCAGGCTCAGTACCCGCAATGGCGTTTTCCATAGTTTTCCATACAGTTATTCTTCCAGCCCCAGTTTCTCCAGCCAGTCTTTTTCTTTAAATCCGGTGGTCACAAAGGTATCCGCCACCAGCACCGGACGCTTTACCAGCATACCGTCTGTGGCAAGGAGCCTCAGCTGTTCTTCCTCTGTCATCTGGGGAAGTTTGTCCTTTAACTTCAGCTCTTTATACTTGTTTCCGCTGGTGTTGAAAAAACGTTTCAGGGGAAGACCGCTTTTTTATTTAAAAAAACAACTAAAAATCTGATTGTCCGCTAAAACACTGTATCTATCAGCATTTTCAAGGGTTGAAATACTTCAAATTACTACGATTTTACTACCATTGAATGAGCCTTGATACGTTAGAAATCCCAGATTTGCAAAGATATGGTACAGCACATCAGTATTGATAAACTAAAAATTGAATATCG
>DWVZ01000165.1 GCA_019119975.1 Candidatus Blautia merdavium | reverse complement strand
GTGTTCCTCCCCACCCCCAATTCCAGATATACTATCTTATTTCCCTGATGCCGCCGCACAAAGGTCTGGTACCGCTGCGCTGCCCTGTGCCAGCCTTCGTCCTCCACAAAAGTCTGGTCTGCCCGCAGATTCATGGACATGGGACTGCCGCAGACCGGGCAGACCGGCACCAGTTCTTCTTGTATCTTCCTTTGAAGTTTTATCCCGTCCGGAACCACAGGCACACCGTCCCTGCCCATGCGATACCCCTGGCTTTCCAGCATGCTGCGCACTGCAGCTTCGTTATCATAGGTTCCGGCATGGCAGGGCTTGGAGCACTGCCACAGCCCATAATCCCCCTGGGTATAGAACAGCCGGTCCTTGTCGAAGCCCGCCTTTTGAAAACAATGATCTACATTGGTAGTCAGTACAAAATAATCCTTCTCCCGGACCAGTTCATACAGCCTTTCATACACCGGCTTAGGCGCGTCCAGATAACGGTTGATGTAAATGTATCTGCTCCAGTATGCCCAATGTTCTTCCAGAGAATCATAGGGATAGAAGCCGCCGGAATACATGTCCCGGAAACCATATTGGTCCATAAAATCCTGGAAATACAGCCGAAATCTCTCTCCGGTATAGGAAAAGCCTGCCGAAGAGGACAGCCCCGCCCCGGCTCCCACCAAAACAGCATCTGCCTCCTGCAGCCTTTCTGCCAGCTGCTCTGTCTTACTGCAGCAGCTGCTGGTAGATGCCATAGTCTTTGTCTTTAAAAACATTGAAAATCACCTCCGGGCTTTGTTTGTGTTCTTTCTGCCAGCTTTTCACCGTTTTTACCGCAATGTCTGCCGCCAGCTTGTTTGGAAAATGAAATTCCCCTGTAGAAATGCAGCAAAAAGCAATGCTTTCAAGCCGGTATTCCTCTGCCAGCTCCAGACAGGAGCGGTAACAGCCTGCCAGCAGCTCACAGTCTTTCGGGGTCACTGAGCCGGAAATAATGGGTCCTACCGTGTGCAGCACATAGCGGCAGGGAAGATTATAGGCTTTGGTGATCTTGGCTCTGCCTGTGGGTTCCTCCGCCCTCTGCCCCTCCATAATACGGGCACATTCCAGCCGCAGCTGCACACCTGCCGCCCAGTGGATGGCATTGTCTATACAGCCATGACAGGGCACAAAGCAGCCCAGGAGAGCGCTGTTGGCAGCATTGACCACAGCGTCTGCGCGCAGCCGGGTAATATCTCCCTGCCACAGGTAAATTCCCGGCTGTACAGGGGACAAATCTTTCCAGTCCACGATTCCCTTTCTTCTTTGCTCTTCCTGCAAATACGCATCCTGCACAGCCAGAAATTCTGCTGATACCGGTCTGGGCGGACGTAGGTTCATAAGTGAGCGCAGCAGACGTTTCTGCTCCTCCTTTCGGTCAGGGATTTTGATGCCCCTCCATGATTCCTCCTCCTGTTTCAAAGTTTCTATGAGAAACCTCTGCCGGTCTGTCTGTGATGTCATGAGACACTCCTTTCCGCAGCCTTTCGGCGCATCTTTAAAAATTGAATTTGCATTTTTTCTTCTGTATCTCTATAATAAAGCCGTAGCATACAAACGTAAAGTAAGCACTTTCCAGTGACGTAGTTACCAAAAGGAAACTATGGAAGAAGGAAGGAGAGGTGAAGATGCCGATACCGAAAGAACTGCCGGCTTGCCCTGTGGAGACCACACTGATGCTTATAGGAGATAAATGGAAGGTCCTGATCCTGCGGGATCTGCTGCCGGGCAAGAAACGATTCGGAGAATTAAAGAAATCCATTGGGAATGTTTCCCAGAAGGTCCTGACTGCCCAGCTGCGGGATATGGAAGACAAAGGGCTCGTAAACCGGAAAGTCTACCCGGTAGTCCCGCCCAAGGTGGAGTACAGCCTGACGGATCTGGGCTACAGCCTGAAACCTATCTTAGACGCTATGTGGGACTGGGGATCCGAATATAAAAATAGAAACCAGGGCTGAACCGGCAGATTGTTTTGTCCTTGCCGCCGAAATAGATTCTTTCTAAAAAAGGCTCGCCATGTGACCAATATCATAAATTCATGACATGAATCACATGGCGAGCCATTATTGAAATCGTTCCGCTGTTTTTCTTTTTTACAGCAAGCTGCTGCATTGCCCTTTGCTGCTATTTGGCATATCGGGGATCTAATAAGGGCTTTCCGTCTTTGTCCACTAATACTGTCAGTCCTCCGATACTGGTCCAATAAGCCAGCAGGTACTGTACGCCTGTTTCCTTATCCACAATGATCTTAGCTCCCTCAGAAAACCCTTCTTTTTCTACAAATTCAAATCTTTTATTCATCTTTTTCCTCCGGTTTAAAATTTATTTCTTTGCCAGAATAAAATAATGTTTGCTGTTCTGCTCTTTTCCGTCAAAGTAACAATCGTCGATATGGCGGATGGTTTCAATCTGAAACTCTCCCATCAGAGTTAAAACATCTGCCAGTGTAACATAAAAATGGGGAATGCCTTTTTCCGGTCCTTCCTCTGTCTTGATCACCGTGTTTTCGTCTATGTGCGGATACGCCGGATTCTGAAAAGACCAGGTTTCCTTGGAGCACAAGGTCAAATAAATCTCCCCGCCGGGTTTTAAGATTCTCTGGATCTGCTGCAGGATGGTCGTCATACCCTGGGTATCTGTATGGGAAATCACATGATAGGCAAAGATGCAGTCAAACGATGCGTCATCATATGGAAGATTCAGCATATCTGCCGTATGGAGCCGGATCTGCAGCCCTTCCCTTTTCGCCCACTGTTCCAGATGCCCAATCCCTTCTTCTGACAGATCAAAGGCAGAGACCTGAAATCCCTGCTTTGCAAAAAAGACTGCGTGCCGTCCCAGTCCGCAGCCAAAGTCCAGGAGCTTTTCATAGCCCTTTTCTTTCCAGCGGTTTGCCAGATAATAGCTGTCTTCGCTGGGCGTCAGCCAATAGGTATTCTTTTCTTCCCGCCAGTTCCATGCTTTTGACTCTGTCATGTTCCCGTATCCTCCTTATCGCCGCGTGCTGTCATGCTCCCGATTCCTCTTTATCGCTGCGTGCTGTCAGCCTCCCGCTTCCTCTTTATCGCTGCGTGCTGTCGGCTTCCTGCTTTCTCCTTACCGCTGCGTGCTGTCATCTTCCTGCTATCTGCTTACCGCTGCGTGCTGTCGGCTTCCCAGCCCTCTTCCACCCGCATCTGCCGCAGGATTTCGTGGAACTGGATGCCGATCCTCTCCGCTTCTCCCAGTACCAGCTCTGTCCCCTGCCGGGACTGGTACCAGTTTTCCCTGGTGATCTGGCTGTCTTTGACCGGGCATACCAGAAACTGGGTATCCGGATACAGCAGCTGGTAATACAGCAGGCTTCTTCTGGCATGGTAAGGCTTGCAGCAGAGGATTGCCTTTTGGATATCCAGCTGCAGACCATCCGTCACCTGTCTGGAAAAAATGGCGTTTTCATAAGTATAGGTAGCCTGATCTTCCTTTAATATGGCAGATTGGGGTACCCGGCACTGCAGAAGGACTTCCTTCAAAAATTCCCACTCGGTTTCATAAGAACCAGTATAGATCTCCTGCTTTTCCTGCACGCCTGCAAAGTGTCCCAAAAGCTTACTGTACCTGCCTGAGGGCAGGATCCGGGGCGCAAATCCCTGGTGGTAAAGCTCTGCCCCGTGCTCTGCCAGCTGAGGAAAGCCGCTGCCTGGGATAAAGATGATATCTGCCTTTTCCGGTTCCTGTTCCGGAAAGATAAATTCTGTGATCTGATCTAAAAATCTTTTGTTCATAAGAGTTCTTTCACCTTTTCAAAAACCTCCCGGATCTCCGGATAAAGAAAGATGCTTCCGCTTTCGATCATTTCTGCCAGTTCTTCCTGGGAGACCCATCGGACTGCTTCCACTTCTTCCGGATCCAGAAGGAATTCTTCTTCCTTTAAGTCTGTCCGGGCAGCATAAACTTCCCATATCATATGGGTCTTATCCTCCCGGTTCAGGGTCAGCACATGAATCAGGTCCTTTGGGGCAATTTTCATTCCGATCTCTTCTTCCGCCTCCCGGATGCAGCCTGCCGCAGGCGTTTCTCCTGCCTGCACTCTTCCTGCCGTGGTAGACCAGACACCGGGATACTGCTGGCAACGGCTGCTCCGCTTTTGTATCAAAAACTGCTTCTTTCCATTAAAAATCCAGATTTCCGCAGCCACATGGTATTCTCCTTCCAGAAAGTCTTCTCCCTTTGCCCTTGTTCTTCCCGTGGGATTTCCTTCGCTGTCACAAACGTCCCATCGTTCCATTGCTGTTCTCCTCTGTTTTTCCCTATTTCTTCACGATCCCGCTGTACTCCGGATGCCGTTCAAACCACTGCACCGCATAAGAACAGGTCAGCACGGCTTTTTTCTCCTCTGCCTGGATCTGTTCTGCCGCTTCCTTCATAAGCTTTCCCGCAAGCCCGGTGCCCCGCATGGAAGGATCCACAAAGGTGTGGTCGATTTCCACGGTATTGGCATCCAGCGCCGGAAAGGTCACTTCTCCTTTTTTCTCTCCTTGTTCATTCAGGTATCTCACTGCGTTTTCTTCTCTCACAAATCCCATGGTTGTTCCTCCTTTATACCAGCCGTTTGTCTGTTATCTGTGGATATTATACTACAGATTCCCTTCCGGGCAAACCGGATTTTCTTCCATATTTCTCGGTCCATGCCCTTTTCTATCCGTGCTTTTCCGTCCGCGCTTCTTTCTGACAGAATCGGCTATATGCTGCATTCAAACAGGAACATCTCACATTGGTCGTCCACAGCAATTTCTTTTTGAAAAGATGAATAGGTTCTGACTGAAGAAAACCCGATTTCTTTTAAATACTGTTCCATTTCACCGAATCTGTAAAGGTGGGTCTGGAAATCCATAGGTTCACTCTGCAGCAGTTCTTTGCCATTGTATAACTGATAGATGCTGGGAGAAAATTGGGTTTGGGTTGCTTCCTCGTAATGGTTTTTGCTTTTCACGATCAAATCCAAGCCTTCCTTTGTCTTAACTGAAATGGAAACCTGATACTCCTGATCGTCTTCGCACCGGTCCCAGACAGTATCCACCGCAAAGACAAACCGTCCGCCCGGAGCCAGCAGCCCTTTTACTTTCCCCAGTATCTCTTTACATAATGCTATATCAGTAAACAGGGATACAGAGCCTGAGGAAATGAAAATATAATCAAATTTCTCCCCTGTATCATACTCCGTTATGTCCGCCTGGATCACCCGGGCATCCGGTGCCTTCTCTTTCAGCTTTCCCAGCATTTCCCCGGATAAATCCATTCCACTGATATCAAATCCCCGTTCCAGAAACGGTAACAGGAAGCGTCCGCTGCCGCACAGCGGTTCTAAAATCTTACTTCCTTTTTCCACATAGGAAAGATAAAAATCCAATTCGTCCCGGGGGGCTTTTTCGTGTAAAATCTCGTACACTTCCGTACATAAACTGCCATAATAATTGGTCTTTAACGTATCCATTTTCTGTCTCCTCTCCCTGCTTCTTCTTTCTCCATCATACAAAAGTACTTTCCTGAAAGCAACATGAAAGTTATTACCGCCTGAAATTTCTGAACCCACAGTCTCTAAAAAAACGCAGCGCTGCCGTTTTCCGCTGCCGACTGTACAGAAAACACAGCTTATCTTTCCTGCCGGAAATATCCTTCAGCAGCGCCAAACAATAGACGGCACGCTATGGGAACCACCTATTGTCATGGAGAAAAAATGCCCCGGATACCCGCCCGGACAACCGGAAGATATCTGGAGCATACACAAAAACGTTTTAACTTTTCACCGCAATTTCAGCTTCCTGCCGTTTCCGGCTCTGCTGACAATGGCTGCCAGCGCCCCGGCTCCTGCGGGGACGCAGCACAAAGCAGTCTTCCACAGCCATGCCAGACTTCTCTCCTCTGCCGGGCAAAGCTGCTGCTCCAGCAAGCTGGCTGTCCTTTCTGCCTTCTCCCCGATCAGCCCGGGATAAAAGGAAAGATCCGACCACATAGAAGGCAGATAATCCCGGGAAAAGGAGCACGCCTGCATGGCTTCCCAGACCAGCAGCGCTGCAAACAGCAGGGTCACACCGGCTCTTACAGCCCTCCCAACTTTTGGCTGTACCGCACTTCTGCTTTTGTCCCGCACATACAGCAGCGCCAGAATTTCCAGCAGCAAAACAGGAACCAAAAGCAGGATCCTGGCAAGTCCGGCATAAAGTACACCCTCATATACAGCTTCCGGCTGGTTTCCTGTCATCTGATAGAGAAAGGTCTCTGCCCCGGATACTGGCTGGGCGCTGCTTTGATACCGCAGGCGGAAATTCTGGATGGGATCCTTTTCCTGTGCCTGGACTGCAAGGAAAACACGGTCACTGTCCACAATCCCCCGAATACAGTACTCCCTGTCCTGTGCCAGAATCTGATTTCCTGCCACATCCCTGCTTCCGTACAGTTTCCAGGCAAGAGCTGTGCTGACGACACAGCCCGCTTCATCTTCCCTCCAGGGAAGGCTGCCGCCCCGCAGACCTTCCGGAAAGAATACCTCCATGCTGCCGCAGGTCTGATACAGGGTTCCCTGCTCCGACATACCATCCTGCCGTTTGAAGGATACTTGGTCCTGCCTGGTCCAGCCAGTGACCTGTGGGATTTCTGTACCTATCTTGTCAGTTTCTTCTGCTCCTGCACTTCGTTTTTCTGGATTTTCTTCCTTCTCTGCCTGCTTTTCCATATACTGGGAGAGCTTCCGGGCGCTCATCTGCGGTTCTGTATAATACCCGCTGACAAAACAGCTTCCGCCCTCTCCCTGTCCGCAGAAATACCCTGCTGCCGCTGTAAACAGCACTGCCAGCAAAAGGCATCCAAAGAAGATCCACTGCCTTTTATCCCTTTGCTTTCCTGTCCATTTGATCTTTTTTCTCATTGAGCAAGCCTCACCTTGTCGCCTTCCCTGATTTCTTTGCTGCTTCCTGTGATGACCTGATCGTCTTTGGAAAGATTGGACTTGACTGCCGCATTGCTGCTGTCTTTTTCCAGGACGGTCAGGGCTACCTTTTTCACCTCATATTCGGTTCCCAGAACGGTTTCCACCGGCTCTGCCGTAAGACAATACGTCTGCCCGTTCTCCTCCCGCACGGCGCTTAAGGGCAGGATCTGGTCATAGGAACCGTCGCTTTGCTTCTCAATCTCGTAAGTCACCTGGGTTCCGGGCACTGCTGTGCCCTCCTCCAGATCCGCGTAAAAGGTGCCGCCTGCCTGTTCCGTATCCTGTCCTGCCGAAGCTCCCTCTTCCCCGGAAGAAGTCTGCCCTGCGAGGATACGGGTCACAGTCTGCTCCTTTGCCTGTCCCTGTCCCGGTATAGTGATCTTCACCGGATCCCCGGTTTCTGCCCGGGACAGATCCTCCGCTGTCAGCGTTCCTTTTACCTGATACCCGCCGGTTCCCAGGAAAATGCTGCTGGATGCATCGGTAATCCCTCCGGCTGCTGCCGTAACGCTCTTAACTACTGCGTCTTCCTCTGCCAGCACTTTTCCTCCGGCTGCCTTTACCTGCTGCAGTTTTTCCAGCTCTTTTTGCGCCTGCTGGAGGTCCACCTGGATGGACTGCTGCTGGTAGCTGTTTTCCTGCTGGCTGCGTTTTTCATTTTCTGCTGCCGCCTGGTCCTGCGCCACAGCTGTGTCATAAGCATTCTGCGCCTGGATGCGGGCAGTCTCCTGGGCGGATAGAGTTTCCTGTGCCTGAGAAAGGGCTGCGTCTGCCTGGCTTACGACGCTGTCGTACTGCGCCTGGGCAGACTGGACGGCGGCATCGTACTGCGCCTGCGCCTCCTGCCAGAGCGCTTCTGCTTCTTCCCACTGCTCCGCTTCTTCCAGGGCTGTCGCCTGGGCATAGGCTTCGTCTAAAGCTGTCTGGGCGTGGGAAAGAGCAGTGTCCAGCTCTGCCTGCGCCTGACTCTTCTGCGCTTCGGCATCCCAGTACGTCTGGTCATAATCTGCCTGCGCCTGAGACAGCGCCGCGTCTGCCAGATCCAGATCCTTTCCCGCGCTCTGCGCTGCGGGTACAGAGGCATCTGCCTCTCCCTGCAGCCTGGTCTGGGAAAGAGACAGTTCCAGCTTGCGGATCTCAGCCTCCTTCCCTTCCAGCACCTGCTGCAAATACTCCATATCATACTCTGCAAGGGTATCGCCCTTCTGCACCCGGCTTCCTGCCTGCAGGACACTTTTCATCCGCAGACCGGATTCCAGAGATAAAAGCTTTTCTTCCTTTGCCTCTATGACCCCTTCTCCGGTCAGAAGGGTACTCAGCTTTCCCTCTTTCACCTTCTGGATATCTGCCAGCGGCACGGTCATAGACGCCGCCGCTCTGGAGAGAAAGGTGCATACCGCCATTGCCAGAAAGAAGATCCCCAGGACTTTTGCCGCTGTCTTTTTCTTAATTTCTGATTTCATCCTTTTTACTCCTTTAGTCCCGATGCTGCAATTCCCTTTTCCAGGTAGCTCTGTCCCCATACAAAAAGCAGGACACAGGGCGCCATGATCACCATGGAAGCCGCAAAGGAAATCCCTGCATTATCCGCGGTAATACTGGAAAGATACAAAGACACCGGAAATCTGGTCTTGGTCTTTAAAAAAGTCATGGGCGCCTCTATGGCATTCCAGTATTCCAGGAAATTTAAGATCACACAGGAAAAGATCCCCGGCACTCCCATGGGAAGCCCGATATAAAAAAACGCTTTCAGCTCTCCTGCCCCGTCTGCCTTTGCCGCTTCCAAAAGGGATTCCGGGATCCCCTCGAAAAATTTGGTCAGAAGGAAAACCGGAAACGCCGCAAAAATCCCCGGAAGGATGATGGACAGATGGCTGTCCAGCAGCCCGAAAGCAGACAGCACCGTATAACTGGAAACCATGGTCACCTGAAACGGCAGGATCATCAGCAGCATATAAAGAGAGAACAAAATCTTTCTCCCCGGAAAGGAAAACCTGGCGAACGCCCACGCTGCCGGAAGCCCGGTAAGAAGCTGTCCTGCCAGGATTGCGAATACCTGTACGCAGGAATTCCAGAACATCACAAAAAAATCCGGGCTGTCTAAGAGGAGCCTGACATAGGCGCTCAGGGTAGGATACAGCGGGATCAGCTTTAAGGTAAGGGTCCCCTGGGTACCGTAAAGCACGCTTCCATAGCTTTCCATCAGCTCCTCTTTTCCCAGAAAGGAACCTGACAGCAGCAGAAGGACCGGAAATGCCAGCACCAGCACTGCCAGGATCAGGACTGCCGCTGCCGCGGTTTTCTTTTTTCCCATCTTACTGCCTCCATCTCTTTTCCATCTTCTGGCTGAACAAAAGGATCAGGGCAAGGACCAGGGCGAGCATCACAGCCGCCGCAGTCATCTTCTGCATGTCCAGCTTTAAGAACCAGTTGTTGAACAAATTCTGGAGCAGGTAGATGCTGTCATGGGGATAATTCCCCCCAATCTGCCATGCCTCCCGAAATACCTTAAAGGCATTGACCAGAGATAAAATCCCGGTAAGAAATCCTGTAGGCGCCAGCAGCGGACAAGTAATGTACCAAAAGCACTGCCGCTGCCCTGCCCCGTCGATCCTGGCAGCTTCATAAAGGCTGTCCGGTATGGACATCAGTCCGGCAATCCACAGGATCATGTCATAGCCTGTATTTTTCCACAGATAGACTGCCACCAGCACGGCAAAAGCACAGGAACTGTTCCTATAATCCGATCCCCGGATGCCGAAAACGCCCAAAGCTTCATTCAGGATCCCATTTTGGTCAAACAGCAGTTTCCAGAACACCACCACAGACGCTGCCGGAACTGCCATGGGAAGCAGGAATCCTGCCTTTAAGATTCCGCTGCTTTTGCTCTGGGCAAAGGTTTCTGTCAGCAGCACGGCAAAGAGCAGAGACAGTCCCAGAAGCAGGGGCAGACAGACTGCCAGAAATCTGCAGGTATTCTTTGCCGCCAGCTGAAACGCCTGGTTTTCCACCACTTCTCTGTAATTGGACAACCCTACAAATCCGGTCCCCACTGCCTTTTGAAAAGAACGCCGCACCACATCCGCAAAGGGGAACAGGACAAAGATACTGACCCCTCCAAGGCTTGGCGCCAGGAGAAGCCAGGGAAGCAGCTTCCCCGGCATCTTCTTATTCTGAAAGATAGAGATCCATTTTTTCACCCATGCTCTTCGCCGCTTCCTCGGCACTGACATCGCCTCCAAAATACTGTTCTATACAGTCTAAAAATGCAGTTCTTACGTGATGCTCCAGGATCAGAGGCGTATCTGCTTCCTTTATCAGGTCCACGATCTGGTCCACTTCCTGCGCGGAAGGGTTTCCGAAGCTGTGTACAGCGCCGCCTGCATAAGACACAGACTGCGTGATGCCCTCTGCCTGCTCGGATCTTTCTCCCTGCCGCTCCAGGCTTTCTGCCCGCACCGGCATGCCTTCCTGATAGTCGGTTTCCTGGACTTCGCTGCTTAATACCGTGCTGATAAATTCTTTCGCCAGTTCCTTTTTCTGAGAAGATGCATTGATCCCCAGAAGGTTCCTGGGCAGAAAACTGCCGTGTACATCCTGTACGGTCATGCCTTCCTGCTGCTTTAAGATATCGCACATCATGCCAAGACTGCTGATGCCTGTCACGTCGTTTACTCCTGCCAGATCGGTCTGGGTATACAGCTCATCCATGCCCACACCGTTAAAAGGACTGAACTTATTTC
Source organism: Candidatus Blautia merdavium (assembly GCA_019119975.1). Classification (GTDB taxonomy): domain Bacteria; phylum Bacillota; class Clostridia; order Lachnospirales; family Lachnospiraceae; genus Blautia; species Blautia merdavium. Next base: position 1,159 of record DWVZ01000165.1, on the reverse strand, counting down.
CGGAGGTGCACAGCACTTTGTAATAGTCCTTCCAGGCTTCCTCCAGCTCTTCTGACGGGTTGTTCTCATAGAATTTTTCCGCAAGCTCCAGTACCTTTGCCACGTTCTCCTGGGAAAGGCTGCCGTCCTCCTGCCACATCTGTGCATAATTTACGGCAAACAGCAGGTATGCCAGCTGTTCCTTTGCCGCGGCTCCCACCAGCTTTCCGTCCGGCTGCTCCTGCAGATAGCTTTCGGCTGACTCCAGGCTCTCCAGACGGTCCATGGCTTCCTGGGTTCCATAGAAGACCGGAAGGGACACATTTGCCGGGATCTCATAGGTTTTTCCGTCTTTTTTCATTGCCTGGGCAAGATTCTCCAGGATGCTGCCGTCCTTTACTAATTCTTCACCGTATTTCGTCAGATCCTCGAGGATGCCTTTTTCAATATAGGAATCCACCGGAAGGTCGTCCAGGATCAGCACATCCGCCCCTTCTTTATTCAGAAGCTGGGGATTGAGCGCATCCATGTAATCTTCGGGATTTCCTTCCTCCCCTTCCTTCATAGCATACTGATAATCCACAGAAATCTCCGGACGGGCTTTTTCAAACGCCCGGACCGCGTCCTCTATGGTCGAGCTCTGATACAGTCCGTAGACGGTCAGTTCTTCCTCCGTCTGTGTGCTGACAGCTCCGTTGTAATAATAGTGGCACAGATAGGTTTTATTGGCATTGTAATCCCAGTAAATCCCATAGAAATCCTCCTCTGCTCCCACAAGGAAGTTCTGCAGGAGCACCTTGGTATCCATGTCTGCCATCCTTCCTCTGCTTCCGTCAAAGATCTGCTCACCGATGCTTCCGTTTTCCCGGTACACGGTGATTCCCTGTCCGTTTACCAGATAATAGGTACCGTCTCCTGTGCCGCTAAGCCTTCCCATTACAGAAGCATCCTGTTCGCTTAACTCTATGGTTCCTGTCTGCTCCCCGGAGGTTCCGTCATAGAGGAGCAGCTGCTTTCCGTCTTCTCCCAGTGTCAGAAGATTGTTTCCGTCTGCCAGGGACATGCCGTCCTCCTGGGAGGTAACGATATCATGGGCAGCCAGGCTGTATTTCTGCTTCCCGGTCTGTCCGTCATAGATCCGGACAGAATCGTCCAGCCCTGCGGTCAGCGCCACATCGCC
>DWVZ01000164.1 GCA_019119975.1 Candidatus Blautia merdavium | reverse complement strand
CCGTTTATTTTGTGGATGGTTCTGTAAAGTCCTATGTGTTTGTAAAAGTTACAGGAACCGATACAGCAGCGAACAATCATCTTTTGATTCAGGATGCAGAGGGAGACTCTGCATGGAATACAGACGACTGGAAAAAAATATATGAGCTGAATGATACAGAGAACTTGACAACAAAAACAACAGGCGATGGTTACTACATTTATTGTGGTGATTTAGCTGATGCTTACTATGTAATTGATAGAGAAGATGAGGATCGAGATGTTACAAAATTAGGCGATATTTTCAGTCATATCACATTTGAGGATGTGACAAATGATCAATTTGCTGAGATGTCCAAACAACCGAATTTCGGCGGAACGGAAATTACAATATCTGCATGTGCAGTTCAGGCAGCAGATGATGGTACAACCTATACAGATGCTTTTGCCGAAGCAACTTTCGCAACAGTATCTGCAAGCGGAAACTAAATACGATGGTATAAAAGGCAGGGAGGATTCATCATGAAGAGAAAACAGATTGCAAAATTAGGATTGACCTTAGGTTTAGTAGGAGCAGTCGGCGTGGGAGGAACACTGGCAGCACTGACAGCACAGTCAAAAGAAGTTAAGAATACATTCGCTGTTGGTAAAAATTTGACAGCAAATGATCTGATCTTGGATGAGTATGATTTGCAGGATGATAATAGAACTGCAGATAAAAGTAAACCCCGTGTACAAAAATTAAACTTTCAAAACTTGATGCAGGGCGATGGGTTAGATAAAGACCCAACCGTCCAGATTAAAAAAGAAGGTACAGCAGAATGCTACATGTTTGTCAAAGTTACCGGACTGGATGCGTTAAATGCTCAGGGTATCACTGTAAATTGGGATGGAACACATTGGAAGAAGTATTCTGATTCTGAGAAATTAGATGGTTATTATTACTATATAGATGATAAGAATTCTTCTGTAATTGATCCTTCAAAATTAACATCAGATGATATTAAACCAGGTGATGGATTTTATGAATTAGAGTCTCTGTTTACAAAAGTTACAGTAAGAGATAATGCAGAATTATATAAAGAAGATCCAGAACAAGAGGGAGAGTATAAGGCAGTTGATTTAGCTGATATTGTTGTACAGGCTTGCGCAGTTCAGGCACAGAATGTTGACAATATTCAGGCAGCATATTCAAAATTACCGGAAGGATTCACTTCTGGCGGTAGTACAGCAACAGAATAATTGAAATAAAGGAGAAAAACAACCATGAAAAACAAAAAATTATTAACCGCCGCAGCTTCCACAGCATTAGTAGCAGTCGTAGGAATCGGCGCAACCTTAGCCTATTTCACAGATTCTGACGAAACAACCAACATCGTCACCATGGGTCATGTAGACATTACTCTTACCGAAGAAGAGGAAGCGTACCCCGGAGAAGGCTTGGTTTTCAACGATGTTATGCCAGGCGATGTACTGGATAAGACTCCGATCGTCACTTTAGAGGAGGATTCCCAGGATGCATACATAAGAATGAAAATGGATATCCAGGCTACTTCCGGGAATATCACCGCAGAAGATCTGGACGAGCTGAGCCAGGGATTAATGGAAGACATCACAGGCACAGATACAGGCTGGTATCTCGGCGGAGACGGATATTATTACTACAATGCAATTCTGAGCGCCGGTGATCAGGTGACATTTTTTGACACAGTGACCATCCCGGGAAGCTGGAAGAATAATACGGCGGACGGAACCTTTACTATCCAGCTGACTGCAGAAGCGATTCAGGCTGCAAATATTACCCCGGAAACAACAGCAGCAGGTATGATTTCTGCTTGGCCAGCCGCAGAAATTGAACAGTACCAGAATCAGAGCCAGAACTAGTAGCAAAACGAAGGAGGACCGTCCATGCTGTCAAAACTTCTCAACCTAACCGGAATCCTTTTGATGGCAGCGGTCATTCTCCTGGCACTCCCCCTGACCATACCGAAACTGTTTGGCTTCCAGATCTACGGAATCCTTACAGACAGCATGGAGCCGGAATTCCCCCGTGGCTGTGTCGTCTATGTAAAGACAGCCGCCCCGGAGGAAATCCAGCCAGGGGATGTGATCACTTTCCGGCTGGGATCCGGCACAGACGTGACCAAAACCCACAGAGTAACAGAAATCAACACAGAAAAACAACAGTTTATCACCAAAGGAGATGCCAATGCTTCCTCGGATGTGGATCCGGTGCCCTTCTCCCAACTGGAGGGAAAGGTGACGGGGAAACTCCCGTGGTTTGGCGGATTTTCCCGGATTCTCCATACAGGGACCGGAACAGCGGCTTGCATCGCTGTTTTTATCCTGGCTCTGGGGATGTGGAGGGCAGCGGAAAAGATAAAGTTAAAGGAGAGTAGAAAGTGAAGAAGAAATATATGCTTATGGGCGTGGCAGCCACTCTCATTACAACAACAATCATAGGTGGTTCTTTAGCAGCTTTTCAGGCGGATGGAAGTGTCCGGCAGAATATTAACACCAGGTCACTGAAGATGGCGCTGTCTGACGGCAGAGCTGCGGAAGGAAGTCTTTATCTGAATATTGCCATGCCCGGTGGTGAGATAGAACAGGACATTAAGATTGAAAATACAGCGGATACGCCGCTTTATGCCCGGGTGACTATCCGGAAATATTGGGGAGATCCTGCAGGGGACAGCAGTGATTTAGAAAAAGATTATGATATGGATGCGGATAAGATCAGTCTGGAAGTCAATGGGGACTGGATGGAAGATGTCAGTGCCAGGGACCAGGAGACAGCAGTCTATTATTACTGCAGACCGATCAGTCCGGGAGCGGACCCTGTAGACGTGCTGGATTCTCTGAAGGTTGCTGCAGACCTTGACAATGCCTATGCGGACAAGGGAATCGGACTTGAAGTGGAGGCAGAGGCTGTACAGACATATGCCGCAGAGGATGCCATACTTTCCGAATGGGGCGTTTGGGCGGATATAGCAGATGACGGTACGATTACCGCCATAGAACAATAAGCCGTATCAGAAACGAGGAGGACAGCATGAAGAAGATAGGATTAGTAATCGTAGCCATCACGTCGCTGCTGCTGAGTATGAGTACGGCTGTATTTGCTGCAGGGACGCTTATGGTAACCTTTGATGGAAGCAGTGAAATGAAATATGAAGGAGCAGAACAATTCGCAGAGAATTTTTCTGACATGTATCCGGGAGAGAGCCGTACACAGGAGATCATAATCCGCAATCAGGATGACAGGGAAGCAGAATTCTTTCTCCAGTCTCAGGTGCTCCAGGCTTTTGAAGAGAGTGTGGAGGCAAGCGGCGCTGCCTATAATATTTCCCTGAAGCTTTCTGCGCAGGAGGACAGCTATGTGATCTACGGAGGCACAGAGGAAGACGAAAGCGCCCGTATCGGCGGTGATGAAGAAGGTCTGAAAAATCTGAATGGAAGCCTGGGAGACGGTGAATGGATTTATCTGACAGAGCTTGCGCCGGGGGAAGAAGCTGTACTGGAAATGATGGTAGCTCTTGACGGAGAATCAAATACCAATGATTATATGGAAGCCATCGGAACCTTTGAATTTGTATTCGGGGCAGAATATCCGGAGGAAGCACCCAAGGCAGAGCCGCAGATCATTCCTCACTATGTAAAAGGCGATCCCACATATGTGACGAAAGAGGTCAAGGGAGCAGATACCGTTACCCGTGTGATCCAGAGAGTAAAAACCGGCGATACAGCGCCGATCCTGGCATTTGCCGCAGCGGCAGGAGCAGCCCTTGCAGTGATCCTGGTACTTGTGGCAGCAGGCAGAAAGAAAGACAGAAAGGCGGATGACCTATGAGAAAGAACAAATTCATACCGGTAAGCAAAAGGGCAGCCGCCGGATTTGCGTTCGCCGTATTACTTGCAGCGGCGCCTCTTGAGACTTATGCAGCACAGCAGACCTATACAGTTACCTACAGTCCGGGAAAAATCGGAGAATTCACAGACAGCCTGAAGGCGGCATGTGAAGCAGCAGGAGGTACAGTCAGCGGTAAGACCGGAAGTATCAAGGTTCCGGTGGCGGCAGGCGAAAGCTGTCCTGTAGTGCCTGATGTAGGCGATGTCCAGATCAAAGAGGAATACCAGGGCAAATATGTCATCGATGCAGAAGCAATGAATACTGTCCGTGGGGAAATAAGCGGTCAGGAAGGCTCTGTGACGCAGAGTGATTCTTATGTAGTGGATTATGAGGCGTTAGTAAACGGTGTGACTTATAAAATCGAGTTTGTGGATGAGGAAAGCGGTGAGGAACTGGCATCGCCAATCATTGTACAGGGAAACCTGGATCAGGTGGTTCCTTATACAGCCAAGATTATCGAAGGATACACAGTCACAGGAGAGAGCGTTCAGTCTATGACGCTTTCTGCCGGAGATAATACGATGACCTTTACCTATTCCAGAAATGAAGAGGCAGTTCCGCCCCAGACTCAGATCGTGGAGACACCTGGGGATACCATCACGCAGACCGTGACAGTACCGGGTGAGAATACTACGGTTACAGAATATCAGGGCGCGGCTGCGGGAACCACGACAGGAACAGCCGGAACCGGAACGGCAGCTGGTACAACCGGAACCGGAACGGCTACCGGAACAGCAGGAACTGGCGCAGGTACCACAGCCGGAACAGGTACACCAGCCGCAGGAGCTGGTACTGGAACCGATACAGGAGCCGCGGATACGACAGCCGCGGGAACAGCCGGAACCGGAACAGCAGATGGAACTGCAGCAGGCGGCAATGAAGTGCTCCCCGGAGAAGAAGTGCCCCAGGGCAATTTGAATCTGGATGAAAATCAGAACGATGCCGATACTGCAGAGACACAGGAGCAGGAAGGAGCCAGTGAGATTGAGGATGAGGAAGTTCCTCTTGCGCAGACAGACCTGGAAGAGGAAGACAGCCAGGGAGGCACCAGTGCCGTTCCCTTTGTCATTGCCGGAGTTGTCGTTGTGGCGGCAGGTGCGGGAGGCGCACTGTATTATTTGAAAAGGAAAAGATAAAAATAAATGAATGATTTAAAAGGTGCATGTGGAGCAAACCGTTCCGTGTGCGCCTTTTTTGCTAGCTAAGAGCTTCCATATCGCCGCATCATAGAAAATACTGACGGTTTAGTTTGAATAAAAACTGCCCTGGATCTATGATGGCTTCGTAGCATTTTTCACTGTCCACAAACCAAATATAGTGCTATAATAAGAACCAAGATGATTTTAACACAATACATAGACATAATTTGGAAGGGAGAGATGTACAATATGAAATCATTAGCAATTGAAAGAGAGTTTGGAAGCGGCGGAAGAGAGGTCGGCATGAAGGTGGCAGAAATGGCAGGTATCCCGTATTACGATACCAATCTGCTGATCAAAGCCGCAGAGAAATATGGAATTTCCGTGGGACAGATCCTGGATTACGATGAGAAGTGGACAGGAAGCCTTCTTTATAATCTGGCAATGGCTGCCAACTTTACCCAGGGCGGTGAAGAATCACCCATCTATAAAATCCAGTACGGAGTAAGAGAGACCATCAAGAAACTGGCGGCAAAGGAACCGGCAGTTTTTATCGGACGCTGCGCAACCGAAATTTTAAAGGACAATAAAAACGTGGTGAGGGTATATATTTATTCTTCCAGCGAGGCGAAGAAGATCAGCCGTGTGGTAGAGACGGAGAATGTGACAGCGCCGGAAGCTAAAAAGCTGATGGAGAAAAAAGATAAGAGCAGAAGAAATTACTTCCACTTCTGGACCGATAAAGAGTGGAGCGACCGGAGAAATTATGACATGGAATTAAACACAGGAACCCTGTCCAGCGATGTATGCGCGAATATCTTGTTCCATGCGATTGAGAAATAAAAAAATAATCCGCAGAGGCACAGGGGGCAGGCATAGGGCAAGCACAGGCACGGCACCGAATTTACACATAAAATTCTCTGCCGTCCTCCAGCCTGAGACAGGCAAGCCTGCCGCCCTGGTCTCGGCGTTCATTTCCCGTATCGAGGTTCGTATACTTGGTGCCGTGGTAGATTTCCGCCCGGCGGAAATCAGGCAGAAGGAGAGTGGGATAATGCCCCACGATGAGCCTTTTGTCAAAACGCAGGGAAGCAGGAATGTAGTGGATGTCGTCGGAAAACAGATACCGCTCCTGATTCCAGGACACAGCCTTTTTCACAGAGGCTTCGATATCTACCAGTCCGCTTTCCGGATCCCTCACGCAGCAGTCTGCGTGGTAGCCGGAGTGAGTGAGAAAATACTGGGTGCTGCCTGTCTGCAGGACCTTGTAAATGGGCAGCTCTCTCAGGGAATAGTAGAGCGCCTGTCTCTTTTCCTCAGAAAGTACAGAAACTTCCCGGCGGGTGGTCTCTCCGCCGCAGGAGTCCCACATTTCAGCGGTGATCTGACCGCTTAGATACCGTTCGCAGAGATATTCGTGATTGCCCTTCAGCAGATAGATATTTTCTGTATGATAGATAAATTCATACAGGCAGAGATTCTCTGTCCCCTTATCCAGGACATCTCCCAACACATACAGCTGGTCGTAATTGGAAAAATTGATCTTTACCAGCATCTTGTAAAAATTTTCAAAATCCCCGTGAATATCACTCATCAGATATCTCATATAACGCTCCCCTGCCTTCCTGTTTTTCTGAAAATCCGTATCTATAGTATGGTATGAAAGAAGTTTATACCCTGGGAAAAGAAAAAACAAGACAAAAGTACAGAAAATCAAAGGAAGTATGCAAAATCCTGCCCCAGGACAATCCTCAGGTTGTGAAAAGCAGGAAAACTCCATACCCCATGCAACTCCATACAGCCCCCTCATTCCAGCGAGCATTCCGGCATCTGCGTCTGGATGGGAGTCAGAATGTCCACCTCGGTTCCGTTCATATTGCTGAAAATCTCAATCCCATAATCATCTCCATAAGCAAGCTTGATCCGCCGGGCAATGTTGTATAATCCAATCCCGTAGGAAGACTTCTGACGGATAGAGGTTTCAAAGGAGGAGGACAGCTTTTTGCGGATTTCTTTCAGGGATTCCAGCGGGATCCCGTTGCCGTTGTCTATGATGCGGAACAGAATGCGTCCCTCCTCCATTCTGCCGATAATATGGATACAGGGCTTGCGGGTCATATCCTTGAAAGCGTGTACCACTGCATTTTCCACGGTGGGCTGAATGATCATTTTTACGGTATAGCAGGGAAGGATTTCCTCATCCACATCAATCTCATAATCAATTTTCCCATTAAAACGGATCTTATAGATCGAGAGATATTTATGTATGATCCGGATTTCATCCAGATAAGTCACATAAGTTCCGGGAGCGATGGAATATTTGAAAACATCGGACATAGAAAGAGAGATATCTTTGATATCCTCCGTTCTGTTCAGCGTGGCAAGTCCCCGGATGCACTGCAGCGTGTTGTAGAGAAAATGGGGATTGATCTGGCTTTGAAGAGCGTATAATTCCGCTTCTGTTTTTCTGAGTACCGTTTCGTACAGTTTATCCTGAGTGGTGAAAATGGTCTTTGTGATCTGCTTGATATTATCGATCATTTCATTGGCAGTATCGGTAATATCATTGAGCTCCTGTACATTGGTCCGCCCGATCCTTTTGTTCAGATCTCCACTGTTAAAGGTTCTTAGCTGCGTGGACATATCAGAGATGGGGACCGTGATATAGCGGTGGATCCATCGGTTGAGAAAGACCAGAAGCAGGAGGAAGAAAAGAACCATAACAAACAAGTAAACGTACATCAGAACTGTGGTCTTTCCCAGGGCAAAGGGGGACGCAGAGAACCCTGTCACAGAAAGTCCGGCGCTCTCCAGTCTCTCAGTGTAAGCTTTGGTCGAAGAGGCATACGGTTCCTGTCCTGCATCTGCTGTACTGCAAAGCAGGAGATCGTCCTCATAGTACAGAGACAGGATAGAAGAAGTATCCTGTTCCGGCATGAGATAAGAGTCCAGGACCTGCTTGCTGCATAGGAAAACACCAGTGGCAGATTTCTGAGTACTTATAGGGGAAGTGCCGGTGGAGAACACGGGAAAATAATACAAGAAATAATCCTTTCGGCTTTCCTCATCATCAGGAAAGAAAAAGAAGGAACGCTCCAGATTTTCCGGATCCTGCAGGATATATTCCTTTGCCAGTTCATCTACAATGTTGTAATCATACCCGGTAAAGTAGCTCTTTTTGATCCCGTCCAGATCGATCACCACCAGATCCAGAAGCCCAGGCACCAGCGTGCAGATCTGAGAGGCGTACTGATAAGCATTGGAATAATTGTCCTCATACAAAAGGCTGCCCTCCGAGGAGTACATACTCATATAAGTGAAGTTAGAAGAAATGGAAAAACCGCTCTTTTCAATCATGCTTAAATAACTGTCCAGACTGGAAGCTGTTTTGCCCACAGTGCTTTTAATATACGCCAGATTGGATTGCGTATTGGAATAAAACAAAGCTGATACGATCAGGATTTGGAGCAGGAGAAAGAGAGAAATCGAGCAGATCAGAATTTTTCGCATTCCCTGTTTTAAACTTACCGTATGTGTTTTCATTTTTATGTCTCCTTTCTGCCGCTGTCAGGAATCCCCGGTCTTCTTCAGCTGCCGGTAGAGTCCCGGCGAGATCCCCTCAGATTTTTTGAAAACTTTATTAAAATAAAATTCATCGCTGAATCCGCACCTGGCGCTGATCTCTGTGATGGTCAGATTGGTATGGAGCAAAAATGCCCGAGCCTTTTTGATGCGCAGCTCTGTGAGATAATGGGAAAAGGTGCAGTCCAGTTCCCTGCGGAACAGGTTGCAGATATAATTCCTGTTCAGGAAAAAAGTGTCGCTGATCTGCTGGAGGGTCAGTTTCTGATCCAGATGTTCATCCAGGTAATTCAGGATTTCATGGAACTTTCCTGTTTCGGAGGGCGGCAGTTCTTCCTCCTGGGGTTCTTCCGCGGCAAGAAGCGGCTTCAGCCGGGAAAAGAGACGGATGATCTCCTGGGGGTCAATGGGCTTTACAATGTAATCCTTTACATTCAGCCGCAGGGCATTCTGGGCAAAGGAGAAATCTTTGTAGGCAGTCAGGATGACAAAAAGGCTGGTACATCCGTTTTCCTGTGCCTTTTGGATCAGGGTGAGCCCGTCCATGGAAGGCATCTGGATGTCGACGATCACCACGTCAGGGTTTTCCTCACAGATGTATTTCAGCGCCATGGAAGGGTCATACAGGGCATTTAGGATTTTGTATCCCAGGTCTTTCCAGTTAATATTTTCCTTTAAGTCGATCGCGATCCAGGGCTCGTCATCAATGATTACAATGCTGTGCGCCATGCCGGTTCCTCCTTCGATGTTTGTGTAATGTGTATAAAAGATGTGAATATTTTACAAAAGATAAATGCAAAATTCCATGTTTGATAATCATCATATCATATAAAATATATATTGTCGACAAGGAGAAAAAACAACGGAATTCTGTAAAAATATGTATTAGGAGGGAAATGTATGAAATTTTGGAGAAGAGCATTAGCAGTTTCAGCGGCAGCAGCCCTCTGCCTCTCAGGATGCGGAGGAGATGCCGGATCCGGCAGCAAGACAGAGCAGACCGGGGAAAAGACAGAAGCAGTAGAGACATCAGAAGAGACAGGCGGCGGTGTACTGAAATTCGGCGCGCAGGTAACGGACACCCAGCTGGCAAATTTAAGTCCCTTCGCTACATCAGGGACCTATATCGAATGGTATAAGCTGGTTTATGAACAGCTCTTGTATTTTAACGAGGTGACCGGGGAACTGGAGCCTGCGCTGGCAGACAGCTATGAGTGGAACGAGGATAAAACTCAGCTGACCATGAAATTAAATGAGAAAGCAGCCTGGCAGGATGGGGAAGACTTTACGGCAGATGACGTACTGTATACCTACAATGTGTTAAAGGAGAATCCTGTCTTTGATAAATACGCACTTTGGGAAAAACTGGAGAGTGTGACAGCAGACGGAGAGACCATTGTCTTCCAGTCAAAAGATCCTTTTGTGGCACTGCCGGAATACATTTCCCAGATATATATTGTACCGGAACACATCTGGGAAAAGGAAGATGCGGCAACCTTTACAAACAGTGAACCTATCGGTACGGGTCCCTTTATCTGGGATACTTATACCACCGGCACATCGGTCAGCTTCCACGCTTATGAGGATTACTGGAAGGGAGCGCCCAAACTGGAGCAGGCAATCCTGATGATGTATAACTCCGCGGCAAACTGCACCCTGGCGCTTTTAAAAGGAGAGATCGACTGTACCACAGGAACCATTGCCATGTCCAGTCTTCCGGAATTTACCAGCAAGGAAAATGCCAAGCTGCAGACCTATTCAGGTTTGAATAACTTCTGTGTCATGATCAATCATGAGAATCCCCAGCTGGCGGATCCCGCAGTGCGCAGAGCTATGGTCATGGCGATCAATCAGGAGGAGTTGATTTCCAAAGGAGAGTATGACGGCGTACTTCCCACCTATATTACCTGGCTGCCGGATCTGTTCGGTGACAATGTAAACAAAGAAGCAGCAGCCTCTGTTTCCTATGATCTGGAAGAAGCACAGAAGATTCTGGAAGAGGCAGGCTATGAAAAAGGCAGCGACGGCATCTATGCAAAGGACGGAGAAAAGCTTTCTTTTACCTACTACAGCGCATCCGGCGCTCCGGCACAGCAGATGGAGGCAGGCATGATCCAGGAATGGCTGAAAGCTCTCGGCATCGAGATCACGCCGAAGCTTGCTACCTGGGCAGAGCTTTCCCAGCTGGCACAGAACGGGGATTTCGACCTTCTGCAGAACAGCATCGCCTTTCCTCCGGATCCCTATGCGGCTCTGAATACCACCTTCCATTCTTCTATGACAGCAGAATCCGGAAGCCCTACACCCGGGACCAATTATTTCCGTTATCGCAATGACCAGGTAGACAGCCTTCTGGAGCAGGCCTCCAGTCTCAGCGATGAGACCCAGCTGGCAGAGCTTTATCAGGAAATCCAGCAGATACTGGCAGAGGACTGTGTATTCCTTCCTATGTACAATGGAAGCGGACATATCCCCTATTATGACGGAACAAACCTGACCGGCTGGACAGACGCAGAGGCGCCGATCTTCAGCACAGCCAATCTGATCAATATCAGAGCAGCAGAATAATTGGAAAACAGATATAGGAAGGGAGATTTTGCAGGATGGGAAATCTCCCTTCCTTTCTCAAAAAATAACAGACATTTTATAAGCGGGGTGAATGATTTGCGAGGACTTAATTTAAAATATGTAATCAGGCGGCTGATCAGTGCAGTCTTTACGCTCTGGATCGCATTGACGATTAATTTCCTCCTGCCCAGATGCATGGGCGGAGATCCGGCAGAATATCTGGCTTCCCAGTCTGCGATGGGCTCGCTGGAGTACGCAGAGCTGGTCAGACAGCAGTTCGGGCTGGATAAAAGTATATTGGAACAATATTTTCTGTATATGAAGGAACTTTTTCACGGGAATCTGGGAGTTTCTTATATGAATTTCCCGACACCTGTCAAAGACATCATTCTGGACGCCATGCCCTGGACGCTGCTGATTGTCATTACCAGTATCCTGATTTCTTTTGCACTCGCCTGGTTCCTGGGGACCTTAAGCGCACTGAAGAAAGGATCCTTCTTTGACAATGCAGTGGTAGGCACTTCTTTTTATATTCAGTCCATCCCTTATTTCTGGGTGGGGATGCTGATCGTCATGGCTTTTGGATATTATCTGGAATGGTTTCCCATGGGGCATGCCCGGGACGCTATGGTGACGGGAGGATTTCTGGCACGGGCAGGGGATATCGCCTACCATGCCTTCCTTCCGGTGCTCTCCATGGTGATCGTATCTCTGGCAGGACGAATGATTATGATGCGGAGCAATATCCTCCAGGTTTTTTCGGAAGACTATATCATGCTGGCACAGGCAAAGGGGCTGAAAAAAGGAAAAATCCTGACCAAATATGCCTTAAGAAACGCACTGCTGCCTTCTTTTACAGGTCTTATGTTGAGCCTGGGACAGGCGGTGGGAGGCGCCATTGCCACAGAGCTGGTGTTTTCCTATCCGGGGATTGGTCTTACGGTCATGAACGCTATTTTAAGCCATGACTATCCGCTGATCCAGGGGTGCTTTGCCATTATCGCGGTCAGTGTAGTGGCGATGAATTTCCTGGCAGATCTGATCTATCCGCTGATCGATCCAAGGGTTTCTTTATCTTAGAGGGGAGGCGCACAGAGTATGAAAAAAGAAAAAAAGCAGAAAAGCGACAGCTATCTGGTATTGGAAAAATACCTGCTGAAAAATACAAAGGCAAAAGCAGGAATCGCCATCCTTCTCTTCTTTACACTGGTAGCAGTTTTCGCTCCGGTGATTGCTCCCTATGAAGCTACGCAGATGGATTTTATCCCCTGGGAGAAACCTTCGGCAGAGCATCTGCTGGGTGTGAACAGCTACGGGCAGGATGTATTTTCCCAGGTGGTCTATGGAGCCAGAGTCACCATATCTGTGGGAATCCTGGCAGGACTTCTTACCAGCTTTATCGGAATTTTTGTGGGGCTTCTTGCCGGCTATAAAGGCGGCAGGACAGGAGAGATCCTGATGCGCATCGTGGATGTCTTTCTGGTGATCCCGACTCTTGCTTTTATGATCATCCTGGCAGCCTTTCTTCCCAGTATGGGAATCGTGAATCTAATCGTGATCATCGGAGCGCTGAACTGGCTGTGGATGGCGCGTTCTATCCGTTCTCAGACCTTATCTGAAGCCAGGAGGGAATATGTGGACGCGGCGAAAGCGCAGGGAATGGGAACCGTGGAGATCATGTTTAAAGAGATCCTTCCCAATATTATCCCTGTGGTGACGGCAAATATGGTCATGGTGGTGACACAGGCGATGCTGACAGAGGCGACCTTAAGCTTTCTGGGACTGGGTGATCCCAGCCTTATCAGCTGGGGGCAGATGCTCTCGGTATCCTTTGACAACAATGCCATTCTTTACAATGCCTGGTACTGGATGCTTCCGCCGGGATTCTGCATTGCTACGCTGGGATTCAGCTTTATGCTCATCGGGAATTCCTTCCTGGACATTTATGCAAATGACCGGGGCGGCGCCGTATCCCTGTAAGGAGAAAGGAGACAGACATGGAGAAGGAGATTATTTTATCCGTAAAGGATTTGTGCGTGGAATACCAGGCTGACAGAGGAGCAGTACATGCGGTGAGCAAGGTCAGCTTTGACATACATAAAGGAGAATTTTTCGGGCTGGCAGGCGAGTCCGGCTGCGGGAAATCTACCATTGCTTTTTCTGTTATGCGCCTGCTAAAGGGCGCTGCCAGGATTGCTTCCGGTGAGATCGATTTCCGGGGGAAAAATGTGCTGATGTTCGGAAAAGAAGACCTGAGAGTGTTCCGCTGGGAGAAATCCTCCATGGTGCTGCAGAGCGCCATGAACAATCTGAATCCGGTGGTGACCATCGGCAGCCAGCTGATGGATGCCATTCTTGCTAATGAAGCGGTATCCAAGGAGGAGGCGGTCAAGAGGGCGCAGAAGCTTCTGACTTTGGTGAATATTGATGCAAAAAGGCTAAAGGCGTATCCCCACGAGCTTTCCGGAGGTATGCGCCAGAGAGTCGTCATTGCCATGGCGCTGGCGCTGAAGCCGGATCTGGTGATCTTTGATGAGCCTACCACGGCGCTGGATGTGGTGGTCCAGTACAATATTATCCGCAGGATCATCCAGTTAAAAAACGAAATGGGATTTGCCATTTTATTTATCACTCACGACCTGCCCTTGATGCTTCAGATGTGCGACAGGATCGCCATCATGTATGCGGGGAAGATGGTGGAGACGGCTCCGGTGCGGGAGCTGATGGAGCAGCCGGCACATCCCTATACCCAGGGACTTCTGCAGTCTTTCCCCTCTCTTCTGGGTCCGAAAGTGAAGCTGAAGGGCATCGGAGGCAGTGTTCCTGATCTGATCACGCCTCCGCCGGGATGTCTCTTTGCGGACCGGTGCTTTGCCGTCAGGGAGGACTGCAGACAGAAGGTGCCGGAATTTGAAAAGATCGGTGAAGGGCACTACTGTGCCTGCTGTCATAAATTAAGGGGGTGACTGCAATGAGTGAGAAAAATACAGCAGTGAAATTCGACCATGTGAAGAAATATTTTACCAAATCTACAGGGCTGTTCAGCCATTCTACCCTGAAAGCCGTGGACGATATTTCCTTTGAAATCAAAGAAGGGGAGATCCTGGCAGTGGTGGGGGAGTCCGGCTGCGGAAAATCCACCCTGGCAAAGATGCTCTGCAGGCTCCACGATGTGACAGAAGGACACATCTATGTCAACGGAGAGGAAATCTCAGGAAAGCTTTCCAGGAAAAAGGAGCGGGAATTCAGGGGGAAGGTACAGATGATCTTCCAGGATCCATTCGGCTCTTTAAATCCTGCCCACAAGGTCAGCTACATCGTAGGAAGAGCTGTAGAGCTTCACAATCCCGGGATCAGCAAAAAGGAGGTCCGAAGGAAGGTGGAGGAGCTGTTTGAAACGGTGGGTCTTACACCGCCGACAGATTTCATGGAAAAGCATCCCAATCAGCTGTCAGGAGGACAGAGGCAGAGGATCGTCATTGCCAGGGCGCTGGCAGTAGAGCCTTCCATTATGGTAGCAGATGAGCCCACCTCCATGCTGGATGTATCCATTGGAATCGAGATCATGAACCTGATGATGGAGCTGAAAGAGAAGAAAAAACTGACCTACCTGTACATCACCCACAATCTGGCAAGCGCACGGTATATGGCAGACCGCATGGTGGTGATCTATGCGGGAAACTGCGTAGAGGAGGGGGAAATGGAGGATGTGCTGCTGCAGCCTCTCCACCCTTATACTATTCTCCTTTTAAATTCCACGCCGGAGCCTTTCCGAGAAGAGCAGCTGGAGATCCATGCCTCAGAGGACCTGCCTGATCTGACCGGTCCTATGAATCTGTGCCCGTTTTCTTCCCGATGTCCCAAAGCTTCCGAAAGGTGCAGGACACAGAAACCGCCGGTCTATCAGGTGGGAAGGAGAAAAGTCAAATGTTTTCTCTATGAAAATGCCCAGACAGAAGCAGATGTGAAACTGGACGCAGGAATTTATCAGGAAGCGGGGGATGCAGGGTGAAGTCGATTATGATCATGTTTGACTCTCTGAACCGGGATTATCTGGAGTGCTATGGCGCAGTTTTTGCAAAGACGCCCAACTTCTGCAGACTTGCTCGGCGCAGTGTGGTCTTTGAAAATTGCTATGCAGGAAGCCTGCCCTGTATGCCTGCAAGGAGAGAGCTGCATACCGGGCGGACCAATTTCCTGCATCGGAGCTGGGGACCTATGGAGCCTTTTGATCTGTCTATGCCGGAGATTTTGAAAGAGCACGGGATCCACAGCCATCTGGCAAGCGACCATACCCATTATTGGGAAGACGGAGGCAGCACCTATCATACCCGCTACAGTACCTGGGAAGGATTCCGGGGGCAGGAGGGCGATCCCTGGAAAGGTATTGCCGGGGAATTTCCGGACCGGGATCCCAATCTGATCCAGCATCAGGGTTATCGGGGAAAGCTGTATTGCCAGGATAATATCAACCGGACGTACCTGGAGGACGAAAGATGTCATCCCCAGGTGAGAACCTTTGACGCCGGACTGGAGTTTCTTGAGGCAAATCGGGACCGGGACAACTGGTTTCTGCAGATCGAAACCTTTGATCCTCACGAGCCTTTCTTCTCCTATGAACGATTTCGGAAGCTGTATCCTCATGCATATCACGGGAAACGGTTTGACTGGCCCGACTATGCTCCGGTACAGCAGAGTGAGGAGGAAATTCAAGAAGCGAGATATGCCTATGCGGCGCTGCTTTCCATGTGTGATGAACAGCTGGGGAAGGTGCTGGATCGGATGGATGAGTATGGACTGTGGAAGGATACTCTTCTGATCGTCAATACGGATCACGGTTATCTGCTGGGAGAGCATGGATACTGGGCAAAGAATTATATGCCCCTTTATGAGGAGATCGTGCATACACCGCTGTTCATCTATGATCCCAGATGCGGGAAGCAAGGAGAGAGAAGAACGGCGCTGGTGCAGACCGTAGACCTTCCGGTGACCATCCTGAACTTCTTCGGCATCCAGGTGCCAAAGCGGATGACCGGGCAGGATCTGGAGGATACCGTCCGGGAGGACAAAAAGATCAGAGACGGTGCGCTGTTCGGGATCCATGGGGCGCATGTATGCGTCACAGACGGCAGGTACGTATATATGAGAGCCCCTGCCAGAAAGGAAAATCAGCCGTTGTATGAATATACCTGGATGCCTTCCCGTATGGTCGGATTTTTCAGCAGGCAGGAGCTGATGCAGGCAGAGCTGAAAGAAGGCGGCAGATTCACAGGAGAGCTGCCTGTGCCCAGGATCCCTGCGCAGTGCGGTATCCCGGCTTTCGCCTATGGGAATCTGCTCTTTGACCTGACGCAGGATCCCGGTCAGGAGCATCCTCTTGAGGATCCGGAGACAGAGGCGAGGATGTGCAGGCTGCTGACAGGGCTTATGAAACAGGAGGACGCTCCGGCAGAGCAGTATGAGAGACTGGGGCTTTTGGAATATTTGTGAGGGAAAAGACCATGGAGAAAAAACCAAATTTTATTGTGATTATGACAGATGACCAGGGGTATGGGGATCTGTCTTGTATGGGAAATACGGATTTTGTGACACCCAACATTGACAGCCTTGCCAAAAGCGGTGTCCGGTTTACAGACTGGTATGCGGGAAGCCCGGTGTGCTCCCCTTCCAGAGCGTGTCTGATGACCGGGCGTTATCCTGGAAACGCAGGGGTCCGTGCCATCCTGGCAGGTCACAGAAAGGCATCCGGACTGACCCCGAAGGTTCCCACCCTGGCAAGTGCCCTGAAAAAAGAGGGGTATCAGACCAATATGGTAGGGAAGTGGCATCTGGGACTGGCAGAGGAATGCAGACCAAACCGGAATGGATACGATTATTTTTACGGATTTATGGCTGGATGCATTGATTATTATTCTCATATTTTCTATTGGGGAATGGCGGACGGACACACCAATCCCACCCATGACCTGTGGGAGAATGACCGGGAAATCTATGACAATGGAGAATATTTCACAGATCTGGTAACGAGAAAAGCCGTGGAGCGGATCCGGGTATGCGGACAGAAGGAGGAACCGTTTTTTCTCTTTGTAGGATACAATGCGCCCCATTATCCCATGCACGCACCCAGGAAATATATGGACCGTTTTGCCCACCTTCCCTGGGACCGTCAGGTTATGGCAGCTATGATCAGCGCGGTAGACGACGGGGTGGGGGATATAGTGGATGAACTGAAGCGGCAGGGAATCTATGAGAATACCTGTATCTTTTACCAGAGTGACAATGGACCTTCCAGAGAGTCCAGAAACTGGATGGACGGCAGGGAAGATCCTTATTACGGCGGACTGCCGGGCGGACTGAAGGGGCATAAGTACAGCCTGTTTGAAGGCGGCATCCGTGTTCCCGGGATTTTCTCTTATCCGGGAAAGGTTCCGGGAAACCAGGTGATTCATGAGCCCTGCGGCGCCATGGATATTTTCCCGACACTTCTGAAGGAAGCAGGGGGAAATCCCGGGGACTATGAACTGGATGGCAGGGACATCATGGAGGTAATGACCCAGGGCGCGTCTTCGCCCCACCGGGAGATCTTCTGGGAGATGGAGGAACAGACAGCCGTGCGCAGAGGCGATTACAAACTGGTATTAAACGGTGTACTGGAAGAAGGGGAGGGCATACAGGACCCGGTATTTCTTTCCGATCTGTCCAAGGATCCGTCAGAGAGCCGGAATCTGGCAGAGGAACTGCCGGAGCTGACCCGGGAGCTGACAGAGCAGGCGCTCGCCTGGCGAAACCAACTGGAAGAAAACTGGCAGATTAATTTCGCGCCCAATTACCGCTCCCTGACCTGAGAAATTTTCATGATATTTTCATAATTTCTATACTTCTTCTACTATTTTTTTCTCCCCAATACTGGTAAAATAAGGTCAGGACAGCAACCGATCTTTAATATCGAGGAGGAAGAAATCATGGAAAAACAACTGCCCGAAACTATGAAAAAATTTCTGGATACTTTAAAAGAAAAAGCAAAAGATTACCCGGATTTATATGAGCTGTTTGTAACCTGCTATACCAATACACTGGACACCACTGTAAAGCGCATGGACGATGGCACTACCCATGTGATCACAGGAGACATCCCGGCTATGTGGCTGAGGGATTCCGCAGCGCAGCTGCGTCCCTACATCTTTCTGGCAAAGGAAGACGAGGACATCTGCGCCATCATTTCCGGACTTGTGAGAAGACAGTTTAAGTACATCTGCATCGATCCCTATGCCAATGCGTTCAACGATTCCCCCAGCGGAGCCTGCTGGGAAAAGGACGACCCGGATCAGAATCCCTGGGTATGGGAGAGAAAATTTGAAGTGGATTCCCTGTGCTATCCCATCCAGCTGGCATACCTGCTGTGGAAAAATACCGGCTGTCTGACACAGTTTGAAGGGGATTTCCAGGAAGGGGCAAAGAAGATCCTGGAAGTCTTCCGTACCGAACAGAATCATGAGGAGGACTCCGCTTACCGGTTCTTAAGAGGCAACTGCTTCTACAGAGATACTCTTTCCAGAGGCGGAAAAGGCGCCCTGGTAAAATCCGGCACCGGGCTGATCTGGTCCGGCTTCCGTCCCAGCGACGACGCCTGCACCTATGGTTATCTGATCCCTTCCAATATGTTTGCAGTAGTAGCGCTGGGATATCTGGAAGAGATCGAGAGAGCGATCTTCGGCGATGAGGAGATGGCAGCAGCGGCAAAGGCGCTGAAAGAGGAAGTTCACAGCGCCATTGAGCAGGAAGGACGGACCGCTACCGATGAATTCGGTCTGGTCTATGCTTATGAGGCAGACGGATACGGCATGTACAATCTGATGGACGATGCCAATGTGCCAAGCCTTCTGGCTATGGATTACCTGGGTTATCCGGCAGATCCGGATATTGCGGAAAACACCAGAAAGCTGATCTTTAGCAGTGCCAATCCTTTCTATTATGAAGGGGAAAAAGCCAGCGGCATCGGCAGCCCCCATACCCCGTCCAGCTACATCTGGCACATTGCCATGGCAATGCAGGGGCTGACCAGCAAGACAGAAGAAGAAAAATTCAGGATCCTGAAGAATATGGCAGCTACCACAGGCGGCAAGGGCGTCATGCACGAAGGCTTCCATGCGGACGATGATACCAGGTACACCAGAGAATGGTTCTCCTGGGCAAATGCGATGTACTCAGAATTATTTCTGGACTGCTTCGGATACCGTCTGGAGAGATAAGCTTTCAGGCGCAGACATGTTCCGGAAGAGGGACATGCCGCGAGAAAAGACCATATCATCCATATTATATGGAAATTAGATAAAAACAGATTGCATAGAACGAGAACACGGCTGCTGCAAGGACAGACAAGCTGGTATGAAAACTTGTCTGTTCCCTGAGGCGGCCGTGTTTTGCTCTGTCAAAGCCATGCCTGGCGCAGGAAAAAGAAAAAGCCGGAAAATCCAGGAATGCAGTCTAATGGAAAATTTACAGTCAAAATTTACAGTCCTAGAATTTGTGCATTAAACATAGAAAAACGAAAATTGAGCCCCGGGAAAAGTTCCGGTATAATAAATTTGAAAATGAAAAACATGAGAAAACAGGAAAGACGATCACAAAAAGAGAACAACAGGAGGATCCTATGGTACAGATGTTTTTAACAGACAGAAAATTAGACCGCAGAATCACAGAAGTAAAAAACTACAGATACAGAGATCTGATAAATTTAGAAACTTTCGCTGTATGCGAAGACGAGCAGGGGGTAGTCAATCCCCAGGTCCCGGAAAACTTTGACGGCTGGGATACCATCCAGACAGGAGACTGCTGGGCAGGACGGGACCGCTATCTCTGGATGCACAAGGAGATCCAGATTCCCGAGCAGTGGAAAGGAAAAAGAGCAGTGGGGATTTTCGACTTCGGAAATACCGGGGCAGGAAATAATTCAGGCTTTGAGTCTATGTGCTACATCAATGGAAAGCCATACCAGGGCGTGGATGTGAACCACAAGGAAGTGTTCTTCCCAGAAGAGCTGTACGGACAGACCATCAGCCTGACCTTCCGCCTCTGGTCCGGTCTGGAAGGCGGCGGAGTGCCAAGAGTCCAGGAACACAGGATCAATCAGGCAGCTCTTGCCTGGCTGGATGAGAAGGCAGACGACTTCTATTACATGGGCTCTCTGATCTTAGAGACCATCCAGGAACTGGAAGAGGGCAATCCGGCAAAATACGATCTGAGGATCGCCCTGGATGAGGCGTGCCACTGCATTGACTGGTCTTATCCGGGAGATGATGTGTTCTATGACACCGTACACCAGGCAGACGATCTGTTAAATGAAAAGATCAATGCCATGGATAAGAAATCCCCTATTCATGTCAGCTGCGTGGGTCATACCCACATTGACATGGCATGGCTGTGGAGGCTGAAGCATACCCATGAGAAAGCGTCCCGTTCTTTCTCTACCGTGCTTCGTATGATGGAAATGTTCCCGGAATATATTTTCCTTCAGACACAGCCCCAGTTATACGAATATGTAAAAGAAGATTTCCCGGAAATCTATGAAGAGATCAAGAAAAAGATCAAAGAAGGACGCTGGGAAGTAGACGGCGGTATGTGGGTAGAAGCCGACTGCAACCTGACCAGCGGGGAATCCCTGACACGCCAGATCCTCATCGGAAGCAAATTCATCAAAGATGAGTTCGGCAAAGAAGTGGAATACCTGTGGCTGCCTGATGTCTTCGGTTATTCCTGGGCGCTTCCCCAGATCCTGAAGAAATCCGGCATCGACATGTTCATGACCACCAAGATCAGCTGGAACCAGTACAACCGTATGCCCCACGACACCTTCCACTGGAAAGGTATGGACGGCACCGAAGTGCTGACCCATTTCATTACCACTCCCACACCGGACAGTCAGCCCGGTTCCTGGTTCTACACCTACAACGGAGTGCTGACACCAAAGACGGTCAAAGGCATCTGGGACGCCTACAGTGAGAAAGAGGTCAACAAAGACCTGCTGATCTCTTACGGATACGGAGACGGCGGCGGCGGCGTCAACCGTGACCTTCTGGAAGCCAGAAGAAGGATTGACAAGATCCCGGGACTTCCAGAGCTGAAAACCTCCACCGCGGGAGAGTATTTCCGCAAATTAAAGGAGAATGTAAAGAACACCGATCAGTACGTGCATACCTGGGACGGAGAACTGTACCTGGAATATCACAGAGGAACCTATACCAGCCAGGGATATAACAAACGGATGAACCGCAAGATGGAGTTGCTCTACAGAAAAGCAGAATGGCTCACAGCCATGGGCGCGGTAAAAGCCGGCAGTTTAGGAAAGGCAGAGCAGGAGAAGCTTACCGAAGGCTGGAAACTGCTTCTGACCAACCAGTTCCACGACATTATCCCCGGCTCCTCTATCCATGAGGTTTATGAGGATTCCAGAAGAGATTATGAGAAGGTGAAAGCCATCGGAGAAGCCGTGGCTGCGGACTACCGGGCAGAGGCGCTGGAAGAAAAGGAAAACAGCTTTACTGTCTACAATGCTTCCGGCTGGGAGTTAGATGAGATCGTGGCAGTTCCCTGTGAAGAGGACGGCATTTACACAGATGCCTGCGGCAAGGTATTGGCTTCCCAGAAAGCAGAAGGCGTAAGCTATGTCCAGGCAGGTCCGGTTCCGGCAATGGGACACAAGACCATTTACCTGAAAAAGGGAGAGGCACAGGAAGAGAACAGCGTCTTTACAGTAAACGGAAGAAACATCGAGACACCGTTTTATTCCATCTCCCTGAATGATTACGGTCAGATCAGCCGTCTGTATGACAAGACCTGCGCGAGAGAGGTATTGGCAGCAGGTGAGAGAGGTAATGTGCTGCAGATGTTCGAGGACAAGCCCATTGACAATGATGCCTGGGACATTGATATCTTCTATCAGCAGAAGATGCGGGAAGTTACCGATTTAAAGACGTTTGAAGTGACACAGTGCGGCCCGTTAAGGCTGGTGATCCACATGGAGTGGAATTATATGAACACCGTCATCGCGCAGGATATGACCCTTTATGGCACAGACCGAAGAATCGACTTTAAGACCGATGTAGACTGGAAAGAAAGACAGCAGCTCTTAAAGGCAGCCTTCACCGTAGATATCAGAAGCACTTTCGCAACCTATGATATCCAGTATGGAAATGTACGCCGTCCGAACCACTGGAACACCAGCTGGGATCAGGCGAGATTTGAGTCTGTGGGACACCGGTTCGCAGACCTGTCTGAGAGAAATTACGGGGTTGCCCTGTTAAATGACTGCAAATACGGCTATGACATCAAGGACAATGTGATGCGGATCTCTCTGCTCCGTTCTGGTCTGCAGCCGGATCACATCCAGGATCTGGGCAGACATGAGTTTACTTACTCACTGCTTCCCCACACCGGTGACCTGGTGGAAGGTAAAGTAGTAGAAGAAGCTTATGCCTTGAACAATCCTATGGACGTGTTCGCGGGAGCTGAGAAGGAAGAAAGCGGAAGCTTCTTTACCGTGGACAACGCACAGGTAGAGATCGACGCAGTGAAGAAATCAGAGGATGGAAAATATCTGGTTGTCCGCTTCCACGACTTTGCAGGTTCCAGCCAGCAGGTGGAGGTCACACCTTCCTTCCCGTTCAAAGCCTGGGCAGAAAGCGATCTGAGGGAACGTCCCGTGGAAGACTTCAGAAACGACGGAGTTGTGCTGAAACTTCATCCTTACGAAATTAAAACCATTGTATTTGAATTATAGAATATAAAAAACACTCCGGGCAGGCTCAAAAGACGCCGATGCAGAAACACCCAAGAAGGATCATGACAAGAAGTGCAGAGGAATGGCAATGCAGAATCCAAGCAGCAAAAAGGAAATTGCGGAAACAAACATTGCAGAATCAAGCAGTACAGAAAAGGCATTGCTGAAGAGGCGGCGAGAAAGCGGAATATGAAATGCAGACGCAAAAGGAAAACAGCGCCTGTCCGGAGGAAGAAAGAAAAGGAGGCAGCGCCATGCTGGGCGAGATTTTAAATATCGAAAAAATTTTAAATGCCTGTGACAGGATCCTATATTTTTTAAAGATCAATTTCTTCTTTTTGATCAGTAATTTACCGGTATTGCTGTTTTTCCTGTTCGTGGGGATTTCCCAGGTGCGCACTTATCTGCCGCTGTTTCTGGTCTGTGCGGTGTTTGCGGGACCGGCGCTGTGCGGCGTGTTCTTTTCCATGAACCGGGTCCTGCATCACACAGACACTGCTGCGTGGAAGGATTACAGGACCGGGTACACAGACTGCTGGGGCAGGAAGCTGGCAGTGGCGGCAGTGCAGGCGGCAGCCATTCTGGTATTCTGGACCAATGTGGAATTTTTTGCCGTGCAGATGCCGGTGCTTCCGCTGATGATCGTTTTCCTGGTGCTGTTTGTGGGCACGATTTTGATGACGCCGAATCTATACCTTCTGGCATCCAGATATGAGATGGGAGTCCGGGATATTGTAAAGGGAGCGGTGGTGCTTACCATCACCCGCCCGGTGAATACTCTGGGCAATACTGCCATGCTGGCAGTGATCTTAATGCTGCTGGAGATCAAAGCAGGAACGTTCATCTTATTTATTGCCAGTATCTATGGATTTGTGGTAGTATTTATGCATCAGAAAATACAAAGAGCAATGGAAGAGAGCCGTTCATGAGCTCTCTTTTTGCCGTACTTTGGGAAAGAAGGAATGAGATGGAAAAGAAAAAGCCCATGCAGCTTTACCGCAAACTGTTTTGGACTTATACCGTCATTGTACTGTGTATTGTGGCAGCTTTAGTGGCGTACTTTATATCCGCTTCCAGAAGGCGGGTGCTGCTGACAAATGAGAGCGAGCTGGACTGGGCATGCGCGGAGGCGGTGGACTATGTGGAGGAGATGATCCAGCGGGCGGACTACCTGTATCAGGACCTGTACCGGTCTTCTTCAGAGCTGGACGACTTGCTGGCGTATTTTTCCCTGGATCCGGAATCCTACCAGAATTTCAGTCTGGACCGCTACTCCGCCTCCAAAAGCTATGCCTACAAAGGCATCCACAACATGGTGGGAGAAGCTTTCCAGGCATACAGGGAACTGGAGAAGGTGGAGCTTCTGGCATACAGTGACATGGAGCTGACCGAATGCTATCCTCAGAATATTTTCCACCCGGGCAAAGATGGGGGGATGCGCAGGCAGCAGATCGACCAGGGACAATACGGGGAGGAAGGGAAGATCACCGTAGTGCGGGAGATCAACGATCCTTCCAGTATGAATCAGGTGGGAAATATCATCTTTACCTTTGAGGGAAAGGATGCCTTTGAAGAGCTGGAGCAGTCTGTGGACTATGGAAATCTTGCCGTGACGCTGAATTACGATACAGCAGTTTATCAGAGCGCAGGAGAAGACCTGATGGAGGTCATAAAGGATGACGCGTATTACGTGCTCCGGGAGAATGCCCAGGAGTACCAGATTTATGCCTTTCTGGAAAGAGACAAGGCGGCGGGGCTTTCCCTGCCCACCCTGTCAGCGATCCTGGGCGCAGGGGTGCTGGCGGCAGTGATCGG
This sequence comes from Candidatus Blautia merdavium, assembly GCA_019119975.1. Classification (GTDB taxonomy): domain Bacteria; phylum Bacillota; class Clostridia; order Lachnospirales; family Lachnospiraceae; genus Blautia; species Blautia merdavium. The sequence goes on along the minus strand of DWVZ01000164.1, from coordinate 13,400 downwards.
GATTGTCTGCATCGGTTATTATGTCAGGCGCCTGACCGGGAGAGTAGATTTGATCCTGGGGGCGATGAACCAGGTCACGACCGGAGATCTGTCCGTACGGTTAAAGTATCAGAAGAGAGGCGATGAACTGGATATGATCTCAGAGAATTTCAATGAGATGTGCAGCAGGCTGCAGCTCTATATCCAGAAAAGCTATCTGGCAGAGATTGAGCGGAAGAATGCCCAAATGCAGGCGCTTCAGAGTCAGATCAATCCCCATTTCCTCTACAATACCCTGGAGGCGATCCGCATGAAAGCCATCTGCAACGGGGACAGAGAAGTGGGAAAAATGCTCTACAGTATGGTGACGCTGTTCCGCAGCCAGTTAAAGGAAGCAGATGTGATCACCCTGGGGCAGGAGCTGGATTACTGCAAGCAGTATCTGGAACTTTTTGAATACCGGTATCAGGGGCAGTTTCAGTCCCAGGTGGAGTGTCCGGTGGAGCTTCTGGGCACCCCTATCATCAAGTTCGTGCTCCAGCCGATCATCGAAAATTATTTCGTCCACGGCATTGACCGGACCAGGCAGGACAACCGGGTGACCATCCGGGCAAGGAGACAGCAGGACCGGCTGGAACTGTATGTACAGGACAACGGAGTAGGCATGAAAGCAGAAGACATGGAGAAAAAGAATCAGGAGCTTAGGGAAAACCGGGAAGAGCAGACGGAGAAGAAAAGCATCGGTATCTCCAATGTGAACCGGAGGATCAAAGCAGTCTATGGTGAGGAATACGGCATTTCTATCGAGGCAGCAAAACCAGAGGGTCTGCTGGTGAAAGTAACCATTAAGATAGAAGAGGGGAAAGCACATGAAGAAGGTCATGTTAGTTGAAGATGAAGAATTTATCCTGCAGGGGATCCGCTGCATCATAGACTGGGAAGAGATCGCCATGACAGTGTCTGCCATGGCACACAACGGAAAAGAAGCTTTGGAGAAATTCCAGGAGGATCCGGCAGATATCCTGGTGACAGATGTGGAGATGCCGCTGATGAACGGGCTGGATCTGATCCGGGAGGTACGCCGGATCAGCCCCAGGACCCGCTGCATCATCCTCTCCGGCTATGATGAATTTGAGTATGCCAGGACCGCGCTGAAGCTGGATGTGGAGGAGTATATTCTAAAGCCCATTGATGAAGAAAAGTTAAAAGACACCCTGGTGCGGGCAGCCCTGCGTCTGGAGGAGATTGACCGGAAGGATGCGGGCAGCATGGAGGATAAGATCGGCTGGCATAAGCTGCTCAAAGGAAAGATGAGCAAAGAAGAGGCACAGGAGATGTACCGGATGCTGCCCCAGATACAGGAAGAAGAGCAGGTCTTCTGCGGAGTGATGAAGATTGACACCGGCACCCTGGAAGGCAGGGACGGGATCAATGAGATCCTGCGCAAGCTCCAGCACTGGGAGCAGAGGAGCAAGACCATCTATCTGGCGCCGGATACGCTGTTCCTTCTCTTATACGGAGAGAGTGAAGAGAAAGAAGAGGAGATCCTGGAGGCGTGCAGGGATTTCCAGGACCGGCTGGAGAGCGATTACGGGATCATGAGCTTTATCACGGTAAGCGGTCCCATCCGGGATTATGAGGAGCTGGCGCAGGGATACAAGATGAGTATGAAGCTGCAGAAATACCGGATGCTGGAGGGATACGGCAGCTGTATCAATGAAGCTCATATCAAGGACAGGAAGTCCGGGGATGTGGTCATAGACGAAGCGCTCCTGAGAAAGCTGATCCTGAAAAAGGATAAGGACGGCGCCTTAAACTATATCGAAGATCTGTTCATTAACAATCTGAAGTCCCAGGTCAGTGTGGATGTGCTCTATCAGATTTCCCTGAAGATCGCCATCCTTCTCCAGGAGATCAAGGCAGAGTACAAGCTTGCCCAGTCCAGGAATCTGCAGGACCTTTCGGATATGATCGAGAAGATCTACCAGGCAGACGATATCTTCGGATTAAAGACCATCTTTATCTCTGAGATCACGGAGATCATTACTTATCTGCATACGGAGGATTCCCAGTACACCCCGGTGGTGAAGCAGATCATGGCAGAAGTGCAGAAGAATTATCGGGAAGATATGAATTTAAAAACCCTGTCGTACAAATACCATATGAACGCTTCCTATCTGGGACAGATTTTCCAGAAAGAAGCAGGCTGTTCCTTTGCTCAGTATTTAAGCAATATCAAGAACAGCATAGCAAAAGACCTGATCCTGAATACCAATATGAAGATCAACGACATTGCAAGAGAAGTAGGGTACCCGGACACCAGCTATTTTTACCGGAAGTTCAAGCAGTGCTACGGGGTGTCCCCGGCGTCTCTGAGGAACATGAAAAAATATTAAAAACTAAAACAGCAAAAAAAACAGAGCGGACAGATTCTGCAAGTGGAAAAATTCTATTTTCCTGAATTTTTTCCAGCGGAATTTGTCCACTTTTTTTGGAAAGGGGACTAGAAAAATTACAATAAAACTGGAAGTTTTCGACTAGGATTTGTGCAGTCTTTCCAGTATAGTATAGGGTGTAAAGAGAAAGCACGAAAAGATAACATGCCGGCAGTTAAAAACGTGCAGAAAAAGGAGGTAACCAAGTGAAAAGAAAAGATAAGGCAAAACAAGTCGGTTTTGTCACACGCTTAAAGACAAACAAGGAACTGCTGCTCTTAAGCGCTCCTGGTGCGGTCTGGTTCTTCTTATTTGCCTATCTGCCGCTGTTCGGTATTTTAGTTGCTTTTAAGAGATACAGGCTGTCAGGAGGATTCTTTGAAAGTCTGATCACCAGTGAATTTGTAGGCTTTGACAACTTCAAATTCCTGTTCAGCAGCGGTGATGCCTGGATTATTCTGCGCAACACGATCTTATATAATCTTACTTTCATCATCCTGGGTGTTGTGATCCCGGTCATCCTGGCGCTGCTTTTAAATGAACTGAGAAATAAGGGAATGGCAAAGGTTTACCAGAGCTCCATGTTTCTTCCCTATTTCCTGTCCTGGGTTGTTGCCAGCTACTGTGTATTCGCTTTCTTAAACCCGGAAAAAGGTTATTTCAACGCAGTCCTGCAGCAGTTTGGACATGAAGGGATTTCCTGGTATACGGAGAAAAGCTTCTGGCCTTTCATCATTATCTTCATGAGCCAGTGGAAGGGCATGGGCTACAACACGGTTATGTACCTGGCTTCCATCTGCGGCATTGACAAGACTTACTATGAGGCGGCAGTGCTGGACGGCGCCACCAAGTGGCAGCAGATCAAGTACATTACCATTCCGCTTCTGAAACCAATGATCACCATCCTGCTGATCATGGCTGTGGGCGGCATCTTCAAGGCGGATTTCGGTCTGTTCTACCAGCTGCCGATGAACTCCGGTCCGCTGTATCCGGTGACCAATGTATTGGATACCTACATCTTCCGTGCGCTGCAGACCAACGGAGAGATCGGTATGAGCTCAGCAGCAGCCCTGTTCCAGTCTGTGGTAGGATTCATCATGATCATGGGAGCCAATAAACTGGTATCCAAGATCGACGCAGACAACGCATTATTCTAGGAAAGGAGATAAGTACAGAAATGTCATTTGCTGAAAGAAGAAAAGAACGTGCAAAAGAGAAACAGCTTCAGAAACTGGAAGAGCAGCAGTGCGAATGGAATAAGATCAAGAAACCCACCAATGTACTGTTTAACATCATCCTGTCTGTCTTATCCCTTTTGTGTGTGATCCCGTTTATCTTTGTTATCATCATCTCATTTACAGATGAGCAGTCCCTGACCATGAACGGCTATCGCTTCATACCGGAGAAATGGAGCCTGTACGCGTACGAATACATCGTAAGCGCCGGACAGAATATCTTAAAGAGCTATGGCGTCACCATCCTGGTAACCGTAGTGGGAACCCTGCTGGGACTTCTGCTGATCGGAACTTATGCATATGCCCTTTCCAGAAAGACTTATGCATTCCGTTCCTTCTTTACCAAGGTCATTACCGTGCCCATGCTGTTTTCCGGCGGTATGATCGCCAACTACCTGGTTATGACCAAGGTGCTGATGTTAAAGAATTCCGTGTGGGCGCTGATCCTGCCCCTGTGTATGAACTCCTTTAACGTCATTGTGTTAAGGACCTTCTTTAAGACCAGTATCCCGGATGCGGTAGTAGAATCTGCCAAGATCGACGGCGCGTCTGAGTGGAAGCTGTTCTTTAAGATCGTCATTCCCATGGCAATGCCGGGTCTGGCAACCATCGGGCTGTTTTTGACACTGGGATACTGGAACGACTGGTTCAATGCCCTGATGTACATTGATGACAAATCCTGGGTTCCCTTACAGTTCCTGATGATCCAGATCCAGAACTCCATTGACTGGCTTGCCAGCAATAAATCCATGATGGGTGTGGAAGGCATCCAGGCGGCTGCCAACCTGCCAAAAGAGACCATCAAGATGGCGATCGTGGTTATTTCCACACTGCCGATTATTTTCGCTTACCCGTTCTTCCAGAGATATTTCGTCAACGGACTGACAGTAGGCGCAGTAAAAGAATAAGAAGAGAGGAAAAAGAGAAGGAGGACTTTCTACATGAAGTTCAAATATGCAAAAAGAGTGGTTGCCCTCGGTATGGCAGCAATGCTTTCCGCAGGAATGCTCGCAGGCTGCGGAAAAAAAGCGGAAACCAATGAAAAAGGAGAAGAGATTGTTGAGCTGACCTGGTACCAGGTAGGAGATTCCCAGAGCGACGACGAGCTGGTGCTGGAGGAAGTCAACAAATACATAGCAGAAGAAATCGGCGTGAAACTGAACGTGATCAAAGTAGGCTGGGGCGATTACAACCAGAAGATGCAGGTAGTCATCAATACCGGCGACCAGTGGGATATGTGCTTCACCTGCTCCTGGACCAACGATTACCTCCAGAATGCCCAGAAGGGCGCGTTCCTGGAACTGGACGATCTGCTGCAGAACGAAGGAAAAGAAATGTATGACAGCATCGATCCCCGTTTCTGGGAAGCAGCAAAAGTAGGTGGAAAGACCTACGGCGTGCCCAGTGAAAAGGAAATCGGCAGCTGCCCCATGTGGGTATTTACCAAAGAGTATGTAGACAAATACGACATTCCATATGAGGATCTCCATACCCTGGAAGATCTGGAGCCATACCTGCAGCTCATCAAAGAAAACGAGCCGGACGTGGTGCCTATGTACCTGACCAAGGACTACACAGCGCCTACTTATATGGATAAGATCCAGGATCCCATCGGTATTGAATACGGCGACGACAGCCTGACTGTAAAGAACGTATTCGAGACAGACCGTATGATGGAAACCCTGCACACCATGAGAAAATATTATGAAGCAGGCTACATCAACAAGGACGCTGCCACTGCATCCGATGATAAATCTGTGAAGCGTTTTGTCACCAAAGGCGACGGACAGCCTTATGCAGAGCTGATCTGGGGCAAAGACCTGGGATACGAAGTGGTTGCCACACAGATCATGGATACCCAGATCACCAACGGATCTGCCCGGGGCGCCCTGACAGCCATCAACAAAAACTCCGAACATCCGGAAAAAGCAATGGAACTGATCAACCTGATCAACACAGACGAGTATTTAAGAAACCTGTTAAACTACGGCATCGAAGGAACTCACTGGGAGAAGGTCGAGCTGACAGAAGAAGAGAAGCAGGAAGCATCCGATAAGCCTTACACCTATGACTTCAAAGTGAAGTTAAACGAGGAGAAGAAGAAAGACTACTCAGTTCCCTACTATGTACAGGGCGGACTGTTCAACACTTATGTGCTGGACAACGAGCCGGTAGACAAATGGGCAGAATTCAAGGAATTCAACGATGCTTCCCAGGAAGCTCCCTCCTTTGGATTCGACTTTAACCTGGAGCCGGTAAGCACACAGGTAGCAGGCTTCAGAAACGTACTGGATGAGTTCGGCAAGTCCCTGTATACAGGAAGCGTGGACCCGGATGAATACGTGCCGCAGCTGCTGAAGAAGCTGGAGGCTACAGGGGTTCAGGATGTTATTGATGAAATGCAGAAACAGATTGACGAATGGAAAACAAACAAATAGAATAAGAGGTAAGAGCAGTCAGCAGGGCTGAATTTACCAGACAGGCGGGGCTGCCGTATCCACGAAAGGGGATGCGACAGCCCTGCCCCTGCGTACACAGACTCTGGACTGCACTGGAACGAAAAAGGAGGATGCATATGGACAGACAGGAGATGCTTAGAAAAGTGGGAAGCCTCCAGCAGACGGCAGACGTAAGGAAGGTGACTTATGCAGACGGCAGGGCAAAGGGCATGGAAGCCTGGCAGGTGAAAAACGGTCCGCTCCAGTTCACAGTGATGAAGGATAAATGCCTGGATCTGGCAGAGCTTTCCTATAAAGGGATCAATCTCAACTTCCTCTCCAAGCCGGGACTTCAGGGCAGGAACCATTACGACACCAACGGAGACGAAGCCCAGAGAAGCATCATGGGCGGCATGATGTTCACCTGCGGACTGGAGAATATCTGCGCACCCTATGAAGGAGAGAAAAACTACCCCATGCACGGCAGGATCCGCACCACACCGGCAGAGCATACCGGCGTACATACGGGATGGGAGGGCGATACTTACTGCATGAAGATCCGGGGAGAGATGCGGGAGGCAGAGCTCTTCGGGGAAAACCTGCTGATGGAGCGGGAGATCACCACCCGTTTTCCCAGAAAGGAGATCACCATCCGGGATACCATCGAGAATCAGGGCTTCCGGGAAGAACCCGCCATGCTTCTGTATCATTTCAATGTGGGATATCCCCTTCTGGATGAAGGCGCCCGCATTGTCCTGCCCACCAGGAAGGTTACGCCAAGAGATGAGGCGGCAGCGCCCCACGCGGACAGCTATCATATCATGGAAGCGCCCATAGACAATGAACCGGAGTACGTGTTCCTTCATGATCTGGCAGCAGATGAGGAGGGTAAGACCTTCGCGGCAGTGATCAATGAGAAGCTGGGGCTGGGCATCCAGTTAAGCTTTTATAAAAAGAACCTGCCCTATTTCATGCAGTGGAAATCCCTGGCAAGCGGGGACTATGTCATCGGTCTGGAGCCTGCCAACTCCAGCGTATACGGCAGGAAATACCATGAAGAGCGGGGCGACCTGCACACCATCGCGCCTTTTGAAAAAGAGGTAAGACAGCTGACCATCACCATCCTGGAGGGAGAAGAGCTGGCGGCTGTCGTAGAAAAAGCAGAAAACCTGAAACAGGGCAGATGACCCTGTCAGGAGGAATCTAAGACAAAAAAGGGAGACATTTATGGAAAAAAGAGAGTTAAACCAAAACTGGAAAATGCGCCGGGTGGGGGATACCCAGTGGCAGGAAGCAGTGGTTCCGGGAACTGTTTACACGGACCTTTTAAGAAACGGCAATATGGAGGATCCTTTCTGGAAGGACAATGAGGATAAGATCTGCGCCCTGATGGAAGAGGACTATGAATATGTGTGTACCTTTTCGGCAGGAGAAACAGAGGACTGCACAAGGGTTTACCTGGACTTTGAAGGGCTGGATACCGTGGCATCCGTCTACCTGGACGGGCAGCTTTTAGGAGAGCCTTACAGCATGCACAGAGTCTGGAAATACGAAGTGAAAGATCTGCTGGCAGGGCAGGAGGAGCATGAGCTGAAGGTGGTATTCCACTCTCCTTTAAAATACATCACAGAAGCGTACAAAAAATACGGCAACATTGGAAATGAAGACACTTATGAAGGCTTCATGCATTTGAGAAAAGCCCACTACATGTTCGGCTGGGACTGGGGCGCACATCTTCCCGACGCGGGAATCTTCCGTCCAGTTTACCTGTGCAGGGTAAAAGGCGGGGAGATCGACAGCGTTTACATCCGTCAGGAGCATCAGGAAGGAACCTGTACCCTGCGCTTTGAAGGAGACTATTCCAGGGAGGAAGCAGGCAGCTATACCTGTACGGTGAAGGTGACTTCTCCGGACGGGCAGGTATACGAAACCGCATTATCCGAAGATGGAAAGGGCAGCCTGGTCATTGAAGATCCCCAGCTTTGGTGGGTCAACGGTCTGGGAGAACAGCCTCTTTATCAGGTGGAGGCAGTGCTTTCCAAAGACGGCGAACCCATAGACTCCTGGAAGAGAAGGATCGGTCTGCGTTCCATGACGATGAAGATTGAAAAAGACCAGTGGGGCGAGTGCTTTGCCCATGAAATCAACGGCAAGGCATTCTTTGCCATGGGCGCCGACTATATTCCGGAAGAGCATCTGCTGGGAAGAAGAAGCCCGGAAAAGACCAGAAAACTTCTGGAAGACTGCAAGCTTGCCAATTACAATGTGATCCGTGTATGGGGCGGCGGCTTCTACCCGGACGACTGGTTCTATGATATCTGTGACGAGCTGGGGCTGGCTGTATGGCAGGACTTTATGTTCGCCTGCTCCGTATATGAGCTGACCCCGGAATTCGAGGCAAATATCCGACAGGAATTTATAGAAAATATCAAGCGCCTGCGCCATCACGCTTCCCTGGGACTGTGGTGCGGCAACAATGAGATGGAAATGTTTGTAGATGAGAGATGCTGGGTAACCAAGCCGTCGGAAGTCAGGGATTACCTGTTCATGTATGAGCGTATCATTCCCGAGGTGTTAAGAGAATACGATCCGCAGACCTTCTACTGGCCGGCAAGCCCCTCCTCAGGCGGATCCTTTGACAATCCCAACGATCCCAACCGGGGCGATGTGCATTACTGGAAGGTATGGCACGGCAACCGTCCGTTCTCAGAGTACCGGAAGTTCTTCTTCCGCTATGCTTCGGAGTTCGGCTTCCAGGCATTTCCCAGTGAGAAGACCATTGATACCTTTACCGATGACCCCAGAGATAAGAATATTTTCTCCTATATCATGGAGAAGCACCAGAGGAACTACGGGGCAAACGGCAAGATCATGAATTACCTGCAGCAGACCTACCGCTATCCCATGAGCTTTTCCACCCTGATCTATGCTTCCCAGCTGCTCCAGGCAGACGCGATCCGCTATGGGGTGGAGCATTTCAGAAGAAACAGGGAAAGATGCATGGGCGCTGTCTACTGGCAGTTAAACGACTGCTGGCCGGTGATCTCCTGGTCCTCCATTGACTACTGCGGACGCTGGAAAGCTCTGCACTATTATGCCAAACGGTTCTTTGCCCCGGTGATGATCTCCTGTGAGGAGGAGAGCTGGATGACCCAGGAGGCGAATATGAACCGCCAGCACTTTGAATTCGAGAAATCCATCCGCCTCAACGTGACCAACGAGACCTTAAAGGACCGTCAGATCCTGGTGAAATGGAACCTGAGAAATGCCAAAGGAGAGAGCCTGCAGGGAGAAGAGAAGGAGATCACAGTTCCGGCGCTTACCAGCGTATGGCTGGATAAAGTAGAATTCCCGGAGGTGGATGTATTCAGTGAATATGTCAGCTATGAAGCATGGGAAGACGGAGAGAAGATCTCAGAAGGAACCGTGATCTTCTCTTATCCGAAATATTTCCGCTATGAGGATCCCAAGCTTACCTGTAAAGTCGAGGGCAATCAGATCACAGTCAGCGCCGGCGCTTATGCAAAGAGCGTGGAGATCTTAAATGAAAACGAGGATCTGGTCCTTTCTGACAACTACTTTGACCTGAACGGCGACAGCAAGACGGTGGAGATCTTAAGAGGTACGCCGGAAGGTCTGAAGCTCAGAAGCGTTTGGGATATTTAAGCGCACAGAAGGGAGGCAGGAGGGTTGACCATCAATGAAATCGCCCAGCTGGCAGGGGTGTCCAGAGCCACGGTTTCCAGGTATCTGAATGACGGCTATGTCAGCGAAGAAAAGAGAGAGAAGATCAGAAAAGTGGTGGAGGAAACCGGATATCAGCCCTCTGCCCAGGCACAGATGCTGCGGACCAAGAAGACCCGGCTGGTAGGGGTCATCATCCCCAAGATCAATTCCGACACCGTAAGCCGGATGGTGGCAGGGATCAGCGACGTCCTGGCAAAGAAAGGCTACCAGCTGCTCCTGGCAAATACCAACAACGACGTGGAGGAGGAGCTGAAATACCTGCAGGTTTTTAAGGACAACCAGGTGGACGGCATTATCTTCATGGCGACCATCTTTACCGGCAGGCACAAGAAGATTTTAAAGGACTATAAGGTTCCGGTGGTGATCCTGGGACAGCAGCTGGAAGGGTACTCCAGCGTCAGCCACGATGATTTCCACGCAGCGTTCAAGGTGACGGAGCTTCTGCTGAAAAACTGCCAGGTGCCGGGCTTTATCGGCGTTACCCTAAAGGATGAGGCGGCAGGCGCCAACCGGAAGAAGGGCTTTGAAGCCGCTCTGAAAAAATCCAGGAAGACCTGCCTGCCCCAGGCGATGGCAGAGGCGAAATTCAGCATTGAATCCGGCTATGAGAAGATGCGGGAGATCCTGGAAGCGGTGCCCCAGGTGGATACGGTTTTCTGCGCTACCGATAATATTGCCATCGGCGCCATGAAATATTTAAAGGACCAGGGGAAGCAGATTCCCCAGGAGGTACAGCTGGCAGGCATTGGAGATACGCCGCTGGCAGATCTGGTGACGCCCAGCCTGACTACCGTGCATTTCTACTATAAGACCAGCGGGACAGAAGCGGCGCAGATGCTGACAGAGCTTCTGGAGCATGAAGACGCAACGGTGTGCAAAGAACTGAAAATGGGTTATAAGATCGTGGAAAAGGATTCCACCAGAAGATAGAAAAGAAAATAGGAAAGAAGAACAGCAGCGGACAGGATGCGCAGAAGGAGCGCGCCTGTCCGCTGCTTTTTTACGCGCTGCGGCGGATTAGGCAAAATGTATAATTTTCACTTCCTATATTTGGTAAGTATAGCAATTTACATTTCCGGGAGATGGAGATATAATGAAACCAACATATGAGAACGTTCTCATATATAAATACAAGATAAAAACAATATACTACGCAAATATATTATATTTATATATGAGAACGATAACATATAATCTTAAGAAAGAGGGAAAGGATATGGATTACAGAAAAACAGCGCAGGAAATCTATGAGCTGGTGGGCAAGAAAGAGAACATCGTCTCCGCAGCCCACTGTGCTACCAGACTCAGGCTGGTCATTGGGGACAATTCCAAATGCAGCAAAGAAGCTCTGGAAAATGTGGCGGGTGTCAAAGGAGTCTTTGAGGCTTCCGGACAGCTGCAGATCATTCTGGGAACAGGAACCGTAAACAAAGTCTATGATGAATTTATTTCCATTGCAGGCATTACCGCAGCCAGCAAGGAGGAAGTCAAGCAGGCTGCCGCTTCCCGGCAGAATGTGTTCCAGAGACTGATTAAGACTCTGGGAGATGTCTTCGTACCCATCATTCCAGCCATTGTTGCCAGCGGACTTTTAATGGGACTTTTGGAAGGACTCAGCAAGGTCTTTCCGGCAATGGCAGAGTCAGGGACCTATACCATCATCCATCTGTTCAGCAACGCGGCGTTTGTATTTCTGCCTATCCTGATTGCCATCAGCGCGGCAAAGGTCTTCGGAGGAAATCTGTTCCTGGGCGCTGTCATCGGTATGATCATGATCCACACGGACCTTTTAAACGCCTGGTCTGTGGCAACGGCGGATACCATTCCCACGGCAGAAGCCTGGTTCGGACTTTATGAGATCAATCTGGTTGGCTATCAGGGACATGTCATTCCAGTGGTCATTGCCGTATGGTTCATGTCTATGCTGGAAAAGAAGCTGCACAAGATCGTGCCGGAGATTATTGACCTTTTCGTAACCCCGCTGGTAACGGTCCTGGTGACCGGCTATCTGACACTGACCATTTTCGGACCAGTCTTTTCCTGGATCGAAAACGGCGTGTTAAACGGTGTGGAATTTCTTATCACCCTTCCTCTGGGAATCGGATCCGCCCTGGCAGGCGCTGTGTATGCGCCTACAGTAGTGGCAGGCGTCCATCATATGTATAATGCCCTGGAAGCAGGTCTGTTAAGCTCAGAAGGAATCAACATCTGGATGCCTATTGCAAGCGCGGCAAACGTTGCCCAGGGTGCGGCGGCACTGGCAATGGCATTAAAGACCAGAAACCAGAAGCTGAAGGCGCTGGCGCTGCCATCCTCCCTGTCCGCGTTTCTGGGAATCACAGAGCCGGTGATCTTCGGTGTCAATTTAAGATATATGAAATGCTTTATCGCAGGCTGCATCGGCGGCGCCATCGGCGGTTTGATCGCCGGCATCACAGGTGTGGGAGCTTCTGCTTACGGCATCACCGGACTGTTCGGCTATCTGATCACCACAGACTACACCATCCAGTACACCATGGTGGTAGGCGCGGCAGCGGCGGCAGCCTTTGTGATCTCCTGGATCTTATACAGAGAAGAGGCGCCTGCACAGGCAGGAGACAGCAGTCAGAAGAGCCTGCCTAAAGAGGAAAAAGCAGAGACGGTACAGACAGAGAAGAATACGGTCTACAGTCCCCTGACAGGAAAAGCCATTCCTTTAACTGAGGTCAATGACAGCACCTTTGCCGGAGAAGTACTGGGAAAAGGCGCAGCCGTGATCCCGGAAAAAGGTGAGGTGTGCGCACCCTTTAACGGAACTGTGGAAACCGTCTTTGAAACCAAACATGCCATTGGTCTTTGCAGCGACGACGGGGTGGAGCTTCTGATCCATATCGGCGTCAATACGGTGGAGCTGGAAGGTAAATATTATGAGACCCATGTAAACGAAGGAGACAGGATCACAGCAGGACAGCTGCTGGTAAGCTTTTCCATGGAGGACATCCGCAAAGCAGGGTATGACATCACCACTCCGGTCATCGTTACCAATTCCGATGATTACCAGGAAGTGTGCCAGGAAAAGACAGGAGAAATCCGGAAACTGGAAAAAATTCTTACAGTAAAGTAAAGGCGGTTGAGTGTATGAGCGTATTAGGGGATACCCTGGCAGGGCAGGTCCTTGACCAGGAAAAGAAATGCCGGGAACGGACCGCGCAGGATCCGTGGAGGACCAGATTCCACATCCTGCCACCCACCGGCTGGCTGAACGATCCCAATGGACTGTGCTGGTATCAGGGAAAGTATCATTTCTACTTTCAGTATGCTCCTTTTTCCCCAGAGGGCGGACTGAAATTCTGGGGAGCTTACACCAGTACAGATCTGACAGACTGGAAGTATGAAGGGACCGTGCTGTTTCCGGATTCGCCCTGGGACTGCCACGGCGTCTATTCCGGGTCAGCTCTGACCGAGGACGGAAAGCTGGAGCTTTTCTATACCGGAAATATCAAGCTGGACGGGGACTATGATTATATCCATGACGGGCGGGAGGCGTATGTGATCTATACCTCCAGTGAGGACGGGATCCATTTTAC
>DWVZ01000163.1 GCA_019119975.1 Candidatus Blautia merdavium | reverse complement strand
ATCCAGCTTTCTACATACTCTTTATACTCCTTTTGGCTGTCTTCCATTTGGTGGATTTTTTCTATTACCGATTTATTGGATTTTCTTAAGATTTCCCAGTACAGCCTGTCCGCCAGGCGGTGTCCCGGCTTCATGACCTCCGCGATCAGATAGCGCTGGTCCAGCTCTGAAAGGACCTGATCCAATTCCCGAAAATAATTTCTGCGCAGGAAATAATCCGCCAGAAGATAGCCTGCCACCACCAGGATCCACACCAGCCCAATGAGAAAAATGGCAGTCTTCTGGTTTCCTAAAAGTGCTAAAAATACGGATAAGGCTAACAGAGCCGCTCCGTTAAAAAGAAGCAGCAAAGCCTTATCCTTACAATAATCTCCAAATCTCATAAACAAATCGCTCTTTTCCAGGCATAGCCCATTTGTATAAATTTGCGCAGTTTTATGTAAACTTATATACAGTAACCCAACCCTCTCCTGGTCTTGATAAAATCAGGCGCTCCGATTTCTTTTAATTTGTTTCGGATCCGGGTGACATGAACGCTCAGGGTATTGTCGTCAATAAATACTTCATGGTCCCACAGGTAGTCCAGGATATCCTCTCTGGACACGATCTCTCCCTGGTGTTCGTAAAGACAATAGAGAATCTTCAGCTCATTTTTGGTAAGCGCACACTTTGCGTCTCCCCTGGAAATCTGCGCTGCTGCCGCATCCAGCACAACGCCTTTGTATTCCAGCCTCGCCTCTGTTCCGTCTTTCCTTCCCATGGTCCGCCGCAGCACGGCTCCGATCCTCGCCAGCAGCACCGGCAGCTGATAGGGCTTTGCCACATAGTCGTCTCCGCCCCGCAGGATACAGTTCAATTCATCCATGGAGGTATTATTTCCTGTGACAAAGATCACCGGCACCTGGGAAACTTTTCGTATCTCTTCGCAGACGCGAAGCCCGCTGGCACCCGGCAGGTTTACATCCAGCAGGATCAGGTCCGGCTCTGCCTTTAACGCCTGTGCTGCTGTATCGGCAAAGGACTCCAGCGCTGCCGTCTCATATCCTTCTCTGGATAGGTATGTATTTAATTCTCTTCTGATTTCCTGGTCGTCCTCTATGATCAGTATTTTCGCTTTTCTGTCCATGACTGTCCTCTTTTCCCGCTGTCATCTGCTTCTTTCCTGCAATGATTCCTGCTTTTTTGTCCAACTATTCGCTTTTCCCATAGCTATCTGCCTTTTCTACCGTTCTCTGCCTTTCTTACAGCCGTCTGCATTTCTACCAGCAGCCAGACTCATCTCAACTCTGTCCCTGGATCCGCTGCATTTCTCCAAATGCCGCTTTCCGCCCATTGTCACAGATCTGCTCCAGCTCCTCCTTTGACAGATCCAACGCAGCTGCCGCCAGTGCGAATTCTTCGGTCAGGGAGGTGTTGCTGACCGTTCGGTTGTCTGTGTTTATCGTAACCGGGATACCTGCTTCCAAAAACCGCCGCAGCGGGTATTCTTTCATACTTTTTACCGCTTTTGTCTGGAGATTGCTAGTGGGGCACAGTTCAAAAGGAATCCCCCGCTCAGCGCAGTATTTCATCAGTCTCTCGTCCTTTGCCGCCGCAATCCCATGTCCGATCCTGGAAGCTCCCAGTTCCAGGGCATCCCAGATACTGCCGGCGCTTCCGCACTCTCCGGCGTGTATGGTAAAGGGAATTCCCAACTCCCTGGCTGTCCGGAAAAACTCTGCCTGCTGCCGTACCGGATATGCCGCCTCATCTCCGGCAAGATCCAGGGCACAGACCCCGTGTCCGTAATAGTCAGCTGCGATTTTTGCCAGTCTGATATTTTCCTCTACAGGCATATGCCGCATACCGCACAGAATCAGTTCTGCTTTCCCGGAGCTGCTTTGGCAGCCTTCTTTGATCCCCTCCAGTGCTCCCTCAATAATATCCCGGACAGACAGCGTTTCACTGACTGATAAAAGAGGGGCAAAGCGAATCTCCATGTACACGGTATTTTCCGCTTCACCGGTTTTTATCACATCTTTTACGGCCTCTCTAAATGCCGTTTTCGTTGTCAGACAGGCAAGCGGCAGATCAAATTTCGTCAGATACTGGGCAAGATTTTCGCAGGCGGGATCTGCCGTGAGATACTCTCTCAGTTCTCCCTGCGGGAGTGTTACGTCTGCCTGTTCTGCCAGCCTGCGGATGCATTTTTCTGACAGTGAACCGTCCAGATGGCAGTGGAGATCGTATTTTTGCATTTGTTCTATCCGTGCTTTTTCCAAGAAAATCCTCCTCCTTTTAAACATTGTCTGATCAGTATATTTCGATAGATTTTTCTTTTGTTTTCTATCTGTTTTAATCCATTTTTCGCTCTATGAAAATATTTTTCCCTGCCGAAATAAATTTCGGATATTCCTCTCAATAAAACCGTTTTTCTTTAGGAAATTTCTATATTTTTAGAAAATATTTTTACTAAATCAGTTTCTTCAAAAGAGAGGTACCAATACAGCCTTCCGGCATAGAAACCGAAAAGTTCTCTGCCACAGTTGCGCCGATCACCGCAAAAGTACTGCCGTCTTCCAATCTTCCGCTTCCAGTCAGCTTCTTACTATATGCCAGGAAAGGCACTGTCTCCCTGGTGTGGTCGGTTCCCTTGTAAGTAGGATCGTTGCCGTGGTCAGCTGTGATGATCAGCAGGTCATTCTCCTTCATTTTTCCCATTAAGATCCCGAGATTTTTATCGAATTTTTCCAGTTCTTTTGCATAACCCTGCGGGTCTCTTCTGTGTCCCCACAGAGCGTCAAAGTCTACCAGATTCACAAAGCACAGTCCCCGAAAATCCATTTCACAAGCCTGTATGGTCTGCTCCATTCCATGAACGGAGCTTTTCGATCTCCAGGCTTCGGTAATGCCTTCTCCGGCAAAAATATCGTTAATCTTTCCAATAGAAAGCACGGTAAGTCCAGCGTCTTTCAAGGCGTTTAAAACCGTCCTGCCGAAGGGCTTCACTGCATAGTCGTGACGGTTGCTGGTCCTTACAAATTCTCCTTTTTTGTTACCTGTGTAAGGGCGGGCAATGACTCTTCCCACTTTCCATTCATCTCTCATAGTCAGTTCTCTGGCAATCTCGCAGCAGCGGTAAAGCTCCTGAAGTCCGAAGGTTTCTTCATTGCCGCAGATCTGCAGGACAGAATCCGCAGAGGTATACACGATCATTTCCCCGGTGGCGTTTGCCCGTTCTCCCAGCTCGTCCAGGATTTCCGTTCCGCTGGCGCTTTTATTGCCGATGACTTTGTGACCGGTCCTCTTTTCCAGCTCTTGGATCAGCTCCTGGGGAAATCCTGTTTCTGTAAAGGTGATAAAGGGCTTTTCGGTCTTCAGCCCCATGATCTCCCAGTGCCCGGTCATGGTATCCTTGCCTGTGCTGATCTCATGAAGCCTGCAGTAGTAACCCAGAGGATGACCGGCAGGCGGTACCTGCTTTAAAGGATGCAGATTCCCGATCCCCAGCCTCTGCAGATGAGGGATTTCAAAAGTATCCACACTGCATGAAATATGCCCCAGGGTGTCTGCTCCCAGGTCGTCATACTGCGCCGCATCCCGTGCGCCTCCAACCCCGAGGGAATCTATGACTATGACAAAAATTCGGTTATACATCAGGACCTCTCCTTTCTGTTAAACGCTGCTGTCTTTTCCCAGATTTTCCGGTCCGAATCCCTCCGGCAGCAGCTCTTTTAGGGTATACAGACGGTATTCGATATCGCTTTTTGCCAGGATAATCTGGAATTTCTCAGGGTCGCAGAACTCCCGCATGACCTGCCTGCACACACCGCAGGGAGCCGTATAGCCGGTCAGTACGCCGTCCATTCCGCCTACGATGCAGATCGCCTGAAAGTTTCGTTCCCCTTCACTGACTGCCTTAAAGAAAGCGGTGCGCTCCGCGCAGTTGGTAGGGGTATAAGCTGCGTTTTCGATGTTGCATCCCTGGTAAATCTTCCCTTCTTTTGTGAGAAGCGCAGCGCCCACGCGGAAGTGGGAATAGGGGACATAGGCTTTCTCCATGGCCTCCGTGGCTTCCTGGATCAGATGAAGAATCGTCTGTTTTGGAAGCTGCGCACCTGTGCCACTGTTTTCCCCACTGTTCCGCAGCTCCGCCCCGTCCTTGCTGTTCTGTATCTCTGCTCTGTCTCTGCCATTCCGTATCTTTGTCCTTTCCTTGCTGCCCTGTATCTCTGATCTGTCTCTGCTATTCCGTATCTCTGTCCTTTCCTTGCTGTCCTGTATCTCTGCCCCGCCTCTATTCTCGTACTCCATCTTACTCCTCCTCCGCTTTGATCAGCTTAACGATCCTGCTGGTTCCAAGACGCAGGGCGCCCAGGCTTAAGAAATCCTCTGCATCCTTCAGGCTGCTGATGCCTCCCGCCGCTTTCATTTTCACGTCGTTTCCTATGTGTTCTTTGAAAAGGCGGATATCCTCCAATGTGGCTCCTGCCTTGGAAAATCCGGTGGAGGTCTTGATATAATCAGCGCCTGCGTCTGTTACCGCGCGGCACATTTCGATCTTTTCCTCCTCTGTCAGCAGGCAGGTCTCGATGATGACCTTGAGGATCCTGCCCTGGCATGCCTGTTTGATCTGGCGGATTTCTTCTTTTACTTCCTCATAGTTTCTATCCTTTACCCAGCCAAGATTGATCACCATATCAATCTCATCGGCACCGTTCTTTACTGCATCCTGCGTTTCAAAGACTTTTGCCGCGGTGGTGGCATAGCCGTTGGGGAAGCCGATGACTGTGCAGACTGCCATCTTGTCCTGCACATAGTCTTTCACCTGTTTGACATAAGACGGGGGAATGCATACAGAGGCTGTCCCGTATTTCACTGCGTCGTCACAGAGTTCTCTGATTTCTTCCCAGGATGCGGTCTGGGAAAGAAGGGTGTGGTCTACATATTTTAAAATATCTTTGCTGTTCATATTTTCCTCCTGGCGGTGTTGGCTATCATCGTTTCTTTTTCGTTATGACCGGGAAATGATTGATTCCTTTCCATAATGCAGACAGTGATTTTGATAAAATCTTTTCTCTATATACTTTATGTACTTCCCGGGAATCCCATTACTTACAGTATAACCAATGGAGAAGGTTTCCACAATGGGCGGGGAGGGATTTTTCTTCCTTGCAGGTGTACAGGATAATATGGTATAGTAAATATAGAATTTTTAGTAAACAGGAGATAAAGCAATGGTCACTCTAAATGATATTGCCCGGGCATGCGGTGTTTCTAAAACCACTGTCTCCCGGGTATTAAACAACGATTCTCAGTTCTCTGTATCTGCAGAAACACGAGAATTAATTCATTCAACTGCTGCTTCCATGAACTATGACACAGAAAAAAGACTTCGCTCCCGTAAAAAAGCATCAAAAACCGTATCTTCTTCTGCACAAAATCCATTAAAAATCGGGATTCTAAGTGAGGATTATCCTCTCAGCCTGGATAAAGCCGGAAATTACTATGCCAAAATTTTCTCCAGTCTGATCTCTACCTTGAGCAGTCATCCCTCAGCTCTGCAGCTGCAATTCCAGTATACCTACAAGAGCAGTTACGATGACCTACAGGGACTGGACGGACTGATCATCATCGGAAAGCTTACTCTTGACCCTTACCATCCTGTTATCGCTTCCATCAAGTATAAAGTTTTTGTAGATTATGTTTCTCCTGACGGGTTGTTTGATTCTGTACGGATTGATTTTGATGATGCAGTAAATCTGGCAATTTCGTATTTCCAGAAGATTGGTCTGTATGATATTGGTTTTATCGGCTCCTACGACCATATTACCACAATCACTTCAAACGAACAAAAGAGGACTCTTGATTCCAGACAGATTGCTTTTGAAAACTACTGTTACCGAAATCATATCAATCCAAAAGACCGCGTGTGGATTACGGAGACCTTTACTTCCGATGACGGTTATCATCTCACCAACCAAGTCATTCGTTCAGGCAATCTTCCCCAGGCTCTGCTTTACGCTTCCGACGAGCTGGCGCTTGGGGGCTATAAGGCGCTGCAGGAACACAAACTTGAGATTGGGAAGGATATCTCTGTCATTGGAATAGATAACCTCTCCTTTACCAATTTTCTGAATCCTCCTTTGACCACAGTATCCCTGAATATTTCCTTGATTGGATCTACAGCGGCAGATGCACTGCTTTCACAAATTGAAGGGCGCAGCTTTCCTTTGACCATACACCCTCCTATTCATCTGATCATACGCAGCAGCTGCAAAATGCCCGACACCTTTTGAAAACGCTCACAAAAAACCGACAAACAAAACTTGGCATTGGTTCTGTTTGTCGGTTTTTCTTGTTTTACATCAATTTTTCATACCTGTAATGGCAATTCCCTGGATGATCTGTTTTTGGAAAAACATATACACCACCAAAACAGGAAGA
>DWVZ01000021.1 GCA_019119975.1 Candidatus Blautia merdavium | reverse complement strand
GACCTGATTAAAGAGGAACTATGTGCGTCCGGCGTCTCTTGCAGCCAGTTTATTTCAATCAACTTTGAAAATATGAGCAACGCACACCTCTGTACGGCTGCAGCGCTCCATGATGAGATTGTCCGCCGGGTCTCTGAGATACGGGGCAAAGCCTATCTTTTCTTTGATGAGATACAGGAGGTAGATGCCTGGGAAAAATGTGTCAATTCTTTCCGGGTGGAACTAGACTGTGATATCTACATTACAGGTTCCAATGCCAAGCTGCTCTCTGGCGAGCTGGCTACTTATCTGGCAGGGCGCTATGTGGAATTTGTGATCTATCCATTCTCCTTTGCGGAGTTTATAGAACTGTACCATACCGTTTATCCAGAAGCAGATTCCCGCCAGTGCTTCAGCAAATATCTGACAGCAGGCGGTATGCCCTATTTGAGCAATCTTCGTTATGAAGAAACAGCCTGCCGACAATATCTGCGGGATTTGTTCAACTCTGTGGAACTGAAAGATATTGTCAAACGCAACAGCATTCGTGATGTGGACTTGCTGGAACGAATCATTGCTTATGTGACCTCCAATATCGGAACCACCTTTTCCTCAACAGCCATTTCTAAATATCTGAAAAGCGAAGGGCGGTCCGTATCTCCGGAAACCGTATTAAGTTATATCAAAGCCTGTACGGACGCTTTTCTTTTTTATCAGGTAAAGCGGCAGGATTTACAGGGAAAAAAAATACTCACCGTCAATGAGAAATACTATGTAGCTGATCACGGTGTACGGGAGGCAGTGTACGGAGGCAATCTGAAGGATATCAACCTGGTTCTGGAAAACATTGTCTACATGGAGCTTCTGCGCCGGGGCTATTCCGTTACTGTCGGCAAGACAGGCAGCCAGGAGATTGACTTCATTTGTGAAGATCAGGGCAACAAGCTGTATATCCAGGTGGCATATCTGTTGGCATCGGATAATACTATCGCCCGTGAGTTTGGCGCTTATGACCGGGTGCATGACAACTTCCCCAAGTATGTGGTCACACTGGATGAGTTTGACATGAGCCGTAACGGGATTAAGCATCGCAATATCCGGGAATTCCTTTTGCAGAAGGAATGGAATTGATTTCCTGAATTACTATTGCGGCAGCAGTTCCCATCATCTGTTCTTTCTAAGAATTTACTGCAATCCTTTAAAAAATCAGAAAAACCAGAAATAGACTCAGAAAACCATAGAAAAACATATTGAAGATTGAGTAAAAACTGAGTAATTATTTTATCGTTACTCAATTTTTACTCAATCTTTTACTCAATCGTACTAAAAAAACTTCTCTCATCTCCCTTATTTCCCCCATAATCCACTCAATACCCTTCCCTCACTTCTTCCCACTATTTTCTTATTATTTCTTCCATATCCATAATTTTCCAATAATTATGAAATTTAAATGAAATATTCAAAATATTATTGACCATCCACAACCTCCTATTATATGATATCTCCTGCCGCAGACATTTCGTCTGGCAATCGCTCAAACAACGAAGGAAAGGACGGTTTCATCATTGAAGATAAGAAAAATGACCAAAAAGACCTGTGTCGTCATACCGGCGCTGAATCCGCCCGCGCCTGAAAGGTTTTACGATTACCTGAAAGATCTGACAAACATCGACAACCTGTCGCTCCTTGTAGTAAACGACGGATCTTCCTCTGAATATCACGAACTCTTTTCCAAGATCAACCGTTTGCCCCGCTGTACAGTCCTGCCCCACCACAAAAATAAAGGAAAAGGCGCAGCTTTAAAAACTGCCTTCACCTTTCTCCAGTCCCAGGAGGAGACGGATACCCAGATCGTATGCGCAGACTGCGACGGGCAGCACAGTATCGCCGACGTCCTCCGGCTGGCTGAGGCAGGGGGCACCCGTCCCGGTACACTGATCCTGGGAGAAAGACAGTTTTCCCGGGAAAACATTCCCTGGAAGAGCCGGCTGGGAAACCGGGTATCCAGTCTGCTCTTCTATCTGGCAGGCGGTACCTGGATCCAGGATACCCAGACCGGGCTGCGGGCGTTTCACAGCAGCCTGCTCCCGGTTCTCTTATCTGTACCCGGCAGGAGATTTGAATACGAAACCCGTGTTCTGACCCACTGTATGGAGCATCATTACCCGCTTTACCAAATGGAGATCGAAACCATTTATGAAAACGGAAATAAAAGCACTCATTTCCGCCCAATCCTGGACAGCTTCTATGTACTGTCTGCACTGTTAAAGCCGATGGCAAAGTTTCTGGCTTCCTCACTTGGCTGTGCCGGACTGGACCTGCTGCTGTTTCTGCTTTTTTGCAATATACTGTGGAAAACCGGAACGATTGCTCCAGCCACAGTTTCGGTACTTGCTACTGTCCTTGCCAGGATTTTCTCCACTGGGCTGAATTATTTTATTAACAAAAACTATGTGTTTGCCTCTCCGCGGCTTTCCCGGATAAAGAACCATGTAAAGCTGGAGCGGTATCTGCTTTTGTGTGTCAGCATCACCCTGGTTTCCGGGATCCTGGTATCTTATTTCTCCTCCCTGTTCTCGGCTGCTCCGGGAGGGGTAAAAATCCTTGTGGATTCTATGCTGTTTCTGCTTTCTTATCTGCTTCAGAAAAAGTGGGTGTTTTCCGAAGGCGGTGCGTATGATGAAGTATGAAAAAAAGATAACGTATGAGAAAAAAAGAAATCTTATCCTTACGTCCGCAATGGTGAGCTCTGTCCTCTATCTGCTTTGGAGATTGTTTTTTACTTTGCCCCTGTCTGCCGGAGGCGTCCAGCTCTTTCTCGGCATTCTCCTTTTTGCCGCAGAGGCTGTGACGATCCTTGGTACCTTTGAACTGTACTGCAGTAAAATGCGTTCCGCGGCGAAATCCATTACCCCCATGGACCTACCGGCAGATCTCTATCCCTGCGTAGACGTACTGATCGCCACACATAACGAACCGGCAGATCTCCTATACAAAACCGTCAATGCCTGCACCTTCCTGGAATATCCGGACCGCCGAAAGGTCCGCATCTATATCTGCGACGACGGAAACCGTCCGGAAATCCGGGAGCTGGCAGACTCTTTTCATATAGGATACCTTGCCTGCCCGGAAAATAAACATGCAAAATCTGGAAATTACAATTACGCGCTGTCAAAGACCTCATCACCTCTGATCGCCACCTTTGACGCGGATATGATTCCCCAGAGGCAGTTTCTCATGAAAACGGTTCCCTACTTCTTTGCCCAGGAATGGATCTCCCAGAATGGAATCCTGCGGAAACGGTCCCCAGAGGAATGCTCCCAGGTCAAAAAAATCGGTCTGGTGCAGACGCCCCAGAGCTTTTATAATCAGGATCTGTTTCAATTCAATCTTTTTATGGAAAATAATATTCCCAATGAGCAGGACTATTTTTCCAGAGAGATCAATGTAAACAGAAACTCCTCCAATTCCGCTGCCTATACCGGAAGCAATACCGTATTGCTCCGAGAAGCCATGGAAACAATCGGCGGCTTCCCCTATGACACCATTACCGAAGATTTTGAGACAAGCCTGCGCATGCAAAAGGAAGGCTATCTTACCTACGCCACAGAAGAAATCCTGGCGGCAGGTCTGTCTACCACCACCGTCTCCGGGATGATGAAGCAGCGGATCCGCTGGGCGCAGGGTGTGATCCAGAGCATCCAGAACACCAATGCCGTCTTTACCCGGAAGCTGCCGCTCGCAGGAAGGATCACCTATCTGAATGCCTATCTGTACTGGTGGTCTTTTTTTGCAAGGTTTATCTTTATCCTTGCCCCTGTATTATTTGCCCTGTTTGACCTGCAGCTGGTCGTGTGCGGATTCTGGGATCTGCTTTTGTTCTGTGTTCCGGCGCATATTCTGCATCAGTACGCTTCTTCCTATATGAGTACTAACATCCGGAATCTGAGGTGGAGCCAAATCATTGACACCATCTTAAGTCCCTACCTGATTCTTCCCGTTTTTCTGGAATCCATCGGAGTCCATCAGAGAAATTTTAAAGTTACCAGCAAGAAAAAAGAACAGGGAAATACCGCAAATCTGAAGTTCATGTTTCCTCACCTGATCTTAACCGGGCTGACGGTGGCTGCGATTCTGAAATTTCTTTATGGAAAATATGGAACAGCCCTGATCTTCAGCAGTGTGATCCTTTTCTGGCTGTTTTATAATCTTCAGGCGCTTATCTTTGCCCTGTTTTTTATGATGGGCAGGAAAACCTACCGTCAGTCGGAAAGGATCGCCGCACGGGAAAAAGTCACGGTCCAGGTACATGCAGGGGAATACGAAGGCATGACTGCCGATATTTCCGAAGAAGGGATTGCCTTTGAGATCGAGAAGTCCTTCTACATCCCGGACGACCAGGAGTTCTCTCTCCGGATTGAAACCTCCTGTTATCAGGCGTCTCTCACTGCACGTCTGGTTTATATGAGAGAGACCCCATCCGGCTACCGCTATGCTGCCACGGTCAAGCCTGTTACCGAAAGGGACCGGCGCCAATACCTGCAGATCATCCACGACCGGCTCCATACCCATCCCAAAGAACTGGATGTATGGATGACGCCCTATGACGAACTGATCCGAAATGTCAAGAAAAGACTGGAGAAAACGCTCCAGCAAAAGAGAAAAGCCCTGCGGATCCCCATCCATCAGGAGCTTACCTTCTCCTGCGAAGCCCGTGCCTATGTGATGGATTTTAATTACCATTATCTTGCCGTAAAAGATTTTTCTCCGGGACATTGGGACAGCCGCAGTCCTTTGCAGCTGCAGCTGGACGCCCATACTCTGTATCTTACCAAACCGGATGCGCCGCAAAATGCCAGGGGAATCGTACTTCTGAAAATCCAGAATCTGCATGAACTGACCGACCAGGGAATGGAACTGACGAAAATCGCACAGATGATACGTGAGAAAGGAATGGAATGCACATGATGGTATTAAACGCACTGCTTCTTATGGCTTCACTGACCGGCTGCTGCCTGTTTGCCAGGATAAAAACAGGGATACAAAAGGAATTCATTCCCCTGACAGTCTTTTCTGTCCTTTCCCTGCTTCTGTATGCCGGCGGACTGACAGGTCAGCTGCTGCCAGCTGCCTTCCTCCTTTACGCAGGAGGGCTGTTTCTGTTCTTCTATTGTCTTTTTCAGATCAGGAAAGGCAGATTTTCCCTGGGAAAGCCGGGTATGTTTGAAATCTGCTTTCTTTCTATCGCAGCTTTTTTCCTGTTTCTTTCCCTGCTTTTGAAGCTGCAGCACTATGACAACTTTTCCCACTGGGCAGTAATTGTTAAATATATGCTCACCGCAGATCAGTTTCCCTCCGCGGGGGACACTCTCATTGCTTTTAAAGATTATCCTCCCGGTATCAGCGTTTTTCTCTATTTTATATGCCGCTTTCTGGGAAATGATCAGGGGATTATGCTGGTGGGTCAAAATCTGCTGCTGCTCTCCGGTTTTCTTGCCATCTTTGGCATAGTAAGAGAAAAAAGGCGGTTTCTGGTATACACTTTCCTTGCTATGGGCTGCGCCATGCTCTCCTACCTGAACCTGACCATCCGCATCAACAACCTGCTGGTGGACTTTCATCTTCCCATTTTCGCACTTGCTGCCATTGCTGCCGCGGATTCACATCGTAATAATCTGAAAAAGACTGCCTGGATCCTGGTCCCTGTACTTGGTTTTCTTACGATTATGAAAAATACAGGCATCTTTTTCGCTGCTTTTCCCATCCTTTATCTGATTTTTCTTCAGATCAGGCAAAGGCGTCTTGGCAAAAGCATGGGATACCTGATTCTGATCCTGCTGTTTTCCGTGCTGCCTTATCTCCTGTGGAGCCATCATGTAGACACGGATCTGGAAGGAATTGACAGGAAGTTCTCCGCAGAGTCAGAAACCGAAGAATATGCTCCTGCCGATCCTTCCCTGCACCAGGAGATTACAGCAGACTTTGTAAAAGCAGCTGCAGATCTTTCCAACCGGGCAGCCATTGTTTTCTTTCTCTGCCACCTCCTTGTGCTTCCGCTGGTCCTCTGGTGCCTGCTTGTTAAAAAGCGGCGGCTGAAGCTCCTGGCTTGCCTGCTTTCACTGGATCTTGTGGTCTTTCTCTATTATGCAGGCATCCTGTACCTGTATCTGTACCGGATGCCTGCCGGGGAAGCTGTGGTTCTCGCCGGGTTTGAGCGGTATGCCTGCAGCATCCTGGTGTTCTTTGCCGGAGGACTTGTACTGGCAGGTGCAAAGGATATTGAAGATTCCTTTTTCGTAAAGCAGGTGCAGGGGGATACCATGCGGGCGTTTTCTTCCCCTGATTCCAAGCACCGCTATCAGAAAGCCGTGCTGGTTACTTCAATCCTTCTGTTCAGCTTCCTTTACTCGGAAATCACTGGACTGGCAGAGATCCGCAGACAGTACGCCGGGACCATTGCCGGGCAGGCAGAAGCCCTTGTAGGCGATCACTGGACAGACAGCCGGGAGGAAAGCCCGGAAAGCTATCTTGTCATTGCCCCTGATACCGATGACATAGTCAGCAGTTATGAGTTGTCTTATGTTATGAAATACTTTCTTTACTCCAGCAAAGTTAAAACAATCCTTCCCGCTCCCGCAGAGGAACTTGCCGGACAGCTTGCGGATTACGGTACTGTGATCTTTTTCCATGAACCGGATGTCTCGGCAGATCACAGACTCGCGGCTGCGGTCAGCCAAAAGAAAATCTGGGACAGTAAAGAGTTACATGAATTCCTGCAGAGTGGGTGAATCCCCTTTTCGCAAAAAATAAAAACCATACAGCAGAGCGTTTTGCAAGTTTCTTTTCTCTGCGTATGGTTTTTATTTCTATTTTATATGCCTTTTTACTGTATTCTTGTGTGTATTATTGCGCTTCTTCCTTCTTCTCCCTGTGATTGCGGATCCACGCTCCTAAAAGATGCAGGACTAATGCCCCGCCAATGGCTGCCGCCGCACTGGCTTTGCCCCAGGTGCTGGTCAGGGTCTGGGCTGCCCATCCCAGTGTGGGGATGGTGTATGCCACCTCCCCGATCAATTCCCTATAGGGCACCGGGCTCACATCTTCTTTCTCATTAGCGTCTCCCTTAGTGGTGAACTCCCCTTCCAGGGTATTGTTCTCTACCACCCGGTGGGTGATGATGGCGGTGCTTTCCCTGCCTCCGTAAAAAGCGATGACATCGCCCTCTTCGATCTCCTCCGGCTCTGCCCCCTGCACATATGCCAGGCTCCCGGTGGGGATCGCCGGCTCCATGCTGCCGCTGACGACTGTGTAGATCTCAAAGCCCAAAACCCTGGGCACAGTCAGGGGCAGGCATAATACCACCAGACCTACTAATATGACAGTGCCCAGTGTACTGCACAATACAGCCACCGGGCTCTCTTTCTTTTTTCGCACTTGTTTCTTTTCCTGTTTCTTGTCTCTCTTCCTGTCCATGGCGGAAAGATCCGGTCCTTTCTCTCTTTTTCTGTTGCCGCAGCTTTATTATAAGTTCTGCACGCTGCCCGGTCAAGGCTTTTCCCCTTTCCGGCTCTTCGGACCTTCCAGCCCATGGATCCTTGCCGGATTTTGGGGCTGCCTACCGTCCTGCCCCTTCTCTCCGGCTCTCTCCTACTTCCTCAGGTGCCTGCGGATCAGTACCGCCGCCGCCCCAAGGGCTGCCAGCGCCGCTGCACCGATCCCTACGCCTGCCACGATGGGAAGGGCTTCACTGCTTCCGGGACCTTCCGGTTCCGCTTCCGTTTCGTCCCCATCGTCCAGGTCGATCTGCCCTAACGGGGTATCTTCATCCAGGATCTCCTCCGGGGTATCCTCTGTCCCTGCAGGCCCTTCCACGGTCCCCGCGTCCGCACCTGCGCCTGCATCTGTTCCTGCCCCGGCGTCTCCTGCATCGGCTGCTCCGGTTCCAGCTCCAGCCGCGCCTGCACCGGCTGCGTCTGTTCCTACCGCGTCAGTACCGGCTGCTCCTGTGCCAGCCCCGGCGGTCCCCGCTGTGGTTCCTGCGGCAGTTCCTGCTGTGGTTCCCGCTGCCGTTCCGGTAGTGCCTGCCGTGGTCACCCCGGCTGCCGCTGCCGGCACCTGGGTGGTGACCACCTGGGTGGTCCCCGGCACCACTGTGGTCCTGACAATGGTCTCTCCCGGCAGTACCTCTGTGGTCACTTCCCGGTAGGTAAAGTCGAACACGTTCTCCGCCTCGTTGGCGGACAGGGTCTTGGTCAGGGAAAGCGCCTGAGGCATGTAGCCCTCCACGTACTGGTAGGCTACCACCGGCTTGTCCCCGATGTTCCCATAATAGGTCTGGCTGGGTAAAAGGGTGTTCCCCTCCTCATCCAGGTAGTTCACCGTGTATGCCACCATCTCCCCCTGGATGCCGTATGCCACTACATAGTCCGCGTCCCCGCCTACGGTCACTGCCGCCTGTGTGCTGGCGCTGTCATTGTCACGTCCGGAAAGCCGCAGCCCCTGGACGTAATAACGGCTGCCGTCCGTCAGAGCCACCTGGTTCTGCACCTCCTGCTGGAAGGTGACCACATCCCCGGCTTCCAAGCCACGGACTACCACTTTATCCCCTTCCAGGGACACCTGCGCGTCCCCCTGGCTGTAAGGGATGACCCAGGATAGGTCCCCGGTAAATGCCCCCTGGTTGCCTGCATAGAGGGTCAGGCTGTAGGTGTAGCCACCCTGCGCCCACACTGCCGCGGGCGTGAAGCTGACTGCCAGGGCTGCCGCGCCGGCGGCTGCCAGGAACCGTTTCAGCTGGTTTTGCTTGTTCTCTTTTCCTGCCTTCCTCATGGCTTCAGCTCCCCTTTCCCGTCTTCTTTCCGTTTCTTTAATGCCTGCATGCCCAGTACCAGGAGCACTAAGCCGCTTGCCAGCGCGATGGCGCTTAGGAGCAGCAGCTGGTTCGGGTCCCCGGTCTTCACCTGCCGGGTCTCATAGGCGGTGCTGCTTGGCACCCGCTCCGTCCTGCGGATGACCTGGTCTTCTCCCCGCTCAGTGGTCTCGATGACCTGGTCTTCCCCCTGGACGCTCTCCGGTATGGATTCCTCCACCGCGAAGTTCAGCTGCAGCTGCGCCAGGGTGTTCTGGTAGCTGTTGCCCTGGGTCTCCCCGTCTAAGGATACCAGGAGGAACACTTCCCCGCCTTCCCCTTCTGCCAGGGTATCTAAGTAGAGGTATTCTTCCAGGGATTCGGTGGCGTCCTTTAA
The DNA here is from genome assembly GCA_019119975.1 of Candidatus Blautia merdavium. GTDB lineage: Bacteria > Bacillota > Clostridia > Lachnospirales > Lachnospiraceae > Blautia > Blautia merdavium. The sequence goes on along the minus strand of DWVZ01000021.1, from coordinate 2,776 downwards.
GGCGTCCTCCGCCCCGTCCCCTCCGATCGCCTCACTGTCGAACAGGATGGTCTCTTCCCCTTTGGGGTCCTCATACCACAGGCGGTAGCCATAAGCGCCGCCCTGGGCATTGCCGTTGCTTTCCTCTAAGCTCTTTACGATCTCACTGGATAAGTACCAGTCCGTATCCACTTCGCTGCTGTTCTCTACCTGCATGTGCAGCTGGATGCTGTCCCCGGGAAGGATCCCGGACACTTCCTCTGCCATCTGCTGGGAGGTGAAGTTGCTCTTAACGCCCTCCCCGTCAAACTCTGCCTTCCAGGCTGTGCTGCCTGTCAGCTCTTCCGCCTGGGCGGGCACTGCCATGCCCGTCCCCAGGATGCCTGCCAAAAGGAGGCATAAGGTCTTCTTTTTCATGGTCCTGTACCTCCTACTGTAAACTGATGGTGCTGCCGTCTTCCGATACCTGCACGTCTACGCCCCAGGCGCTCTTGATGGCGTCCTGCGCGTTCCTTGCCTGGACAGCGTCCGCCTCGATCCCTACATAGAACTGGTAGCCGTCATAGGCATAAGAGGTGCGCACCAGGGTGCCCTCATCGGTCTCTTCTGTCTCCTGCACCACTTTGCTGCCCACGCTGCTGTCGATGGTAAGTGCCCCTTCGTCTAAGAGGGGCGCCGTGCTCTCATCTGCTGCCAAGGCGTTGGTATAATACAGGACGGTCCGCTCCTTTGTGGAAGCCCCTTCATCCAGGACCCAGCCGTTCCCTTCTAAGAAGCCCAGGCAGATCAGGTCCGGGTCCAGGGAGGTGTCCTTGTTCCCATTCCCATCCAGCCAGCTCCTGGTCACGGTGACCCGGACAAAGGTGTCGATGTCTCCGCTGTTCCTTACGGTGATGGTATCGTCATAGGGTCTCCCCAGCTGTACGCCTTCCTCCCCGAACAGGTCCGAAAACAGTACCCCCTGGGTCTCTGCCCAGGTATTGTCCTCGGTATAGTCCCGGCTGCTGATGGCTTCCCCGTTCTCCTCCAGGCTCACCCCGATGCGGGAGATGCTGACCTGGGCGGAATAGTCTTCACTGAAATAGGTCAGCGCCGCCCGGGCGCTGCCTGCGGTGCTCCCTGCCAAAAGCAGGGCGGACGCTGCCAGGAGTGCTGCCGGCACGGTCAGAAAAGTGAGTTTCTTCTTTTTCATCTTCTTCATCCTTCACCAGCCTCCTCTCCCTGGGCTTCCTGTGTCCCTACCGCGTTATCCCAGTCCCCTGTGGGCTGGTTGTTCCCATCATAGACCACCGGGGCGCATTCCTGCACCACGATGACATTGAAATCTTCTTCCATGCCGGTGTTGTCTATCTGGATGTCCAGCACGTCCGGCGTGGTCTCACCGGGCTGTAACACCTGGCTGTAATAGTAATAGCCGTCCCCTGCCGGGCTCCAGTTGTCCCCGCTGTAGGTGAGCTGCCCTTCCAGGGCGCTCCCGGTAAATGCCCGCGCCCGGACCATGCAGGGCACCTCCCCGGTGTTCTGTACGGTCACGTGCTTGGTCCAGTTATCCACCTCTTCTAATGGGATGGTCTGGGCAAACCCCAGCTGGAGGGCTGCCCCTCCGGCTGCCTGGGTATAGGTGGTAAAGTACGCCAGGGCGCTTCCCGCTGACACGGCTGCGGTCAGCGCCAGGGCTGCCGCTGCCATGCCGAGGGTTTTCTTATGGAAACTCTTCTTCTTCATCGCGTCCTCCTCCTTTATCCCTGTACGTCCCTGCTGTCATCCTGCTGCTGCCAGGACCAGCTGCCGTCATCCCCTGCCTCTTCCGGCTGGGTGTATACGAAATGGTTCACCACGCTGGAGCCTCCGGTCAGGCTGCCGTCATAAGTGTTGGTAAAGCTTACCGGGTTTTCTTCCCCTGCCGCGGCTGTGATGGTGTGGCTGACCTCACCGGAAGCCGCATAGCTGGCTCCGCTGTAGACCTCCGTCACGGTCACGGATGCCCCTGCCGGGATTCCTTCCACGGTCAGGCTCTGTGTTCCCGGTCCGTCAAACACCAGGGAGACTACGTCGCTGTAGACGCTCTCCCCGCCCAGCACTGCCTCCACCTGGAAGATAAAGGACGCGCCGCCTAAGGTCTCATTGTAGCTTGCCAGGGTCTTATCGATCCGGATGCTGGTAAGGAGCGCTTCCTGCTCCGGTTTCAGCCCGGTGGTCACATCATAGAGCCATTCATCAGATGCCCCTTCCCCTGTGCCGTACGCGTTTCCTGGCAGTGCCAGCAGGTACGGGGTAAAGCGGTACACCGCCTCCCGGGTGCCCACTTCCCTGGCTCCCACCAGGTACATGCCTACTTCCATCCCTGCAAAGCCTTCTTCCGCGGTGGAGGTAGCGGCAGGCTCTATGTCCTCCTGCTCAATGACCTCCGCTGCCATGGCAGCTTTCTCTTCCCATTCGCTGGCTGTGGTCTCACTGCTGATGTCCTCAAGCCCCAGCCCTTCAAAGCCTGCTAAGCCTGTATAGGACCCGGAACTGTCCACCTCTGCCAACCGGTACAGGTCCACCAGGACCTCCAGGTCAGAAAGCCCGTCAAAGCTCCCGCTGACCTCAAATGCCACGGAGCATGCCCGCCCGGTCTCAATGGGGGTGGCTGCGTCCGCCCGGTAGGCTGCCGCCGGGGCTGCCAGTACCAGGGCTGCCAGAAGGGCTGCCCCTTGTTTTATCCTTTTTTTCATCTTCACGTCTTACCCTCCTCCTATCTTTTTTCTGCCGGGCTTTGGGGGTCCTTTGGCTCCCCGCCCTCTGCTCTGCCGTC
>DWVZ01000162.1 GCA_019119975.1 Candidatus Blautia merdavium | reverse complement strand
GAGATATCATCTGACATAATTTCACTAAACAGGCTGCTGTCTGATAAATCCACATCCAAGCCAATGCTGTTCCATCCTCTGCCGGTAAGATCGATATATCCAACCCACTCAAAATTATAAAGATCACTTCGACTCTGTTGGTTCTGGATTCGCTCTCGGCGGGAATTATCCTGCTTATCCTTGAGAAGCAGCCAGACGCTGTTCAGATAATCTACTCTGCTCTGCAGCATCTGGGTAATAGCTTTTGAACTTTCCGTAGATACACTGCGCAGGGTATAAAAAGATTCCGAACTGATATCGCGGCGAAGCTTACCTGTCAGAAAGATACTGCCAAAAACAAGTATAATCGTCAGACAAATAATGAACGTAATATTTGTAAGCCTGTAAATGTTTTTCTCTTTTTTATGGAAATTTTTAAAGGAAAACATTCCGACCGATTCCTCCTCTCTGGCTTATCCCAATACCAATATTGTATTTAACCAGGAGACAATTGTGTACTGTAAGCAAAATCATTCGGACTTTATTTCCATGAAATATTTAACTTAAAGAGCCAAACTATCAGCAGCCGAATACGATACTGTACACTGTCTAAATAGGCTGGAATGCAATATTATATAGTTGTTGTAGTAGGATTAAGTTTTCCCTTTCATAAAAAGTATAATATAAAATCCCGAAAAAATCCAGTTATTCTGACAAATTCGACACTTCGATAGAAGGACTTTATGGCAATGAAAAAGAAACCTTATGTTAAAGATCCTAAGTTTTTTTGATAATAAAAAAAGACTTTATATCTTAAAATATAAAGCCTTAATGCGGGAGATGGGACTTGAACCCACACGTCTATACAGACACAAGATCCTTAGTCTTGCCTGTCTGCCAATTCCAGCACTCCCGCTTATCACTTGTCTTTCGTTTGCCCCAAAGACAAGTGATAGTATATCAAATATTTTTTTAAGCGTCAATAGTTTTTTACAATTTTTTGAATTTTCTCCGAATTGTTTCTTCCCCCATCTGAAGATGTTCCCGAACCTGCGGGGTATCTCCCAGAATCTCCTGAAAGCAGCGCCATTCATCCAGGATTCCCTGTCCGTGGGGCACCAGATAAGCGCCCGCATCACTTCCCAGGGCAAACTGGACGCCCAGCTCATACCCTCTTTGAATATTCTTCTTTCCGGTTTCCCAGATCGCGTTCAGCACCTGGTCTGAATACCTGCCGCAGCCGATCATGTTCTTCACCACTGTGATGGTAGGCACCCAGACCGTATCACTGTCTGCCAGCGCCTGCAGCGCTTCCTCATCCACATAATTGCCGTGTTCTATGCTGTCAACCCCGGCAAGAACTGCCTCCAGCACTGCCCTGGCTCCGTTGGTATGCGCCATAACGGCAAATCCTTCTTCATGGGCAATGTGGACCATTTCCTTTACTTCTGCTTTCGCAAGGGGCGTTCCCGTCACAGAACCGTCGGTATCAAAATCCATGATCCCGGTGGTCATAATCTTGATAAAATCTCCATGGTTTTTCTTTACTTCCCTAACCAGAGCGGCATATTCTCTTAGATTGGCAAATCCTCTGCCCACAATGGAACCGTAATGCCCGTTTTTATGGATGGCAAAGACCGGACTGCGGTAGTCGATGCCGTATTCCGGCGCGATCCTGCGGGTTTCTTCTGATACATGGAGAGCGTCACCGCCGTCCCTGAGAAAGGTCACACCCTTCTTCTGGTAAGCTTCCAGATGTCTCCGGATCACCTGTTCATCCGGTGCTTTTTCATGTGTCCTTACTGCCTCTTTGTAATTGACAGCATTCATAAAAATATGCGCGTGATTCTCTCCAAACATTTCTGCCACTTCTTTCCTTCGTTTCTTTTACATTTTTACACAGATCTCATAAGTCCCTGCCGGAAATACCTTTCTGCCTTCCTCTTCCAGCTGGCGGCAGCGTTTTCCGTTTACGGTTACTTTTTTCCCTGTAAATGGTAACACAAATCTTGCCCGGGCGTCAAAGGGGATGCGAATACTGAACAAAATACCGTCCTTCTCCCAGTTCCAGCTGCTCTCATAGGTGCCGGAGGCAGACTCATACATACACTGGGCATATTCCAGTCTCCGGTCCGGCATAGGCGCAAGAATGGCTGCCTTCCACCCGGCGCGGGTCTGGGCAGGACGCAGACCGCACATATACTGGTAAAACCATTCTGCAATTACACCGTAAGCATAATGGTTCAGGCTGTTCATTCCTGTATCGCTGATGCTTCCGTCCGGAAGAATGGAATTCCACCGCTCCCAAACCGTGGTCGCTCCCATATTGACCTCATAGAGCCATCCGGGATATTCTTCCTGCAAAAGCAGGTCGTAGGCTTCCTTGTTCATACCGCAGGCAGAAAGCACCGGACACAGATAGCAAGTTCCCACAAATCCGGTAGTCAGGTGGTTTCCGTGTTCCCGGATATTTTTTCTCAGTTCTTCTTTGACTTTTTTCCTGGATTTTGCAGGTGCCAGGCTAAAATAAAGCGCCAGGACCATAGCGGTCTGGGTTTGGATTCTGAGGTTTCCTTCCCGGTCAAAATACTTCTTCTGAAAGGCTTTTTTGATCTCACCTGCCAGTTTTCTGTACTCCTGCGCATCCTCTCTCACGCCAAGGACCAGAGCTGCCTTTGCCGTAAGGCGGACCGACCAGTAATAAAATGCCGTTGCCACATAGGTATTGTCTGTTCCTCCGAAACAGCTTGTTTTATCCGGATTATCCAGGGCAAGCCAGTCTCCGAAATGAAAGCCTGCGCTCCAGAGATGGCTGCCTTGGCACTGTTCTGTGTCTATGCGGCGGATATATTCCACCCAGTCCCGCATTAGAGGATATTGTTCTGCCAGCAGCATTTCATCGCCGTAAAAGGTATAAAGGGTCCAGGGGATCACCGCCGCCGCATCTCCCCACCCGCAGGAACCAAACGTAGGCCACTCTCCCTTTTGGGTACGGATATCCTCCCCTCCGTTTTTCTTTCTCTGAACCTGGGCAAGGACATCCGGCACCACATGGGGCACGCCTCCCTGGTAATACCGCTGTGCCAGCCTCATATCGTAAAGGTATTTTTTGTAAAAGGCGGCAGTCTCCATATGGAAAGAAGCCGTCCCGCAAAACGCCTGGGCGTCTCCGGTCCACCCCAGTCTTTCATCTCTCTGGGGACAGTCGGTAGGCACGTCCAGGAAATTTCCCCTCTGACCCCAAATTGTATTTTTAAACAGCCGGTTCAGCTTTTCATTGGAGGTATAGACCGAACCGCATCTTTTCAGATCTGAATGCAGTACGCAGGCAGTAAAGTCTTCGGGGATCACCTGCTCCATGCCTGTCACCTTTACATAGCGGAAGCCGTAGAAGGTAAAATGAGGACGCACGCGGCGCTCCTGTCCGTCTGCGATATAAACCATCTCCGCTTTTGCCGTTCTTAAATTCTCCCGGTAGAAATTCCCCTCCTGCAGGACCTCCCCGTACTGGAGCCGTACTTTGCTCCCGGCTTTTTCCCGGCAGCAAAACTCCACCCAGCCGGTCATATTCTGTCCGAAATCCAGCACACATTCCCCTGCAGGGGTGTGGATCAGCTTCACCGGCTTTTTCCGTTCTGTAATGACCAGAGGCGGACTTAACCGGTCCCTGACCTGACCTCTGGGCGCCTCTGCAAGCTCTGCGCGGCATCCCAGGATGGTCCCCGGCAAAGAAAAGCCCGGGATCCGTTTTCTCCCGTCATAAACTTCTCCGTCATAAATGCCGCTCTCCAGTACAGGGGAAGGAGCGCATTCCCAGGAAGTATCGGAGGCTACCAGCACCTCTTTTCCTTCCTCAGTTTCCATACGGATTTCTCCCAGGAACTGAAACCTGTCTCCATACAGTTCTTTCATACCTGGTTCATAGCTGAATCTCCCTTTGTACCACCCATTGCCCAGCAGAACCCCCAGAGCATTTTCTTTTCCCTTTTCCAGCAGAGGCGTCAGGTCATAAGTCACATACTGGATCCATTCATGATAATCTGTATAAAAAGGCGCCAGATATTCCTCAGAAACCTTCTTACCGTTTACATACAGTTCAAACATGCCCAGACCGCAGGCATAGATCCTGGCAGAAGCCAGGTCTGCCGGAACCTGGAAATTTTTCTGCAGCAGCGGATGGACGGACGGATCTTTCATAGAAAAAGGTGCTGTGATCCATTTCCCTTTCCAGTCCTCTTCCATCTTTCCGGTCTCAAACCAGGCTACCGGGCTTTTGATCCGCTCGCCCCGTTCGGTCTTTACCTGTACCTGCCAGTAGTACCTGGTCCTGGGGCTTAACTGCACGTTCGGGCAAAATCCCGTACTTTTGATCTCCTGCTGCCACTGACTGTCATACACTTCCCTGCTCAAAGCCCCGTCCAGTCCGATCTTCATGCGGACACCGGTCTGATACTTTCCTCTGCATCCCCTTGTGATCCAGGAAAAGACCGGATATTCGCAGGCATAACCCATCGGTGTTCTGATGTGGTTCACCTTCATATCCGTGATTTTCATAGGACTCCCTCCTATTCCTCTTTTGCCCATCCATAAGCACATTTAACTGCTTTCTTCCAGCCTTTTGACCTGGCGTCTCTCTGCTCTTCTGTGATCGAAGGCTCAAATACGTGATCAATCTCCCAGTTTCTTACAATCTCTTCCGTTCCTTTCCAGTAGCCTACGGCGAGCCCGGCAAGATATGCTGCGCCCATAGCTGTAGTTTCCACACATACCGGACGTTTTACTGGAACCTGGATCATGTCTGCCTGGGTCTGCATGATAAAATTATTGGCGCTTGCGCCGCCGTCCACCTTCAGACAGTTGAGACGCATACCGGAATCCGCTTCCATTGCCTCAATGACATCATGCACCTGGTAAGCTACCGATTCCAATGCGGCGCGGATAATATGGCATTTGTTCACGCCTCTGGTAAGCCCTACGATGGTGCCTCTTGCATACTGATCCCAGTACGGAGCCCCAAGTCCTGTAAAAGCAGGAACCACATAGCAGCCGTTGGTATCCTTTACCTTGCTTGCCATATATTCGGAATCCTCCGCGGAATCAATGATCCTCAGCTCATCTCTCAGCCACTGCACCACTGCTCCTGCCACAAATACCGATCCTTCCAGCGCATAATTTACCTTGCCGTCCAGACCCCAGGCAATGGTCGTTACCAGACCGTTCTGAGAAAACACTGGATTCTCCCCTGTATTCATCAAAAGGAAACAGCCGGTGCCATACGTATTTTTTGCATCTCCTTTGGAAAAACAGGTCTGTCCGAAAAGCGCGGACTGCTGGTCTCCTGCGGCGCCTGCAATGGGAATATCTCCGCCGAAAAAGCTTTTATCCGCCATGCCGTAGACGCAGCTGGAAGGCTTGACCTCCGGAAGCATGCAGGCAGGGATCCCCAGGATCTCCAGGATCTCCTCATCCCATTTCAGCTCTGTAATATTATACAATAAAGTTCTGGAGGCATTGGAATAGTCCGTCACATGGACAGCCCCCTTGGTCAGTTTCCAGATCAGCCAAGTCTCCACGGTTCCGAAAAGAAGCTCTCCCTTCTGTGCACGTTCTCTGGCTCCTTTTACATGGTCCAAGATCCATTTCACCTTTGTCCCGGAAAAATAAGCGTCAATGATCAGCCCGGTCTTTTTCCTGAAGAAATCTGTCAGTCCCTGCTCTTTCAGAGAATCGCAGTACTCCGATGTCCTCCTGCACTGCCAGACAATGGCGTGATAAATCGGCTCCCCTGTTTTCTTATCCCAGACAATGGCTGTCTCTCTCTGATTGGTAATACCGATGGCTGCAATGTCTCCTGCCTCTGCGCCCACTTTCTGCATCGCCTCCACTGCCACCCCCAGCTGATTGGACCAGATCTCATTGGCATCGTGTTCCACCCAGCCCGGTTTGGGAAAGTACTGGGTAAATTCTTTCTGGGCAAAGCTTACGATCTCTCCTTTCTCGTTAAACAGGATGCATCGGTTGCTGGTGGTGCCTGCGTCTAACGCCATAACATATTTCGCCATAATAAAAACCCTCCGTTTTTCTGTTTTCTCCGCTGAAGCCAAATTGCAGGTCTGCTCCTCCTATAGTGAAAAAAGGCTGTCATGAAAGGAGATCTCTCTCCTCGCCTGACAGCCTTTCTCCTGCTCTTTGTTCTGCCTCATTTGATATTAGTATTTTATCTCCATTGCAGGGAATTTTCAAGGTAAAAAAGTTACTTTTTTCTGCCTTTTGCATATCTTAAATCAATGAAATCTTTTGAGGTCGTTTATGAATGTATTTCCTCTGAAGGCTGCTCAGAATAATGGCAGCGATACCGGAAAACTGCAGGTGAATGTCCGCACGTTTGCACGAAACCGTCCCATTGAAAATGCACTGGTCACTATTTCTTATTCCGGAGATCCGACTTCTCCTGTGGAAGAAGCACGGACAGATTCCAGCGGGCAGATTCCCCTGCTCACGCTTCCCACACCGCCGCTGGAGTATAGTATGAATCCTTCCGAATACCAGCCCTACGCAGAATATACGTTCCGCATTTCAGCTGAAGGATTTGAAAATCTGGACATCTCCGGTTCTGAACTTCTGCCGGGAGAAACATCGGTACAAAACGCTTTCCTTCGCCCCATAAATCCAGAAGAGTCGTTTGAAAATATCGTGATCCCGGCGCACACACTTTTCGGGGAATATCCGGAAAAAATTCCAGAGGAAGAAATCAAGCCCATGGATACTTCCGGGGAGATCGTTTTAAGCCGGGTGGTCATTCCGGAGTATGTCATTGTCCATGACGGTGTCCCCTCAGACAGTACAGCAAAAGACTATTATGTCCGTTACCGGGATTACATTAAGAATGTGGCGTGCAGCGAGATTTATGCTACCTGGCCCAGGGATACCATCCGTGCCAATGTGCTTGCAATCATGTCATTTACGCTGAATCGGGTTTATACGGAATGGTACCGGAATCAACACATATTCGGGGTTGAACAAAGAATTCGTCCAGGTTGATTTTAAAGTGGACCGTGATCTCATCTTTCTTCACATCAATTCTTTTAATCAGACGATTCACAAGAACCCTTTTTGTTGATGTATCTGCATTTAAAAAGACCTCTTGCCAGGTAGGTATCTTTTGTTTCAATTCTTCCCAGTCCTGAACTGATACCATAGTATTCTGAAGCGCAAGTTCCTTTTCCTGTACGACCTTTTCCTGCTTTTCAAGATCTGCTCTTCGCTTTTTAATCAGCTGAACCAGCTCTTCTAAAGATAATGGATAGGTCCCAGTCATGGCTTCGGGAATTTTGCTCTCCATAATATGAAGATCTTTTTTGATCTTATCTACTTCGTCCTGTTCTTTTTTTAATTCCCTTTTCAGTATCGTTTTCTCTTTGTTTTGATTTTTTTCTGCCATGGGATCCAATCCTGGTATTTATCATCTTTAGGGAAGACGAAAGGTTCCAGGGTAATTACTTTTGCATTTGTCTCTCTGGATAAGTCAAAAAGCATCTCATGGTAGGAACGGATACTGTCCTCTAGAAGATATAATTTGTCCTGCCAGGAAGCCTGAGACTGGACGATTATGCCGATATCATTGGTTCCCACTAAAATACTTACGTAATCAGGATGAAGTGAAATACAATCGTGATGAAGTCCCCTTGCTACTCGTTCAGTTATATAACCGTCAACACCGCGATTTACTATATTCCAGCTTGTATCAGAGTCCTTTACAGATTCTGCAAGCATATTTACATATCCATAACCCAACTGGTTGGGAGAGTTTTTTCTTTTGGCATCTGTAATACTGTCACCTAAAAACACAATGATTCCCATAACATACTCCTCTTTGCCCTCATAAGGGATCGCATACTCCTAATCCCTATTTTAACTGAAAATCCGTC
>DWVZ01000161.1 GCA_019119975.1 Candidatus Blautia merdavium | reverse complement strand
CTTTATCGTCGTCACATACAAGTATGTTGTACATTATCATCACCCCTTTGCCACTCTCTAGTATACATAATAATGGGGAATTTTTAAAAGGAAGAAGGGAATTTCTTATGATTTTATTAATTTATGTATATTTCGTTTTGAAATGTATTATTTGATTATTGTAATCAGAATTTCATTTTGATATAATCTGTACAGAGAGCCGATGAGGTGCTATACCAGCCGCCCTGCAGAAAGGAGGCTGGTGCTTATGGTTACATACAGTGACTTGTTTACTTTTGTCATCATGCTTTGTGCTGTTATAACCCTTGTTGTAACAATTCTTAGGCACAAAAAATAGCGCCCCTGCTCTGGTAAAGTAAGGCGCTATTTTTTATAGTTACATATTTTACCGGCGGCCAGGTGTGCACTGGCCAACGGTTCCCTTGTTAAGTACATTATATAAAACATGGGGCCATTTGTCAAATCTTATGCGACAAGGAGATTGATTATGCCCGCATATAAATATCAGACCAAAGATGGTAAGACAAAATGGTACGCAAACTTTTACTATAAAGATTGGCTCGGAGAGCGAAAGCATAAATGCAAACGTGGATTTGACACGAAAGGAGCTGCAAAAGAGTATGAGCGTATGTTCTTGGATAAATACTCCAAGAGTCCAACTATATTATTTGCATCAATGACCGCAAACTATATAGAAGATATGGAGTCCAGACTAAAGCCAACTACATTGAAGGGCAAGAGGTACCTCATCGAAACAAAAATACTTCCTTTTTTCGGCCAAATGCAGATCTGCGATATCGATGCAGACCTTGTAAGAAGATGGCAAAATGGTCTGATAAACTACCGGAACGAGAAAGGAGAGCCTTATGCCGAGACTTATCTTCATACAATAAACTCGCAGCTATCAGCCATATTCAACTATGCAGTAAAATACTATAAGTTGGGAATCAACCCATGTTATGTGGCCGGAACCATAGGGGAAAGCCGTGCATCCGAAATGAACTTCTGGACCAAAGAAGAATTTGAACATGCTATGCAGTTCGAACAGAAGACCTCATATATCGTTGCTTTCAAGATTCTATTTTATAGTGGAATGCGCGAGGGAGAGCTGCTTGCACTAACACCGGAAGATTTCCCGAGAGACATTGCAAGCGTCGATGTGAATAAGAACTATGCGGTAGTTGATGGGGTGGAGTATTTTCTGACGCCAAAAACAAAGCGCAGTATAAGACAGATTACAATACCGGATTCCCTTCATGAGGAAGTATTGGAGTTTATAGACAGCATGAGTCTGGATCCGGAAGAGCGTATATTTTATTTCAAAAAGGGTGGGCTCTACAGTGAATTCAAAAGAATGATCAAGAGATCGGGAGACAAGGAAATAAGGGTGCATGATCTGCGGCACCCGTATGTCAAGCACACGACAAAAAAATATAATTCTGAAAAGCAGAAAACCCAAACTACCAATCTTAGTGCTGATAGTCTGGGTTTTCTGTTTTTGCTTTTTATTCTACGACTTTGCCCGTAGTATAGGTGGGATTATCTCCATCATTTCCTTCAAAGACTACTTCTGTTGTAGCACCGCATTCTTCACAACGGAGATATAGTTTTTTCACCATTCCATCTTCATCCGAATCATCACCATCAATGCTTAATTTCTTACTTTGGCAAACTGAGCAATGGTATTGAGAAAGTGGATCGAAAACTTTCTGAAGGATGTTTTCATAAACGCCAACAAGAGAAATACAAAGCGTAACACAGGTTGAGGCTTCGTAGTATGTAGCACTACGCGAATGTGTAATCTTATTGGCGTAATCCCAGGTGGATTCTGTTAGTTTCTTAATAATACTTCTGTAATCTGCGTTTTCCGATCCTTTCAAATAGAACTGAATAAATAGTTCACATTTTCGCTTGAAATTCGATGCTTGGGGCTGCTCCCCATCACCAGCCATTGCAGGGTCATAAATGTGGTTGCCGAGCTCAATCAATGTTTCTCTGCACTGAACACCTATCGCTTGAAAATCTTCAATCTCCTTAGCGGTATCAATTAGCGCAGCGACACTTTTGAGCTTTCGGAAAAGTTGAGGAGCAATTTCTGCATCGAGCGTCACACCATTTACAAAATCCTCTGGACTATATTCACCCTGGGATGCGCTCATTCTCTGCATTAAGCCCATGTGGAAAGAATACACTTCATCTGCTCCAAAATAATATGCACTTTGGGGATAGAGATTCATCGGAATCCCGTCGCCCTCCACTACCCACCAATCTCCATCAGTATCGGTTTTGACATTCCAGACGCGCACATCAACACCCAAATCATCGAAGTGTTGCTCTGTTTTTGCGCTCAATACTGTGCATTTCCCTTGAGATTGCCATTCTACATAGCTTTTCACATCTTCAAATGTTCGATTTCCCATTTTTGTTCCCCCTGGTACAGCTTTCATAGTAAATAGAATTTAACTATATTGTACCACTTGTCGTTTGACTATAAAAGCGCCAAAGAGCAGAAAACCCAAGCCACTAAGATGGATTTGATGGCCTGGGTTTTCCGTTTTTGTATCTTCAATTATCCAAAGAGGTCATGGACCTTGTAAACAATCTCAATGCGATTGTCGGGGAATACATACACCTTTTCAATCAGCAGATCGGTCAACTCGGAGGTTAGCGCATCTGCTTCCTCAATCGAGTGAGCAATCTCTTGTCGGCTGCTTTGGCGGGCCTGTTCTTCCCGCTTCAACTTTGCCTGAGCGGTGACAGCAGCATAGGCATTTTTGACTTTCAGTATTTCTGTGTCATAAACTGCTTTCTCCGATTTATATGTGTCCAGCTCGATCTGCCCCAAGAGATACCGTTCAAAGAGAGCTTGCTTCTGGTCCTTCAGAACTTCCATCTGCTTCTCATACTCAGAGCATTTGGCAGCGGTGGCCTCCAAGTGAATGGTGCCGTCTTTATGTACGGGCAGCAGGATTTCCAGCTGCTTTTTCAAAGTGAGGAGGACGGCTTCCTCCAGACCGGCAGCATCTGCCCGGACATCGCGGCAGCGGCTGTTCACATCAGCGGTAGAATGGCGGCACATATAAAATGGTCTTTTGGGGACGATGCGGGAGAGTGCATGATCACAGCAGCCACAATAGACCTTGCCTTTTAGTGGGTACTCCCTGGTTTTCTTGGTCGGCAAGGAGAATCGGCGCTGCACAGCCTGCACCTTTTCAAATAGTTCTTTATCAACGATTGCCGGATGATGGTCTGGGATAATGAACCACTTGTCCCGGTCCTTCTTGCGGCTCCTTGTGCCGCCCACTTCAATGACTGCACGACGCCCGATGACATAGGAGCCGATATAGCGTTCGTCCTCCAGGATACGGAGAACCGTAGAACTGCTCCAGCGTCCACGGGAGCGGGAGACATCGTGGTACTGCTGCCCATGAGTTGCTTTGTATTCTCCGGGGGTCGGGATGCCTCGCTTAAAGAGTTCCCTGGTAACGGCTGCCGCTCCAATTCCGGTTGCGGCAAGTTGGAAAATAAGCTGTACCACAGCAGCGGTTTCCGGGTTCGGTTCCATTCTGCCATCGGCGCTTTTGCGATACCCGTAAGGGCAAACTTTGCTCTGGTATTCGCCGCGCTGCATTTTGGCGTACTTGGCGCTTTTGGTCTTGATGGACATATCACGGCTGTAATACTCGCTGATCAGATACTTGAAAGCTACATCCATACCGCCAGTATCGCCCTTGTGCTGATCGCTGTCAAAATCATCGTTGATGGAAATGAACCGGGTGTGAAACAGCGGGAACACACGCTCAATGAAATAGCCAGTCTCAATGCTGTTTCGTCCAAATCGGGAAAAGTCTTTTACGATGATACAGTCGATCTTATTGGCCCGTACCATCTCAATCAGCTCCTGGACTTTGGGACGCTCAAAGTTTGTCCCGCTATACCCGTTGTCGATAAATTCAAGGATTTCTGCATGGGCGGACTCCGGCATGGAAGAAACAAATTCGTTCAGCGCAAGGTGCTGGTTTTCAATGCTCATACTGTCGTATTTATAATCCTCCAGGGAAAGGCGGATATAAAGGGCAATCACATATTTCTGCACTGGCTCAGCACCTCCTCACAATGTTCAAATTCACTCTGGAAACGGAAACGAACCGTAATCCGCTTTTCTCTTGAGACCTCTACACGGTCAATCAGCCGGTCAATCAGAGCTGCCGTCAGCTGGCGATCTTCCTTGATATGCTGTGCATCCTGGGACAGCATTTTATACTGTTCCAGCTGCTTGGCGATAATCGCAAGCCCTGCTTTCAGTTGCTCGATTTCCTCGCTGATGGCCTCGATTTTGGCTTCGTACTTCTCCTTGAAGGTAAAATACTCGTCTTTTGACAGATGGTTCTGGATCAGGCCCTCATACAATCCGCGCTGGTAGGTACGCAGCTGCTGGATTTCCTGCTTTCGGCTGAAGATTTTAGCCTGTATGTTTTTCTGCTCCTCGGCTTCTTTGGTGAGGTTTTCCAGACCGAGAGAGTATTGCCCCAGCGTGGTATCAAGCTGTTCCTGTATCATATCGGATAGGGCGTCCAGCAGCTCTTTTTCAAAGATAAACGCACCAGGACAAACACCCTTTTTGATGCGGTTATTGCTGATACAGTGATAGACATATACCTCTTGTGATTTTCTGCGGACGCATTTTTGCCGATGAAGGCTATGACCACAGTGGGCGCAGAAGATCTTTCCTCTCAAAAGATTGGGAGACCAGGAATGTATCTCCCTGTCTTTTGCCTGCTGTGCAGCCTGGTTCAATGCTTTCTGAACAGCGGCAAACAGCTCCCGGCTGATGATGGCTTCATGGGTGCCGCGTACCGTTGTCCATTCATCGGCGCTGGCTCTGACCTGCTTGTGGTCAATGATTTTAGATACCCCTTGCACCAGATC
>DWVZ01000160.1 GCA_019119975.1 Candidatus Blautia merdavium | reverse complement strand
GACAGCCGTGGGAAGAAAGAGAAGAGAGATACAAGAGGAGGAAAAGCAATGCGGTTTGTGATCGTTACGGGAATGTCCGGCGCCGGGAAAAGTACGGCGCTGAAAATGCTGGAGGATATGGAGTATTTCTGTGTGGATAACCTTCCCGTGCAGCTGATCGACAAATTTGCCCAGCTTCTGGGCGATGGAGTGCCGGGAGAAATCGAAAAAGTGGCGATCGGCGTAGACGTACGCAGCGGAAAGGCACTTGGAGGGCTGGAGAAAGTGCTGGAGAATATCCGGCTTCCGGGAACCGGCGTGGAGGTTCTTTTCCTGGACGCGGACGACGCGACTTTGGTGAAGCGCTATAAGGAGACCAGAAGGAGCCATCCCCTTTCCGGCGCAGGAAGAGTGGACGAAGGCATACGCAGGGAAAGAGAACAGTTAAAGTTCCTGAGAAACTATGCGGACTATATCCTGGATACCAGCAAGCTTCTCACCAGAGAGCTGAAGGCAGAGCTGGAGAGGATCTTTGTAGATAACAGAGAGTTTAAGAATCTGATGGTCACAGTCCTGTCCTTTGGGTTCAAATACGGGATCCCTTCGGATGCGGATCTGGTCTTTGACGTGCGCTTCCTCCCCAATCCTTATTATATGGAAGGGCTCCGTCCCTTAAGCGGCAACGACGCGCCGGTGAGGGATTATGTCATGGGCTTTGACATTGCCCATGAGTTTTCGGATAAGCTGGAGGATATGGTGCGGTTTCTGATCCCCAATTACATAGCAGAGGGCAAGACTCAGCTGGTCATTGCCGTAGGGTGCACCGGCGGCAAACACAGGTCCGTAACCCTGGCAAACGAGCTGTATGCCCGCCTGGGAAAAAATGAAGAATACGGGCTTCGGATAGAACATAGAGATATAGAAAAGGACGGGAAGAAATGTCTTTCTCAGGAAACGTAAAAGAAGAACTGATCCGCTGCGTGGACAGCGCAAGGCACTGCAGGATCGCCGAAATCGCGGCGATCCTGGTCTTTGACGGGGAGATTGTGAAGAAACCCGGGCAGGGGGCAGATCTGAGGGTTTCTTCGGAAAATGAAAGTATCCTAAGAAAATACTTTACATTACTGGAAAAAACGTTTACAATAAATGGCGAAGTTTCTATTGATAAAAGGATAGTCAGAAAAAACAACCGATTTACGATTGACGTAGAGGACCAGGAGACAGCTATCAGGATTCTGCAGGCAGTGAAGATACTGGCAGAGGACAGAACGCCCATACCTACAGAGGCACTGGTCAATCAAATGGTGATTCAGAAGAATTGCTGTAAACGGGCGTTCCTGCGCGGGGCATTTTTATGTGCCGGCTCTATCAGTGACCCGGAGAAATTCTATCATTTTGAGATCGTATGTTCTTCCCGGCCAAAGGCAGTGCAGATGCAGGAACTTATACAGTCTTTTGAAATTGATGCCAAAATTGTAAAGCGCAAAAAGTATGATGTTGTTTATGTGAAGGAAGGCGCGCAAATCGTAGAACTTTTGGGCTTAATGGGAGCCAGCATATCCCTTCTCAATCTGGAGAACGTAAGGATCCTGAAGGATATGCGCAACAGTGTGAACAGAAAGGTAAACTGCGAAACGGCAAATATTAACAAGACAGTAAATGCTGCAGTGAAGCAGGTGGAAGATATTCTTTACATCCGGGATACCATAGGACTGGAGAAGCTGCCGGAGAATCTGGAGGAGACAGCCCTTCTGAGGCTGGAATATCCCCAGGCGTCTTTAAAAGAGCTGGGAGCATTGTTCTCCCCGCCGGTAGGGAAGTCGGGAGTCAACCACAGACTGCGCAAGATCAGCGGCATTGCAGAGCAGCTGAGAGAGGGCAAGGAGGAACAAGTATGATTCGTAAACCAATTACCATCGGAATTACAAACGGATTGGAGGCAAGACCCATTGCATTGCTTGTACAGGTAGCCAGCCAGTACACCAGCAATATCTATCTGGAGAGTGCAGAGAGAAAAGTAAATGCCAAAAGCATCATGGGAATGATGAGCCTGGGACTGGACGCCGGAGAGAAGGTAACCGTATCCGTAGATGGGGTTGATGAAGAAGAAGCCATGAAAGGCATCGAAGAATATTTGAGCAAAAATGCTGCAAAATTATAGAAGAAATTGAATATGAAAAAGGAAACAAAAGAGGACGCCGCAGACGCAGCGTCCTCTTTTGGTAAAAGGTATTTCTTTCTTATTTTTCCGCAGGCTGGTTTGCTCCCTCCGCTACAGGATACTGCTGCCGGAACCAGTATGTATAAAAATCATGAAATCCCAGAGATTCATACAGACCCTTGGCAGGCGTATTGCCCTTTACCACCTGCAGATAAGCAGATGCGGCGCCCCGGCAAAAGGCGGCATTTAGAAGCGCCCGGCAGATGGCATTGCCAATGTGGCGGCGGCGGAAGCCCTGGTCTACATGGATGGCATAGATCCCCGCATAATCCCGGTCCAGGATGCAGAGCCCTGTGCCGATGATCTTTTTCCCTTCATAGACAGCGGCAGAGATTACATCCTTGGGAATGGCGGCATACATAGAAGGCACGATTTTCCTGTGGATTTTATTGACGGTTCCCTTCATGTCAAAGAGCGCGTCCAGCCAGGCTGGGGAGATGACATCCGATACCGTCACCGGATAAAGGGGCTCGCGGACCTTGTAATTGCTCATATCCATGGTCATAACTTCCGTCACGTGGGCAATGTGGTAGCCCCGTTCTGTCAGCATCTGGTCAAAGGAACTGCTCAGGAGAGGCGTGATCTTATAAATGGCAGGAGTCCCCCACTTTTCATAAATTTCCTCACAGTAGTCCAGCTTATCCCCCAGAGGAATGGAGGAGGAGCCAATCTGCTCGATGCAGTTAGTCCTGTGGGTATAAAAATAAGAAAAACGCAGGATCCATCCGTCATAAAGCTGCATCTGGTGGGAAGGCCATGCGTTCAGGGACAGGTCTTCAATGATTTTTATTTCTTTTTCTGATTCCATACGTTATCCGCCTTTCTGTCATTGGGTCTATTATATAAGAGAAGAAAAGAAGAAGCAAGACCTGCCTTGCATTTACCGGGGAGATGTAGTAGAATCGAAAAAGAGCAGAAACCATTCTGCATTATACATAAGAAAGGCGGACAGAGCATGAAAACAGAAAATGCATGGAAGAAATATAAAGACAGAACGCCTGTCTTCGACTTTAGTGAAAAATATAAGAAGTTTATGAGTACATGCAAGACAGAGCGCGAATGTGTAGATGAGATGATCTCTCAGGCTGAAAAGGCAGGATACAGAAACCTGGAAGAGGTATTGGAAAAAGGAGAGTCTTTAAGGCCAGGAGATAAGGTTTATGCCAATAATATGGGCAAGACCCTTGCCATGTACCTGATCGGGGAAGAGCCCATAGAAAAAGGCATGCGCATTCTGGGCGCCCATGTGGATTCTCCCAGATTGGATTTAAAACAGAATCCTTTGTATGAAGACACGGAGATGGCGCTGCTGGATACCCATTACTACGGCGGTGTGAAGAAATACCAGTGGGTGACACTTCCTCTGGCACTCCACGGCGTGGCTGCCAAGAAAAACGGGGAAGTGGTGAAAGTGGTGATCGGAGAAGATCCGGCGGACCCGGTAGTAGGCGTGTCAGACCTGCTCATCCATCTGGCTGCAAAACAGCAGCAGAAGACAGCAGCCGAAGTCATTGAAGGAGAGAAACTGGATATTCTGGTGGGAAGCATTCCTCTGGAGGGAGAAGAGGAAGAGCCGGTAAAGGCGCAGATCCTTCAGATCCTGAAAGAGAAATACGGCATTGAGGAAGAGGATTTCCTTTCCGCGGAGCTGGAAGTGGTTCCTGCAGGTGAAGCGAGAGACTACGGTCTGGACCGCAGCATGGTGATGGCATACGGCCACGATGACAGAGTATGCGCCTATCCTTCTTTTATGGCAATGCTGGCACAGGAGAATGTGAAATACACTTCGGTATGCTTGCTGGTGGATAAGGAAGAGATCGGCAGCGTAGGCGCTACCGGCATGCAGTCCCGTTTCTTTGAGAATACCACAGCTGAGGTGATGAATGCGGCGGGACAGTACAGCGAGCTCCTTTTAAGAAGGGCGCTGAAAAATTCCAAGATGCTTTCCTCTGATGTAAGCGCTGCCTACGACAGCAATTATCCGGAGGTTATGGAGAAGAAGAACGCAGCCTATCTGGGACACGGGATCACCTTCAACAAATATACCGGTTCCAGGGGAAAGAGCGGTTCCAATGATGCCAATGCAGAATATATGGCATCCCTGCGCAGAGTCATGGAAGAAAGCGGTGTGTCCTTCCAGACCGCGGAGCTTGGCAGAGTAGATGCCGGCGGCGGCGGAACCATTGCCTATATCCTTGCCAATTATAATATGGAAGTGATCGACTGCGGCGTTGCTGTCCTGAACATGCACGCTCCATGGGAGATCGCCAGCAAGGTGGATATCTATGAGGCATTCCTGGGCTACTGTGCCTTCCTTAAGAATATGTAGGCACAGTTCAGTAAAAAACTCTATACATCTTCGGCGAAAAATGGTAAGATAAATGAAAATGAAACAGCAGCAGCGCTAGGCTGCAGAATTGAGGAGTATAGAAAAAATGTCAAAATTTTTGAAATTTATTGTGAACCTGGTAGTCCTTCTGGTAATCGTGGTTGCCTTGGCGCTGATGGTTCCCCAGTTTCTCGGAGTCGAAACTGTGATGAATGACAACACAGAGATCGAGACCAATCTTCCCACCGGTTCTGTGGCGTACGGAAGAACCGTCAATGTCAGCGATCTGAAAGAAGGGGACAGAATCCTCTATTCCGAAGGAGCCCAGACCTATGTCTATGAGATCACAGATATGGATGCCAGCGGAGGCTCCTATCAGGTACAGGACATATATAATGTACAGAGTGACGACGCTACCGTAAAGCTTACCAAAAATGTTTCCAAGGTAGTCCTGATCGTTCCCTTTATCGGATATGCAGCCATTGCGCTGCAGACTACAGAAGGTCTGATCGTGGTAGGGCTTGGAGTCGTATTTCTGGTAATCCTCTTTATCCTGTCAGAACTGTGGAGGAAGGATAAAGACGAAGATGACGAGGAAGAAGACAGCGAGGAGGACGGCGAAGACGACGAAGCTTCCGGCACAGAAGAAGAGGAGGAAGAGGAAGTCTTAAGCCGCAGAGAGAGAAAGCGCCTGAAAAGAGAAGAGAAGCGCAGACGCAAGCTGGAGAAAAAAGGCTATGACGAAGAGGACGAGGAAGAAGAAACCCTTGCCCCCTTAAAGTTCCCGGAGGAACCCGCGGCTGCCGGGGAAAGCGCGGCAGACACAGACCAGGTGACATCCGATGAAGAGCCGGAACAGCTGGCAGATGCCGATGAAGAAATTTTCCGTCAGGTCAGCCAGCCGGAAGAGGCAGAGGATGCCACAGCAATCCTTCCTGATCCGGATGCCCTTTTTGAAGATAGGGACGCTTCTGATATAGAAACTGAGGAAGACCGGGAAGAGCCGGAGCAGGTTACTGATGCCACTGTGATCCTTCCGGATATGGAGGAACTTTCTCAGGAAGACAGCGTGGAGGCGGATTTGGAAGAAGAGTTTTCGGAAGAGCCGGAAGTACCTGAAGAACCGGAAGAAGAAACACTGACACAGATCCTGCCGGAGATTGCAGAGCCGGAAGAGATAATAGAAGAAGCAGAGACAGAATATGATAATAATATAGAAGAAACTGTTTCGTCTTCTCAGGAAATCCAGATAAATCCGGATCTGGTTCCGGTTCCTCCTACAGTGGAGGAGCTGATTCAGAAAGCACAGGCAGCAGGCGATGCGCCTGAGATCAAGAAGGACGAAGAAAACGATGTGACTATCCTGGATTATTCCGAAATCCTTTAATAACAGCAAAATGGGACGGTGCCCAGAGGGCAGCCGTCCTTTTTCTTTTCATGCGGGAAGGAAAACCAGAGGAATGGAAGGGAAAGCGCAGATTGGTACTGTATTGGAAAAAATACAAAAAAATGAAAAATAAATGAAAAAAATGCTTGCAATCCGGGAAGACTTGCATTATACTCTTAAGTGCTGTGACATGATAGCTATGAAGCGCGAGGTTGCTGCTGAAAAGCAGGTTTTCCGTGGAGCGAATGTCAAGTTAGGAAACTGACGACAAGTCACTGTATTACATCGATAGACTTACCACGAAAGGGTGGGAGTGTGTGCAGAGTTATGATGACACACACGGGAATGTGTACAGTCGCCGCTTGTCGTACTCAAAAAGTGCGAAAAGGAGGAGACTTTTTTTATGGCAAGTCAAGTTATGAGAATCACTTTAAAAGCATATGACCATCAGTTAGTAGATGCGTCAGCAGGAAAAATTATCGAAACTGTTAAGAAGAACGGAGCAACTGTTAGCGGACCGGTACCCCTTCCTACAAAGAAGGAAGTTGTAACCATCTTACGTGCGGTTCACAAATACAAAGACTCCAGAGAACAGTTCGAGCAGAGAACTCATAAGAGACTGATCGATATCATTGCACCGACACAGAAGACTGTAGACGCGCTTGCACGTCTGGAAATGCCGGCTGGTGTGTACATTGATATCAAAATGAAACAGAAATAATTCTGTTCGCAGGTTATGAAATTATCCTTACAAGGTTGATATAGAAGCAATGCTGAGCATCCACTTATATTGACTGTTTGTCTAGGATGATTGCACATCACAGTGTAATCCGCTGTAGATTCACAGGAGGTAAAAAGAATGAAGAAAGCAATCTTAGCTACAAAAGTCGGAATG
>DWVZ01000159.1 GCA_019119975.1 Candidatus Blautia merdavium | reverse complement strand
GTTGAACCTAAGAATAAAATGTAAAAGAATTTTCGATTCATGTGTTCCACTGTTCAGTTATCAAGGTCCTGCTGCCGAATGACAGCTCCGATATTTTATCATACCGTTTTGAGCTTGTCAAGAACTTTTTTAAAAGTTTTTTGTAAGGGGCGAACCCTTTTTGCGACAGCCACAATAGATTATCACATCTTCAAGGCTTTGTCAACAACTTTTTTCAAAAAGTTTTTAACCGGCGGCTCTTCGTCCGCCCTGTCTCGCGACAGCTATGATAGAATAGCACATGGCTTCTTCTATGTCAAGCTTTTTTTAATTTTTTATTTATTCATGAACATTTCAAAAATATATACAACAGTATACATTTTTCTCCCTTTAATTTATCATTTTTAACCAGAAAGTCGCCTGCACTAAACCGGAATCAGAAAAAAGCAGGCTCTGCATACAGAAAGAATTCCTCTCCCCGCATACAGGTCTGCTTTTTATCTTTTTATATCTTCTATATTTTATACTTCGTTGCTTTTTATTTTTAGATTGTCACGCCTGCACAGTAACCCGTACGCATGGCTTCCAGAATCTTTGACGCTTTTCTGCAGTCTCCTACGAAGATCACCTCTTCTGCAAGCTCATGCCAATTCTCATATTTAGGAAGCGTTCCCTTCATACCGGCTGCCACAAGGACTGTATCTGCTTCCAGGAGCAGTTCCGTGCCGTCCTGATCCAGAATCTTTACGCCGTCCTCCTCTACGGATAAAACTTTCGCAGAGCAATAGGAAGTCACCGCGCCTTCCATTTTTTCCAGCAGGTGACGCCAATGGATATAAGGCGCATCCTTTGCCAGTCCGTCTTTCATTTCTACAATAGATACCTCGTGTCCCTTCCAAGCCAGATCCAGGCCTTCTTCACAGCCTGCAAGACCGCCGCCGATCACGACTACTTTCTTTCCAACGGATAAATGTTTCTTATATAAATCTGTAACATGATGTACCATTGGTTTGTCCAGTCCAGGAATGGGTGGAATCACCGGTTCTGCACCGCAGGCAACGATCAGTGTATCTGGTTTTTCTTCTGCAATGAGCTCCTCTGTCACTTCTGTATTAAGACGCAGCTCCAGATTAGGAGTTCTCTGCACATTGATCACCATAGATTTCAGGAACTGTACAATATCCTGCTTAAATGAAATCTGTTTCGCATAATCCAGACTGCCTGCCAGATGGTCATTTTTTTCACAGAGGATTACCTGATGACCCCGGCGCGCCGCAGTAATGGCTGCTTCCATTCCGCCCGGTCCGCCGCCTGCTACCAGGACCTTCTTCGCATAAGGCACCTTTTCCTCTTTGCGGGTATTTTCGTATTCTCTTCCCCAAGTAGGATTTACACTGCAGCGGAGCACACCAGAGGAGAACGGTACATGGGGAATAAATCCAGCGCTGATGCAGGTTTCACAGCGGATACATTTTTTAATTTCATCTGCTTTTCCCTTGCGGGCTTTCCTTGGCCAATCGGGATCTGCGATAAACTGTCTGCCTGCTACTACAAAATCCGCCTTTCCGCTGGCGATCACATCCTCCATAAAATCAGGGTCATTAATACCGCCCACCACAGATACCAGAGATTTTTTCACCACCGCCTTAACCTTTGCGGCATTGTCTACATTGCATCCTCTCGGGTAGAAAACCGTGGGGAACATTCTGGCAGAGCTGCTGGTGTCATGGAAGGTTGCTGCAGACACATGGATGATATCCACTTTTCCGTCCAGCATCTTTGCAAATTCTACGGTCTCCTCAATGGTAATGCCGCCTTCGGTCTCTTCCTGACCGCTTAAACGGAATTCCAGAATCAGATTCGGACATTTCTGACGGATGCGGTCTACGATCATCAATGGAAAACGAGCTTTGTTCTCAATAGAGCCGCCGTATTTGTCTGTCCTGTGATTGTTCAGATCGGACAGGAACTGGCTGATGAGCCAGCCGTGACCTCCATGAATGTTGACAATATCACAGCCTGCGAACTCAGCCATATAAGCTGCCTGTGCATAAGCGTCCGCGATGGTATTCATCATATCTTCATCCATTTCAATGACTCTGTCGCCGTACAGATTCGCCTCCATGGGGCTCGGTCCGATCACATAGCCGCCCTCTGCCAGAAAAGCGCCTTTTGCTCTGCATCCGGAATGGGTCAGCTCGATGGAAGCCAGCGCTCCCCATTTATGTACTGTATCCACCGTCTGGATCAGAGAAGGAAGCAGGGTTTCATCATCTAAATGAGGCATGGTGGGATGCGCATGGTCAGTAAGACTGTGTACCCCGGCTTCTCCCAGTGTGACAATTCCCGCTCCGCCCTTTGCGATGGAATTATACATCTCATAAGCTTCTCTGGTATAGAAGGGCACATCTCCGCTTGGGGACATGGGAGCTGATTCAATACGATTCTTAACGTATGCGTTTCTCACATGGATAGGTTGAAACAAATGTGTATAGTGAAACATAATGACCTCCTTATTTTTCTCAAAAATTTTATGAATTTTGTTGAAAATCACCTTTTTCTTTCTTTTTTTCTACGCCGTTATGTTCATATTAGCAGTTTGTTTCCGGGAATGTTATTCTCGATTCTGATTTTTCATTTTAAAATCATGATATTTCCTCACTGTTATTTTTCCGGTATTCCCCGGGAGATACGCCGCATAACCGTTTAAAACAGGTACAAAAATAGCTGTAACTGTTCATTCCCACCCGGTACGCAATCTGTTCTATGGGTACAGAGTTAACAAGAAGCAGTTCTTTGCTGTGGGCAATCCTGCACTCTGTCAGATACTGTACAAAAGTCATGCCGAACTCTTCCCGAAATACCCGGGTAAAATGCCCTTCACTAAAACCGATCATCTCTGCCAGATGCCCAAGCCGGATATTTTCCATATAATGCATCTCAATGTATTCACTGACCGGAACCCGGAACAGATATTCTTTCTTCGCATTAACCTCTTTCAAAAGCAGGGTAAACTGGTCAAAAAATTTCATAAAGTATTTCCGGGCGTCTGCAATGAAGCCGCAGGATAAAATCTGTGCCATGACGTTGTCGCTGCATTCTTTCATGTATTTCTTGGGAATTCCGCAGCGTATCCCGTAATCACTGATACGCTGGAGCAGGCGGATCAGTTCCATCTTGGCGCGCTCCGGATAGATCTGCCCCTCCAAAAGCACCTGCATGACAGCCTGCAGCACAATCTCTGTCCGCTCTCTGTTTCCTCTGGAAAACGCCACCATCAGATCCGAGTAAAAGTTATTAAGATCGGCTTCCTTTTCCGGTGTTTTCAGCTCCACATCTTCCAGAAAAATGCTGAATTCTTTTCCTGAAAAATAACTTTTATTTAAAGCCTGATCCATCTGGGGCTGCATCTGCGAATATTGCCAGATACGGGTACAGCGCTGGCTGATGCAGATGGAAATTGTATAATCACTGTGGGTGCGCACCTCTTCTTTAAAACGTTCCGCGATTTCTGAAAGGCAGCGCCGGATATCGCCTTTTTCCTCTTCTTCGCAGCACAGAAAGCAGATCAGCTTATCAATGCCTACAAGATTTGCCATAAAGCCCTTAAGCCCCATACTTTTCATACATTCCCTGAGCATATTGATCAGTACTGTTTTTTGGTAGAATTCCTGGGTAATCTCCATTTTGCTGCTGCAATTATAATAATCGTCCACCTGAATCAGCAGAAACCGATTGGGGAGCGCAGTAAGGTTCACTGTTGCCAGTGCTTCCTTTACCTTTTCGGGACGGATATTATTATAGATCAGACTGTAGGACAATTCACACGCCAGTACATTATGCATAGTGATGTAATTTTTCCAATAATCCAGGTCTTTATATGTAAAAACTTCCTTTATTTCTTCCATAATAGAATTTTACCCCTCCTTACTGACGATTATTTTATACTGATTTTATCAAAAAGGACAAAATTCCACAATATATTAATTTTATTAAATAAGACATCAAAATTTTGAAATTACTTCCTCACTTTACCAGGGTATAATTCAATCAAACTTTTTTCTATGCCGAAAAGAAAAGAAAAAGAAATGTCCTGAATTCTGCAGAGTCCGGGACAGAAAGGAGTCTTTTATGAACAATGCAATGATTCCCACCATTATTGTCGTACTGATCATTTATTTCGCAGCCATGGTCTTCATTGGCTGGATGGGAAGGAGCAAAGCCAGCAACTTTGAGGGGTATTTAAGTATGGGACGTTCCGGCGGTGTACTGCTTTTGATGGGCGGCGCGATCGGAGGACAGATCGGAAACGGATTTGTAGTAGGAGGTGCTTCTGAAGGCGCCGTATCCGGTATGGCAGGCTCTGCTTATGGTATTGCCTGTGCTTTATCCACGATTCTGGTAGCGATTTTTCTGAACAACTTCATCTACAATAACAATTATATGTCCATGGCAGACTACACCAGAGAACGCTATCATAATGAAATTCCCGGAACCATTTATGACCTTAGTACTGCGATTTCTTCCATCGGTCTGATCGCAGGGCAGATTATGGCTGGAGAGGCACTCTTTGAAGCTCTGGGACTTCCCGGCGCGGTAGGCGCTATTGCAATCGCGGTAGTTGTCCTTCTGTATTCTCAATTATCCGGTCTGTGGGGCGCTTTTGCCACTTCTGTAGTACAGACCGGCGTTATCATAGCAGGTCTTGTGGCTACTACGATCGTTCTCATTGCCAGAGGCGCCATCGGTGATATGAGCGCTGCTATTGATGCAGGTGAACTGGCAAGCTCTTCTCTTGATATGAGCGGACTTTCCGCAGCAGGATTCGCAGGTATGATGCTTCCTCTGCTGTTTGGTATGGTAACAGACCAGCCCACTTACCAGCGTATTAACTCTGCAAAAAGCGCTAAGACATCCCGTATTGCCTGCTACCTTTCCTGCCTGGTGATGATCCCTCTGGCGTTGATGCCAGCCTTTATCGGATCCTTTGGAGCTTTTAAATACAATGCCAGCGGAAACAGCGCATTTTTCGACGTTATTTTAAATGAGCTTCCGGCAATTGTATGTGCTCTGATCATTGCCGCTGTACTGGCAGCTGTTATGTCAACTATTGACTGCGGACTGATTACCATGTCAACCGTTTTAACAAGAGACATCTGGCAGGGTGCCCTGAAGAAAAATCCTTCTGAGAAGCAGTTAAAGAAAATCACGTTAGTGATCAACGTTCTTTTCATGTTTTCTTCCACTGCCCTGGCACTTTCCTCCAGCAGTATTTTGGGACTGCTGAATAATGTATATTCTTTCCTGGCAGCCGCATGTTTCGTACCTTTTGTAGGCGGTATTGTATGGAAAAGAGGAGATGCCAAAAGCGCTGTTGCTGCATCTGTTGTAGGTGTCCTGACCGTATTGATCAGCTGGATACCGGGCGTAGTATTCCCGCTTGGAAATATTATCCCGGCAAGCCTTTTCCCGATCATTCCTTCAGCAATCGCTTTCTTCCTGGTAAGCCTGCTGCCATCTTCTGCAGCTGCTGAAAGATAATACGGCAAGGAATTGTACATACAGCTGTAAACTATAAAAAAGGCGTTTTTTCCCATTATGAAAATCCAGAGACACACCGACTTTCGGTTTGCCTCTGGATTTTTACATTTGCTGTGTACTTTCGTATTCTGTATTATTCTAATAATTTCTTTGCTTCTTCAACTTCTTCTTCCGATACGCCTGCAAAGTACAGGATGTCCTTTACCTCCATGCCTTTCTTCAGCATATTCATGATCAGAATCAATTTGCCTTGTTCTAATCCTTCCTGTACACCTTCTGTTTTCCCAGCCTCAAATCCACGCTGCTCACTCATTTTCAGATAGAATCTATAATCCCGTATAGCTTTTAATCTGGCATCGT
>DWVZ01000020.1 GCA_019119975.1 Candidatus Blautia merdavium | reverse complement strand
GTACCGAACCATCCTACCACCAGAATATCCACGGCGCCGTACATTGCCTGAAGGATCAATGCTCCCAGCACGGGAATCATAAATCTTAACAGTTTTCCCAGGATACCTCCCTGGGTAAAATCATTTTCTCTTTCTTCCATGTTTCGCTGCTCTCTTTTCTATTTTTGTTTTGCAAAAACTTTGCAGAATTTTGTTTTCTGCTCTTATTATATCTTACAATCTTTTTGCTGTAAAACTTTTTCCCATGGATTTTCATGCAGGTATTTTTTGCTTTTTAAGAATACCAAAATCCGGAAAAGAACCTGTCTTTCCCGGATTGCAGCCATCGGTCAGAACAGCCATGCTCCTTCCCGGAGCCTCTGTCTTCCCGCGTATCTTTCTCTATTTTTCTAAAGCAGCATACTTACTGAACGTATCTGTTTCAGTCTGATGCCTGTATGGCTTCATATCCCGTCTCTTTTGTACGGATCTTCAATGCGGAGCGGATTTCATAACTGAAGATTTTTCCATCTCCCACTTCTCCTGTATAGGCAGCTTTCTGTATGGTATTGATCGTCTTTTCTGCCCATACTTCCGAAGAAACCACGATCTCAAATTTGATCTTTGGCTGCATCTGTGTATCCACTTCCATGCCTCTTACGACCTCTTTATATCCCCGCTGTATCCCGCAGCCCACAACCTGAGATACGGTCATTCCGCAGACCTCGATGTCCGTAAGCGCCTGCTTAACCTCTTCAAACTTTTCTTCTCTTACATATGCTTCTATCTTGATCATCATTTCGCTTCCCTCCTGTTAATCCAGACCGTTGAAACTCGGATAAGCACTTTCTCCATGCTGGGAAATGTCCAGTCCGGCAAGCTCTTCTTTGACTGTAACTCGTAAAGGAGTAACAATCCGCACAATCCCTGCGCAGATTAACGTTCCGATCACTGCCACAGCAATGGTGATCAGCATTCCCTCGATCTGAGCCGCAAAAAGCCTTACGTCTCCGAATACCAGTCCATCCCACCGTGCCGCGCCGTTGATGGATTTCTCCGCGAAGAGTCCCGTTGCGATTCCTCCCCAGATACCGCCGATTCCATGGCAGCCGAAAGCGTCCAGCGCGTCATCGATCTTCAGTTTCTTCTTTACCAGGGCAACACCGAAATAGCAGATAGGGCTTACCAGGAGTCCGATGATGATGGATGCCCAGATTGGAACAAATCCTGCGCCGGGTGTAATGGCTACCAGTCCCACGACCAGTCCGGTGGAAGCTCCTACCAGCGTGGTCTTCTTGCTTTTGATCGCATCAATGAGCATCCAGGAAACCAGTGCGGCAGCGGAAGCTGCTGCCGAAGTCATAAAGGCATGGGCTGCCAGCCCATCTGCCTTCAAAGCGCTGCCTGCGTTAAATCCGAACCATCCGAACCAGAGCATACAGGCTCCCAGCACGACAAAAGGAACGTTGTGGATCCGGTAAGTAGTGTATTCATAGCCTCTGCGCCTTCCTACGAGGATTGCCATGGTCAATGCACTGACGCCGGAACTGATGTGGACCACATCTCCTCCTGCAAAGTCCAGGGCTCCCATTTCTGCCAAAAGTCCTCCTTTTCCCCATACCATATGTGCCAGAGGATAATAGACCACCAAAGACCAGAGGATCACAAAAAGCACCAATGCCTTAAATTTCACTCTGCCCACAAGGGAACCTGTCAGCAACGCCGGCGTGATCATGGCAAACATCATCTGAAACGCGCAGAACACCAGGTGCGGAATGGTATCCGCATAAGGTCCTGTCTCCATTCCCACGCCATTTAATCCCAGCCAGCGCAGATCTCCTATGATCCCTCCATGGTTTCCTCCGAATGCCAGAGAATAGCCAAACAGTACCCACATGATCACAGAGATTCCCATGACAGCCACACACGCCATCATGGTATTGCACACATTTTTCCGCCTTACAAGTCCTCCATAGAAGAATGCAAGCCCCGGCGTCATAAAAAATACCAGAGCAGCACAAAGAATCATAAAACCTGTATCTCCTGTATTCATATCTTTTCCTTTCCTTTCAAACCTTTTTATCCGCTTTCCATGGAAAAAGAAAAGGTGCCTGAAGCAAATGCTCCAGACACCTTTGTCATGCTGACGATTTTATCACTGCGCCATAGAGAAGTCAATACTTTTTGCTTATGTACAAAAAGAAATACAAAAGGGCTTTTTTCTCTTGTTGCTGTCTCCCTCAGCTGGTATAATGAGTCTAACGCAGCAGACAGCCCTTTGGCAATACAGGCGGTCTGCCCATGTTTCGATCAGACACATAGAAAACAGTATGTAAAAGAGGAGGGTTTTATAATGAGGTATTCCATCCAGGGAGAAACACTTCCCGTAGTTATCTGCGAATTAGAAGCCGGTGAAAAAATGATCACAGAAAAGGGCTCCATGTCATGGATGTCACCCAATATGCAGATGGAAACGACTACAAACGGCGGTATTGGCAAAGCTTTCGGCAGATTATTTTCCGGAGATTCCATGTTCCAGAACATCTACACAGCAAAGGGCGGAAACGGTATGATCGCGTTTGCCTCCAGCTTTCCAGGTTCTATCAAAGCTTTTCAGATTACTCCGGGCAATGATATGATCTTCCAGAAGAGCGCTTTTCTGGCATCTGAGGCAGGCGTAGATTTATCTATACACTTCCATAAGAAATTTGCCTCCGGTCTGTTCGGAGGAGAAGGCTTCATCCTTCAGAGACTTTCCGGGCAGGGGATTGCCTTCGCGGAATTCGACGGGCATGTGGTAGAGTATGAGCTGGCTCCCGGTCAGCAGATTATTGTAGATACCGGTCATCTGGCTGCCATGAGCGCCAGCTGCGATATGGAGATCCGCACCGTTCCCGGTGTGAAAAATATGCTCTTCGGCGGTGAAGGAGTGTTCAATACCGTGATTACCGGTCCGGGGCATGTTTGGCTGCAGACCATGCCAATTTCCAATGTGGCAGATGTGCTGCGCCCCTTCTTTCCTTCCAATAATGGCTGATTCGTAAGCTCTGCAGAATGAAATCTTGGCGGACTGCTGCACTTTTGCGGCAGTCCTTTTTGTATGCACAGAAAAACCCCGGAAACCTTTCGGTTCCGGGGCAATCTTACGCTTGGACACATGGTGCCTTACGGCACTCTATATTAATTTTACAGTCAATCAGCCTAAATTACTCGATGATTGTAGCAACACGGCCTGATCCTACAGTACGTCCGCCTTCACGGATAGCGAATGTAAGACCTTGGCTCATAGCGATCGGGTGGATCAGTTCGATTGTCATTTCTACGTTGTCACCTGGCATGCACATTTCTGTACCTTCTGGTAACATGCAGACACCTGTAACGTCTGTTGTTCTGAAGTAGAACTGAGGACGGTAGTTGTTGAAGAATGGTGTATGACGGCCACCTTCATCTTTTGTCAGAACGTAAACCTGAGCTGTGAATTTTGTATGGCATGTGATTGTTCCTGGTTTAGCGAGAACCTGTCCTCTTTCGATTTCGTTTCTCTGAACACCACGAAGAAGAGCACCGATGTTATCACCAGCCTGAGCTTCGTCTAACAGTTTACGGAACATTTCGATACCTGTTACAACAACTTTACGTGTTTCTTCTTTCAGACCAACGATTTCAACTTCTTCAGATACATGCAGTGTACCAGCTTCTACTCTACCTGTAGCAACTGTACCACGGCCTGTGATGGAGAATACGTCTTCGACTGGCATGATGAAAGGTTTGTCTGTATCACGCTGAGGATCTGGAATGTAGCTGTCAACAGCATCCATCAGTTCCATGATCTTGTCGCCCCATTCGCTGTTCGGATCTTCCAGAGCTTTCAGAGCAGAACCCTGGATGATTGGTGTGTCGTCACCTGGGAAGTCATACTCGCTTAACAGCTCACGGATTTCCATATCTACTAACTCAAGTAATTCTTCGTCGTCAACCATATCGCATTTGTTCATGAAAACAACGATGTAAGGAACGCCTACCTGACGAGACAGCAGGATGTGCTCTTTTGTCTGAGCCATAACACCGTCTGTAGCAGCAACTACCAGGATAGCTCCGTCCATCTGAGCAGCACCTGTGATCATGTTCTTAACGTAGTCGGCATGTCCTGGGCAGTCAACGTGTGCATAGTGACGTTTTTCTGTTTCATACTCAACGTGTGCTGTAGAGATCGTGATACCACGTTCTCTTTCTTCCGGAGCTTTATCGATGTTCTCAAAGTCTGTAGCTGTGTTACCAGCAACTCTCTGAGAAAGAACTTTTGTGATTGCAGCTGTTAAAGTTGTTTTACCATGGTCAACGTGTCCGATGGTACCAATGTTACAATGCGGTTTGCTTCTTTCAAATTTAGCTTTAGCCATTTTGAATGTCCTCCTTGTTTAACATGCGCCCCGTCTGGGCAAATTTTTTTGTTTTACTGCCTCATAACGAGGCGGTTGATATAGTCAACCTGCTATCCTTGATTATATTGCAAATCAAGGATATTTGCAAGTTTTATTTATGATAATTGGAAACTGTCGGAGTCTGTTTTCAATTATTCGCAATCATAGGCAGATCATTTGCCGCCTATTATTTACCAGATTTTCCTGCCAGAACTTTTTCCTGAACAGATTTTGGAACTGGTTCATATTTTTCAAAGAACATGGAGTAGTTACCACGGCCCTGTGTTCTGGAACGCAGGTCTGTTGCGTATCCGAACATTTCTGCCAGAGGAACGAATCCGCGGATCATCTTGCCACCGCCGATGTCGTCCATACCTTCGATACGTCCGCGGCGGGAGTTGATATCACCGATAACATCACCCATGTAATCTTCCGGAGTGGTAACTTCCACTCTCATAATCGGCTCCAGAAGGATCGGTGCGCCTTTTGACATCGCATCCTTGAATGCAAGAGAACCTGCAATGTGGAATGCCATTTCAGAAGAGTCGACTTCATGGTAGGAACCGTCATATACGTTAGCATGTACGCCTACAACCGGGAATCCGCCCAGGATACCGGCTTTCATAGCTTCTTCGATACCTTCGCCTACTGCAGGGATGTATTCCTTCGGAATCGCACCGCCCACAACAGTAGATTCAAACTTGTAAATTTCTTCACCGTTTGCATCCATTGGCTCGAATTTAACTTTACAGTGACCGTACTGACCGCGACCACCGGACTGTTTTGCGTACTTGCTGTCAACATCAACCGGTTTTGTGATGGTTTCTTTGTAAGC
>DWVZ01000158.1 GCA_019119975.1 Candidatus Blautia merdavium | reverse complement strand
GGATTCTACCATCTCCCTTACAAAGTCCATATCCCCTACCAGGTTTTGATACCGTTCTATATGTGCCGTTATGGGGCGGTATCCATAGCTGACCAGCTCCTTTATTTTTCTTTCCGCATATTCCTTTTCCACCTGTTTTCCAAATTCCACCAGCACATAACTGGAATTTGCCATAGTGAAATGCCGCCCGCTTAACAGTTCCTCTGCCATTTCCTCATTGGCATAATATTCACATCCCAGATATAAGCGGACGTTAATTCCTTTTTCTCTTACTATCCGGCATACATGGGCGAACTGCTTCCTGATTTTTTCTGCAGATGCTTCAAACATTCCCTTTCTGTAATGCGGGGTAGCGATCATAGCTTCCACCCCTTGTCTGGCAGATTCTCTGATGATCTCTATGGATTCCTGAAGGCTGTCAGCCCCGTCATCTACATAGGGGATGAAATGACAATGTGTATCTATGATTTTCATGTATTGTTCTCCTGAATCATTCTGTTTCGGCAGATGGGTTTCTGCTTTCTCCTCATGCAGGCTTACAGAATTTTTTAACTCCGCTGAAAACACTACATAATAATAGTTATGTAGTAATTTTTTATTCTTATCTTTTCTTTTAAGGGAATTACCAAAGAATTTTCATAAAATATAACTTAAGAATTGCTTTTTCAGAATATGACAGCTGCAAAAATAGTTCAGGCAAAATTTTCTAAATGTCTGAACTCTTTCACATGCACTTCTTTCTTTTACCCGGATAGAAATCCTCTATCTATCCATTTTCTGATCGAATCGCAGCTTGACAATAATGTAGAACAATGTATATAATAAGTAAAATTGTATGTATATCTCTGCGGCACTACATAACTATTATTATGTAGTGTTTTTAGTTAAAATTAGTTGATTAATTTCATTTTTTCAAATCTTTTTTTGTATATCTCACTTCCTGAGGACATATAAATCCTTGTAGTGTCCAGGCTGCTGTGTCCCAGAATATCCGCCAGACCCACGATATCTCTGGTCATTTGATAATAAACTCTTGCAAACAGATGCCGCAGATTGTGCGGAAAGATCTTTTCAGGCGCTATGCCGGAAGCCTTGTAAAGTTTTTTCATCTCCGCCCATATGTTGCTTCTGTTTTTCGGTTTTCCGTTCTTGGTAATAAACAGCACACCCTTTTCTATATGCTCCTTTTGGGCGAAATACAAAAGTTTCTTTCTCAGGGTATCCGGGATCAGGATCTGCCGCACCTTTCCTTTGTTGCTTACCACAATTTTTCCTTTTTTTACTGCTTCCAATGTAAAATACGAAAGCTCACTGATTCGGATTCCTGTAGCACAGACCGTTTCTATAAGAAGCGCCAGCTTATATTTGCCTGTATCTTTAGCCGCCTTTACCAAACGATTGTATTCTTCCCGAGTCAATTCCTTCTCCTGTCTGGAAAACATTTGTTTTTGTACCCGTATCCTTCTGACCTTCAGCTCTGATGCTCCCAGAAACATAAGAAACTGGTTCAGAGCCACCAGCATGGAGTTTACACTGGCAGGAGCATAATGTTCCAGAAGCCATTCTTTATAATTGATAACCGTGCTTTTTTCCACCGTGGTTCCCTCCTGCAAAAATTTATAAAAAGTTCGGATATCGGCAGTATATTTTACTATCGTGGCGCTGGAATTTTCCCGTTCAAAAAGATACTCTCTGAATTGTTCTATATCTTGATCTTCTAATGTAATCATAATTTTGTCTCTTCTCATTTTAATAAATCCCTTTCTTGTGTATACAGTCTTTTTGATATTTTAGATCTATTCTACCGTTTTTATTCAGAGAAAAGAAATATATAAAAACCTCCCGCCGCAATAGATCTTCGTTTCATCTTTCTTACATCTGGTAAGACATTATCCATTTTGGCGCTTAATCTGTCAGAATGTAAGAGCAATTGATATAGCAAAACCCTCTTTAGTATCCGTACTCATAAATAAATGTACAAAACTGCTTCTTTCCTTATAGAAACAAAAAAAGAAACTGCCTTTTCTGACAGTTTCCCTATCACATTGCTTCCGCAAACAAACCATTTGCGGAAGCAATGTATAACTTTTCTTTTACTTTATGGAAATAAAGCCGTTCAGCCTACGCTTCAACTGCTGGATCATCATTGTAAGTACCTGTTCTTTCTCCCGTATTCCAGCGGCTCCTGCATCCTCTTCCGTTTCCCTCTCTTTAGAAGGTTCTCCGCTCCCAGCATTTTTTCTCTCCGGCATCATCATCTCCAGTATCTTCTGTCCCATCCCGTAAGCCTCCTGCAGAGACAGCATTCCCCACAAAAGCTGATCCAGCAGATGTACATACAAGGAGACAGCCGCAACCAGTTCGTCTCTCTGACCGATCTTATACATCTGTTCTGCAAAATCCTCCCGTCTTATACTTCTCTCCTGATTTTGCTTCAGAAAATCTTCCCAAAGAGATTCTTCCGTGATCCCCAGACGATCCGTCCGTCTCAGGATATGATGCTGCTTTTCCGGAGAAAGTCCGGTCTGAAGATATAATGCTTCCTTAACTGCGGCTTTTACCGCTTTTCCGATCAGCTCTCCCAGTTTACAGTGTTTGCCCGCATTATTCAGACAGATCGGCGACTCTGCGTTACAGACAACAATCGTGCTGTCTGTCCCGGAACCCGTTGCGATCCCCATGGAATACCGGCTGGAAACCAGCAGTTCCTGGAGGGCTGCTGCCTTTGCCTCCGTACAGGTAACCATTGCCCTGGCAAGCCCTCCCGGACTCATATCCGTGCTGATAAACAGCATGATATTGATAGTTCCTGCTTTAACCGATGCTTCCTGTTCTGCCGCTTCGTCCCAGGATGCAGGGTCTCCCACACGTCCTCCGTTGACTTCAATCCCTGCTGTCACCACAGCAGTGACTGCCGTGCTGCCGAATCGTTCTGTCCGTATGGCAGCATTGTCCATGCTGGCAGCTGTAGACATTCCTGCCGCCGTATGTCTGTCCAGTCCCAGCATTTCTGCGGTCAGCGCCAGATGTTCCTCGTAAGAAGGCGCCAGAAGCCGGCATTTCGTCCCGTCTCCCGGGTCAACATCATTATTAAACACAGCTGTAAGTCCTTCCTGATATCCGCCGTTCAGCTGGCAGGTGCTTAAAACTCTCCGCTTCCCGGCAAAAGGCACCACGATACATTTCTGATCTCTGTGAACCGGATCTCCTGCCGGAAGTGTATCAATCTGCATCTTCGTTTCCCCCCTTATGACAGGAAAAGGAATCCTTCAGCCGGCGGAGAAATTCATCATGATCTCCAAAATAGACCACTTGTTTTCTCTTTCCTAAAGCTTCCAGGCATTCCACCAGTTTTCCATTGGTATAATCACCGCTTAAAGCATTCTTGTGAAAAAAGATTTTTCCTTTTACCTCCTCCAGTCCCTGGAGATTCGTGAGATTGTTGATTCCAAAGGGCATATCTGATATCAGAACGATTTCTGCATCCGCCATAAGGTCCAGATTCTTTCTCTGGTCAGCTGGCGTTACCGGAGTAAAAGGCGGTATCTCCACATGAGGGATCTTCAGAGAACGGCAGATCTCACAATCGTCGCTGCCCTCATTGACTACGCCGGCAGTAAGGGCATAGCCCCTGTCATCCAGTTCCTCCAGGATTTTCACTGCTCCATCTCCTCCGCAGATCACATGAATGCGCAGAGGATGCTCTGCCTGCTCTTGCCGCAGCACCCGGATTGGAAGGATCTCCGGCTTGTGAAACAAGGGATTCTCACGGATAAAAAGTTTCATATGGTACAGCTTTTCCATATTTTTCCTGGTGACCACCGCAGAGGGTGCTCCGTCTGCGGCTGCCTTTCCATCCTGCAGCAAGACCATTCTTCCACAGTACCGGGATGCCATATTCACATCATGGAGAACCGACAGCACGGTCATCTTCTTCTCCTGGTTCATCTGTGTGATCAGTTCCATAACCTCTGTCTGGTGATGGATATCCAGTGCAGAGGTAGGTTCATCCAGAAGAATGATCCTGGGCTGCTGCGCCAGAGCACGGGCGAGGATCACCCTCTGCTTCTCCCCTCCGCTTAGTTCATTGTACAGACGTTTTCTGAATTCCAGCGTATTGGTGGCTTCCATTGCCTGCCGCACCGCGATGACATCCTCACGGGATTCCTTTCTTCCAAGCCCCTGATAGGGATATCTTCCCATTGCCACCACATCTTCCACGGTGAAGTCGTATTCCACAGAATAGGACTGGGGCACCACGGCTACCATCCTGGCTCGCTCTTTGGGCTTCAATTCCCTGGTATCCTTCCCGCAGATAGTTATTTTCCCGCCTTTTAATGGCAGAAGACCGGAAATGCATTTTAAGAGGGTGGATTTTCCGGCTCCATTGGCACCGATCAGCGCCACGAATTCCCCCTCTCGGACTGTGATGGAGATTCCATTTAAAACTGACTTCTCTCCATAACCGGCAAAAGCTTCCTGTATGTCCAGCATCACTTTTTCCATTACGCAGCCCCTCCTCTTCTGGATTTCCACAGCAGATAAAGGAAAAAGGGACCACCGCAGGCAGCTGTGATAATGCCTACCGGTATTTCCTGTGTCAGTACACTTCTGGCAAAGGTATCACAGAGGATTAAAAAAGTCCCGCCAAACAGCAGGGAAACCGGCATCAACACCTTGTGCTTTGGTCCGGTAAAGAGCCTCACTACATGGGGAACCAAAAGCCCTACGAATCCAATGATACCTGTGGCAGAAACCACTGCTGCCGTCACTATGCTGGATATCACCAGCACCTTTTTCTTCAAAATTTCTACATTGACTCCCAGCTGTACCGCAGTTTCCTCCCCCATGAGCATAATGTCCAGTTCCCTGGCACAGGTCAGCAGCAGAAAACAGCCCACTGCCACATAGGGAAAGACTACAAGAACCTGATTCCATCCTTTTCCATTCAGACTTCCCATAGTCCAGAACATGATCTGATCCATACTTTGCTGATGAAAAAGCATCAGCAGAGACTGGAAGGCAGACAAACTCTGGTTTACAGCAATACCGGAAAGCAAAAGTCCCGCCACCGGCACCTTCTTTCCCACTCTGGATATGGTATATACCAAGAGCACCGTAAGAAGCGCTCCGGCAAACGCAAGCAGTGTACTGCCTGACAGCCCTGTAAAACTTCCTGAAAAATGCAGGACAATCCCCACCGCTGCTCCTAATGCCGCCCCGGAAGAGATTCCAAGAATATAGGGATCTGCCATGGGGTTTTTGAAAATTCCCTGATAACAGGCGCCGCACACAGCCAGAGAAGCCCCTGTTAAAAATCCCAGCAGCACTCTGGGCAGCCGTACATCTCGGATAATAGCGATACTTCCCTCTGAAATTCCCTCCATATTCACCGGGATGCGTAGGATCTCATGGACAAGGATCCGGTTTACCTCCTCAATAGAAACCGCGGCAGCTCCCATAACTGTACACAGATAAATCAGCAGAATACAGCCTGTCATCGACAACGCCAGTATCCACTTTTTTCTTGTTTCCTTCATTCTGTTTCCTCACTTGAAT